>NZ_RHJQ01000015.1:0-85616 GCF_004211995.1 Escherichia sp. E14S1
TGTCTGACACATATCCTCCTGTGGCAAGCGAAGTAAAATCGTTCGTTCAGTATTCCAGCGCCTGTCAAAGCGTTCGACCGCTAACGCGCGCACTCTACCCGCTTTTATGATTTCTGCGTCCGGAACATTCAACCCGAGTTCTTTCGCCAGCAGCAGACAGTAATATTCATTATCCACGCTTTGACTGAGATCGAGCGTCGCGTTGGGCTGCCTGATTTCACCAATCGGTAATTTAATGATATGCGTCGTTGGCGTTATTCCTTTCGGAATGCACCAGTCATTGCCCATTCTGAGCAGCGCGGTCTTTTCCTGCGCGCCAGCAACCGAGATGCGAAAGTCATTTTCTTCTCTTATCATGCCTAGCGGAATATCTGCTTTATAAGCCGTTAATACTTCTTCAAGTCTGGCGTCAGTAAGCTTTTCCCATGCCATTATCGGGTGCGTTACGGCTTCATCTTCTGGTAATAACGTCACGGCGCCAACGCTGTCTCGCCCTATTTCTGACAATAAATCAAACGGTTGTCTGGATATAGCATGATAACGTTTAACGATCCGGTCGCGTACAACCGGGCTATCGGGTAACAGGTTATCGAAGAAGTTAAACACAGCATCAGAGGTGATATTCCCCCTCTGCAATGGCAGCGATAGCGACAACGGCCTGGCATAACGGTTGGCTAACCACTCCGGCGCATACCTAAAAGTGTGCGCGCCATTGGCCAACTTCGTTAACTCGCCTACCCGCTGGTTGTTCATCCAAGTGACAAGTTTAGGCATTACCACTCCAGATCTTGCTGTCCTGTTGATTCTGGCGCAGCGTTTTTCGTGTCGCATAGCGTCATTGAGAGTTCAAGTGACTGTAATATCTTAAAAAATGTCGTCAGCGTGGTGTTATCGGGATTATTCTCGAAATTCGAAATCGTCGCCTGCTTAATGCCGATTTTTTTCGCCAGCTCGCTCTGCGTCCAGCCATTTTGCTGACGAACCAGTTTCATTGCATTCGCTAATTGCGTTGGGCTATAGATCATCGGAAAGCTCATCATGCCATACGTCCACAAGAAGTTTATCCGCTCAAGGGGATATTGTCAGTTTTATCCCTTAGTGAGGATAAAGTCAATCTGTAAACGCATTTTATCCGCTATACAGGATAAACGCTGCGATATCCGCGATCGCGGATAAAATGGAGGATTAAAAAACGGCGCTGATGTGCCATTTGAGGTTGCTGACTAAAGTCGTCAATACTAAACCGCATACCATCTTCGGCATGCGGCTTGATACGGTTTAGCAGATATATTTCACTCCCGGCATGCCCAGCCGTTATCACCTAATCCTAATAAAGAAAAGAAATAGGAATACCGATACTCAAAAATTAACAGCCACGGTTATCAGGATGTGGCTGTCAATAAAACTATAACCCAGGCGCTTTCCATAACGATGTCGTCAGTCCGTGATCAACCAGCCCCAGTTGATCCTGATATACAGCCTGCCACTTATCGCGTGAATCTTGATAAAGTTCATGCTTTTCCGGGTCTGGTGTATGCGTCCGTTCCCAGCGTACAAGACGTTCTCCAGTTTCTGCCATTGATGAATAAATCCCGGCACCGACGCCAGCTGCAATGGCACATCCTAATGCAGTGGCTTCTTTGACCACCGGAATATTAACGGGTAATCCCGCGACATCAGCGAGAATTTGACTCCATAATTTCCCTTTTGAACCTCCGCCTGCAAAGACCAGCGATGTAGGATGAATATTCGAGAAATCAGCAATTTGCTGCAAGTTACACGCCGATACAATCGCCGCATTTTCTTCCAGCGCGCGGAACAACGTCGCTTTGTTACATTTATCCGGGTCAATGGATAAGTTAATAAAAGAAGGCGCAGCGTGATACCAGGTTTTAAAGCGCATTCTGTCGGAGAATATCGGCATCACGCCCCACGACCCAGGTGGCACCCGGCTGGCCATATCTTCCAGCAGCGTGTAAGTGTCGATACCTAAACGTTCGGCAATCAGTTTTTCTTCGGCACAGAAAGCATCGCGGAACCAGCGCATGGTGAGTCCGGTAAAAAAGCTTATAGATTCAGCTTGTACCATGCCAGGAATAACATGGGGATTAACGCGCACGTTCATTTCTGGGTCTGTCATCGGCGCGGCTAAGTTTACAACTTGCTGCCAGAATGTGCCGCCAAGTACGGCAGTTTGTGCCGGGCGCACTACACCTAATCCCAGGCAACCAAGCTGTACGTCCCCTCCTCCCACGACCACCGGAGTGCCAGCCTTCAGGCCGCAAAGTTCCGCAGCTTGTGAACTTACCACGCCCAGCAATGTGCCGGTTTCTTTGACAGGAGAAAGAATATCAGCCCGCAGTCCGGCCATATCCAGCAATGCAGGTTTCCAGTCACGGGAGGTTAGATCAAGAAGTCCCGTGGTGCCAGCGTTAGAGGGATCCACCGCAAGTTCGCCGCTGAGCATATAGGCCAGCCAGTCGCTGATCATGGTGATGGTCGACGCTTGTCGGTAGATATCAGAACGATGATGCGCCAGCCAAAGTAATCTGGGAATGGCGCTTAAAGCCAACGTTTGTCCGGTCGCGCGATAAACTTCGTTTTCAAAGGTATTGTTATGCAGTTCTTTAAGTTCGCTGACTTCCCGCGCCGCTCTGGCATCCACATTGGCGCAGGCCCAGATCGGTGTTCCTTCATTGTTATATAAAACAATACCTTCGCGCATCGAACATGCCGAAACGGCTGCAATATATTCCGGCGCGATACCAGAATTATGTAACGCCTGGCGCATACATTCGCACGCCAGTTGCCAGTTCTTATTCAGATCAAATTCCATTGAACCGGGAACGTCAGGTACTGCCAGATGCCGCCACTCCGCCTGTCCTACCGCGATTTGATTGCCTTCCAGGTCGAAAATCACAGCCCGAATACTTCCGGTGCCTGCGTCCAGCGCCATCAGGTAATGCTTTGATTCTGAAGGGGTAAAGAGTCGAGCCATTAGATTATCCTCGGCTTAAGCGTTCTGTCTGTTCCTCTATACGTTCTCCATCGTTCCCGGTAATAAGGTGATGCTAAATTAACCACGTAAAATCGCAGCGGCAGTATCCTGGTCGGTAACCAGCGCGTTGATGTAGCCGCCTTTCATCGCAGCGGCGATCGCTTCGGCTTTATTTTCGCCCCCTGCGACACCTACTCTAGTTGGAATAGTTGTCATCGCGGTTAAAGGTAAGCCAATCAGTTCATTATGTATTTTGATATCCGTGACAACGTCACCTTTAGCGTCAAAAAAGTAACCTAAAATATCGCCAATGGCCCCTTTTCGACCAATCATTAACTGTTCGCCCTGGCTGATATAACCGGAGCGAATAATCGTCGCATTCTCTTTTTGATTCACTGCGCCAATGCCGACAATGGCCACATCCGCAGCTTGTGCGGCTAACAGGACATCTTTGACGCAGTTTTCATTTTTCAGCGTTTGGGCAATTTCAGCCGAAGATGCCCGTAATGGCGCCGGAATGATGTTGACGCTGCACGCTGCGTTAAGTTGCCCGATGCCTGTCATATAAGAGCCGACACCACCGGAGAGCGTGACCAGGCGGATTTGCTGTGACGAAATAAACCCACTTAAGCGTTGCAGCGTGTTCATCGTTGCCTCGCCAAAGCCAATCGCCAGCATTTGCTGTGGCTGGAGCAATCCCATCAACATATGCGCTGCGCCGATTCCTAAGCGCCCGCCGACATCTGCATCTGCGAGTCCAGGGATCACCCGCACATGCTGTAATGAAAACTGGCGACGTAATTGCGTTTCATATTCCAGACAGCCTTCAAAGCGAGAATTAATCTGCACGCGAATAATGCCGGACTGATGCCCTTTCTCCAGTAACCGCGACACTTTCAAACGCGTTAGCCCTAGGCGATCGCTAATCTCGCTCTGGGTCAGCCCGTCGTGATAGTAAAACCACGCGATCCGCGCGACCTGTTCTTCTTCGCACATTCCCTGTTCTGAAATTGCCGAATCGTTGATTGTCATAATTCATTCTTCACTTTGAACATATTTAAATCTTTAATGCAATTGTTCAGTTATTGCGCGCTTATATCTGTGATAACCACCACAGTTTGGTCAAACAGCAATGAACAAACGCAACCATAAAAATCAAAATAGCATAAATTGTGATCTATTCGTCGGAATTATGCGCAATAGCCACCTAAGGTTATGAACAAATTAAAAGTAAAAATACATTTGTTCAAAACTCACCTGCAAAACTGAATGGGGGAAATATGCAAACGAGTGATACCCGCGCGTTACCGCTACTTTGCGCCCGCTCGGTTTATAAACAGTATTCAGGGGTTAATGTCCTGAAAGGCATCGATTTTACGTTGCATCAGGGGGAAGTCCACGCCCTGCTCGGCGGTAACGGCGCGGGTAAATCGACGCTAATGAAAATCATCGCCGGTATTACCCCTGCTGATAGCGGTACGCTGGAGATTGGAGGCAACAATTACGCCAGATTAACGCCAGTTTATGCTCATCAGCTAGGTATTTATCTCGTTCCCCAGGAACCGCTGCTTTTCCCAAGTCTGTCGATAAAAGAAAACATCCTGTATGGGCTGGCAAAAAAACAGCTTTCTATGCAGAAAATGAAGAACTTGCTGGCGGCGCTGGGCTGCCAGTTTGATCTGCATAGTCTGGCGGGCTCACTGGATGTTGCCGACCGCCAAATGGTGGAAATCCTGCGCGGTCTGATGCGCGATTCGCAAATTCTTATTCTCGATGAACCTACAGCGTCGCTTACCCCTGCGGAAACCGAACGCTTGTTTGGCCGTTTGCGGGAACTACTCGCCACTGGCGTGGGTATTGTTTTTATCTCACATAAGCTGCCGGAAATTCGCCAGATTGCCGATCGGATTAGCGTGATGCGCGACGGAACTATCGCGTTAAGTGGCAAAACCAGTGAGCTGTCTACCGACGACATCATTCAGGCCATTACGCCAGCAACGCGGGAAAAATCTCTCTCAGCCAGTCAAAAGTTATGGCTGGAGTTGCCCGGTAATCGCCCACAACATGCAGCTGGAACATCGGTACTGGCGCTGGAAAATCTGACTGGCGAAGGTTTTATGAATGTCAGTTTTACGCTGAATGCCGGAGAAATTCTTGGCCTGGCTGGGCTAGTGGGGGCCGGGCGCACTGAACTGGCAGAAACGTTATATGGTCTGCGGCCTTTGCGTGGCGGGTGCATCATGTTGAATGGTAAAGAGATCAATAAATTATCTACCGGAGAACGTTTGCATTGCGGTCTGGTTTATCTACCAGAAGATCGCCAGTCCTCAGGATTGAATCTCGATGCTTCGCTGGCGTGGAACGTTTGCGCCCTCACCCATAATCAACGCGGATTCTGGGCAAAAACCGCGAAAGATAACGCCACACTGGAACGATATCGTCGCGCGCTGAATATTAAATTTAACGAATCGGAACAAGCTGCACGAACTTTATCCGGTGGCAACCAGCAAAAAATCCTGATTGCCAAATGTCTGGAAGCTTCGCCGCAAGTATTGATTGTTGATGAGCCGACGCGCGGCGTGGATGTCTCGGCGCGTAATGATATCTACCAGCTGTTGCGCAGCATCGCCGCACAAAATGTGGCCGTGCTGCTTATTTCCTCCGATCTGGAAGAGATCGAACTGATGGCTGACCGCGTGTATGTGATGCATCAGGGTGAAATTACCCACTCGGCACTGACCGGGCGCGATATTAATGTCGAGACCATTATGCGCGTTGCCTTCGGCGATAGTCAGCGTCAGGAGGCGTCATGCTGAAGTTTATTCAGAACAACCGTGAAATCACGGCACTGCTGGCGGTGGTGCTGCTGTTTTTGTTGCCAGGTTTTCTCGACCGTCAGTATTTAAGTCTGCAAACGCTGACCATGGTTTATAGCAGCGCACAAATCTTGATCCTGCTGGCGATGGGCGCGACGCTGGTGATGCTGACGCGCAATATTGATGTTTCGGTAGGCTCAATTACGGGTATGTGCGCGGTGCTGTTGGGGATATTACTGAACGCGGGGTATTCACTGCCTGTTGCTTGTGTCGCGACGTTACTGCTCGGCTTGCTCGCGGGATTTTTCAACGGTGTACTGGTCGCGTGGCTAAAGATCCCTGCCATTGTCGCTACGCTCGGTACATTAGGATTGTACAGAGGCATCATGCTGCTGTGGACTGGCGGTAAATGGATTGAAGGGTTACCCGCCGAACTGAAACAACTCTCCGCCCCGCTACTGTTTGGCGTTTCCGCGATTGGTTGGTTGACGATAATTCTGGTGGCATTTATGGCCTGGCTGCTGGCGAAGACGGCGTTTGGACGCAGTTTTTATGCCACGGGCGATAATTTACAGGGCGCTCGTCAATTGGGCGTTCGTACAGAAGCCATTCGGATTGTGGCATTTTCGTTGAACGGCTGCATGGCGGCACTGGCGGGGATTGTGTTTGCTTCGCAGATTGGGTTTATCCCTAATCAGACCGGCACCGGGCTGGAAATGAAAGCTATCGCTGCCTGCGTGCTGGGCGGCATTAGTTTGCTCGGCGGTTCCGGCGCGATTATCGGAGCGGTGCTCGGCGCCTGGTTCCTGACGCAGATCGATAGCGTACTGGTGCTGTTGCGCATTCCGGCATGGTGGAATGATTTTATCGCGGGCCTGGTTCTGCTGGCGGTGCTGGTGTTTGATGGACGCCTGCGTTGCGCGCTGGAACGTAATCTGCGGCGGCAAAAATATGCCCGCTTTATGACGCAACCGCCATCCGTTAAACCCGCTTCGTCAGGTAAAAAACGGGAGGCCGCGTAATGCGTATTCGCTACGGTTGGGAACTGGCCCTTGCCGCACTGCTCGTTATTGAGATCGTCGCATTTGGTGCAATTAACTCGCGGATGTTAGATCTCAATATGTTGCTGTTCAGCACCAGTGACTTTATCTGCATTGGCATTGTCGCCCTACCGCTGACGATGGTGATTGTCAGTGGCGGGATCGATATTTCGTTTGGTTCGACCATCGGCCTCTGCGCCATTGCATTGGGCGTACTGTTTCAAAGTGGTGTGCCGATGCCACTGGCGATTCTTCTGACATTACTGCTCGGCGCATTGTGCGGGCTGATCAACGCCGGATTAATCATCTATACCAAAGTTAACCCGCTGGTGATTACGCTTGGCACACTGTATCTGTTTGCCGGAAGCGCTCTGCTGCTTTCCGGGATGGCCGGAGCGACAGGGTACGAAGGTATTGGTGGATTCCCGATGGCGTTTACTGATTTCGCTAACCTGGATGTGCTGGGACTCCCTGTTCCGCTGATTATCTTCCTGATATGTCTCCTCGTTTTCTGGCTGTGGCTGCATAAAACCCATGCCGGACGTAACGTGTTTTTGATTGGGCAAAGCCCACGCGTGGCGGTTTATAGCGCGATTCCAGTTAACCGTACCTTATGTGCGCTCTATGCCATGACAGGGCTGGCGTCTGCGGTCGCCGCTGTGCTGCTAGTGTCGTATTTTGGTTCCGCGCGTTCCGATCTCGGTGCGTCGTTTCTGATGCCCGCCATCACCGCAGTGGTGCTCGGCGGTGCCAATATTTATGGTGGCTCCGGTTCCATTATCGGCACCGCCATTGCGGTTTTATTAGTGGGATATTTGCAACAAGGTTTGCAAATGGCAGGAGTGCCAAATCAGGTGTCCAGCGCCCTTTCCGGTGCGCTGCTTATCGTCGTTGTCGTTGGTCGTTCCGTTAGCCTGCATCGCCAGCAAATTAAAGAGTGGCTGGCGCGTCGGGCCAATAACCCATTGCCATAAAGGATATCTTCATGACACTTCATCGCTTTAAGAAAATCGCCTTACTTAGCGCCCTTGGCATTGCCGCAATCTCTATGAATGTGCAGGCCGCAGAGCGTATTGCATTTATTCCCAAACTGGTTGGCGTGGGATTTTTTACCAGCGGTGGCAACGGCGCACAACAAGCTGGTAAAGAGTTGGGCGTTGATGTGACCTACGACGGGCCGACAGAACCCAGTGTTTCTGGTCAGGTACAGTTGATTAATAACTTCGTCAATCAGGGATATAACGCCATTATCGTTTCTGCGGTTTCACCAGATGGTTTATGCCCGGCACTGAAACGCGCCATGCAACGTGGGGTGAAAGTACTTACCTGGGATTCTGACACCAAACCGGAGTGCCGTTCTTACTACATTAACCAGGGAACGCCCGCCCAGTTGGGAGGTATGTTGGTGGATATGGCGGCGCGCCAGGTAAATAAAGACAAAGCCAAAGTCGCGTTTTTCTACTCCAGCCCCACAGTGACGGACCAAAACCAGTGGGTGAAAGAAGCGAAAGCGAAAATCGCCAAAGAACATCCAGGCTGGGAAATTGTCACTACGCAGTTTGGCTATAACGATGCCACCAAGTCATTACAAACTGCGGAAGGGATATTAAAAGCCTATAGCGATCTCGATGTCATTATCGCCCCCGATGCCAACGCCCTGCCCGCTGCCGCACAAGCCGCAGAAAACCTGAAAAATGACAAAGTTGCGATTGTCGGATTCAGTACGCCAAATGTGATGCGTCCGTATGTAGAGCGCGGCACGGTGAAAGAGTTTGGCCTGTGGGATGTGGTTCAGCAAGGCAAAATTTCGGTCTATGTCGCAGATGCATTATTGAAAAAAGGTGCAATGAAAACGGGCGACAAGCTGGATATTCAGGGCGTAGGTCAGGTGGAAGTCTCGCCAAACAGCGTTCAGGGCTATGACTACGAAGCGGATGGTAATGGCATTGTACTGTTACCGGAGCGCGTGGTTTTCAATAAAGAAAATATCGGCAAATACGATTTCTGATGTGCATTACTTAACCGGAGTAAGTTATGGCAGATTTAGACGATATTAAAGATGGTAAAGATTTTCGCACCGATCAACCGCAACAAAATATCCCTTTTACCCTCAAAGGTTGCGGTGCTCTGGACTGGGGAATGCAGTCTCGTTTATCGCGGATATTTAATCCGAAAACGGGTAAAACCGTGATGCTGGCCTTTGATCATGGTTATTTTCAGGGGCCGACTACCGGACTTGAACGCATTGATATAAATATCGCCCCACTGTTTGAACATGCCGATGTATTAATGTGTACACGCGGTATTTTGCGCAGCGTGGTGCCACCCGCGACCAATAAGCCAGTGGTACTGCGGGCGTCAGGTGCGAACTCTATCCTTGCGGAATTAAGTAATGAAGCAGTGGCGTTATCGATGGATGACGCCGTGCGCCTGAACAGTTGTGCGGTGGCGGCGCAGGTTTATATCGGCAGCGAATATGAACATCAGTCGATCAAAAATATTATTCAGCTGGTCGATGCTGGAATGAAAGTGGGAATGCCGACCATGGCAGTCACTGGCGTGGGCAAAGATATGGTGCGCGATCAGCGTTATTTCTCGCTCGCGACTCGAATCGCCGCTGAAATGGGGGCGCAAATTATCAAAACCTATTATGTCGATAAAGGTTTTGAACGGATTGTTGCCGGATGTCCGGTACCTATTGTTATTGCTGGCGGTAAAAAATTACCGGAGCGCGAAGCGCTGGAAATGTGCTGGCAGGCTATCGATCAGGGCGCTTCTGGTGTGGATATGGGGCGAAATATTTTCCAGTCAGACCATCCGGTGGCGATGATGAAAGCCGTACAGGCGGTGGTACACCATAACGAAACGGCTGATCGGGCATATGAACTCTATCTGAGTGAAAAACAGTAACTGCGGATTTAAGGAGAAGAATCATGCACGTCACACTGGTTGAAATTAACGTTCATGAAGACAAGGTTGACGAGTTTATCGAGGTCTTTCGCCAGAACCACCTGGGTTCGGTACAGGAAGAAGGTAATTTACGCTTCGATGTCTTACAGGACCCGGAAGTAAATTCGCGCTTTTATATTTACGAAGCCTATAAAGATGAAGACGCAGTGGCGTTCCATAAAACTACGCCCCACTACAAAACCTGTGTCGCGAAACTGGAAGCGCTAATGACCGGGCCGCGTAAAAAACGTGTGTTCAATGGGTTGATGCCGTGAGGCGAATTCATCAGTTTTATCTACAATTGGGGTAACGCGCTGACGGGAGTAAAAAAATGTCTGACTGGAACCCCTCTTTATATCTGCACTTTGCCGCTGAACGATCGCGTCCGGCGATGGAGCTGCTTGCCAGAGTGCCGCTGGAGAATGTCGAATACGTTGCCGATCTTGGCTGTGGCCCAGGTAACAGCACCGCCCTGCTGCATCAACGTTGGCCTGCGGCCAGGATAACGGGCATCGACTCGTCTCCGGCGATGATTGCCGAAGCGCGCAGTGCTCTTCCAAAATGTCAGTTTGTGGAAGCAGACATCCGCAACTGGCAACCGAAACAGGCACTCGATCTGATTTTTGCTAATGCCTCACTGCAATGGCTGCCCGACCACTACGAATTGTTTCCTCATCTGGTTTCATTACTTAATCTCCATGGTGTGTTGGCAGTACAGATGCCAGATAACTGGCTGGAGCCGACCCATGTGCTGATGCGCGAAGTCGCCTGGGAACAAAATTATCCAGATCGCGGGCGTGAGCCGCTGGCTGGCGTTCATGCTTATTACGATATTTTGAGCGAAGCCGGATGCGAGATTGATATCTGGCGAACCACTTACTATCACCAGATGCCGTCGCACCAGGCGATTATTGACTGGGTGACCGCAACCGGATTACGCCCGTGGTTGCAGGATCTGACTGAGAGCGAACAGCAGCATTTTCTTACGCGCTACCATCAGATGCTGGAAGAGCAGTATCCACTCCAGGAGAACGGGCAGATACTGCTGGCATTCCCGCGACTTTTTATTGTTGCCCGACGTACGGAGTAATTATCACGTCAGCTGGTAACGGCGATCGGGAAGAATTTTCGCTGGAATTTCTGCTTCATCGTTCATCTGTAACAGGTCAATTTCAATAGCGTTGCAGATGGCATCCAGTGGTAAATCGTTGTTTTCTGTACCGAACGGATCTTCAAGTTCTTCCGCCAGACAATCCAGCGAAATAAAGGTGTAGGAAATCAGCACAGAGATAAAAGGCGTCATGTAATGCAGATCCACGACCAGCGCGAACGGCAGCATGATACAAAACAGATAAACGGTACGATGCAAAATCAGGGTGTAGGCAAAGGGAATTGGCGTATAGGCAATGCGCTCGCAGCCTGCCAGAACCGCTGAAATATCATTAAGCCGATCGTTGAGGCTAATAAACAGAATATCTGAAAGTTGTCCATTGCGTCGCTGAACCGCCAACCACTCCCCCATTATTAACAAGATACGGTTGGCTGGAGTGTTTGAAGCCAGTACACGCTGAAGATCTTCGGCATTGAGATAATGTGCCAGCACTTCCGCCTGTGGTTGTTTGCGTAACGTCATGCGTAAACAGTGGGCGAAGGCGATTTGCAGTCGGGCAAACTCCCTTACACTTGCCGAATCTGGCAATGTCGTTTTTACCTCACGCAGTAACGACCGTGAAGCAATCATCAACTGCCCCCAAAGTTTTCGCGCTTCAACGTAACGGGCGTAACCGGCGTTATTACGAAAACCCAAAAAGATGGCGATGGCGACACCGAGAATGCTGAACGGTGCGAGGGTGAATTTGATGCCCAAATGCGTGTACCAGGGCAGCATGAAAATAACAGCGATAGAAAAGAGAAAATTGAGTAGTAAGCGCGAGGATATCTTGGATAATACTGAACCGTGCCAGACAAAAATACGGCGCAGCCAGTGTTGTTGTGGACGAACAATCATGGTTATCTTCAGGCGTGGAAAAGTCGCCCTATTAAACGTGATTACGATCACATTCTCAAGATACTACTTACAAATTACCTACAAGCTTACAACATTAACAGGTGCTGCATGTGGCACCTGTTAATGATAAAGGCACATAGGATGTTGTAACTAATATAGTGAAATAAGAAACCCGGTCGAAACCGGGTTCAGAGTATTAGCACAACGGACGTACAGCTTCGCGCATCCCTTTTTCCAGAATGGAATCCAGGTCATTAGCAACCAGTTCGACCAGGCCAGGCACTTGCGTCAGGTCCTGTTCCCAGTGGTCTTTTTCTGCCAGCACAGTAGCGACCAGCTCTTGGGTGTCGATGATACGGTCACGATGCTGGCTCCAGAGCTGCTGATAACGTTCCAGCCAGTGGGCATCATCCTGTACCGGATACGCTTCCCCGTTACGTTCTCCACGATAGAATGCAATCAATGCCGCTAGCGCGAAGGTCAGTCGGGCCGGAAGTTTACCGTTCACCTTCTGCCCTGCCAGCAACTGAGGCAGAATTCGGGTACGGAACTTGGTCATACCGTTGAGCGCGATGGAAAGCAGCTGATGTTTGATATACGGGTTACGGAAACGCCCGGTTACCGCACTGGCGAAAGATTCCAGTTCATCACGTGGCAAATCCAGTACTGGAATAATTTCTTCGTAGATGGCTTTCTCAACGAATGCGCAAATTTCAGCATCGTTCATCGCTTCGCCTACAGTATCCAGCCCTGCCTGGAACGCAACTGGCACCAACGCGGTGTGTGCACCGTTGAGGATTGCCACTTTGCGCTCTTTATACGGTTTAATATCTTCAACAATCAGCACGTTGAGCGGATATTTGTCCAGACGCAGTTCAGTCGCTAAAGATTTCGGCCCCTGAATTACAAACAGGTAAAAGTGTTCAGCGGTATCGAGGAAACCATCGTGATACCCCAGTTCTTCTTCCAGTTTCGCCACTTCATCACGCGGATAACCGGTAACGATACGGTCCACCAGCGTTGAACAGAAGCTATTAGCCTGATCCAGCCATTGAATAAATGCTTCTGGTAGCGCCCACTCCTGCGCGTAGCGCAGAACCAGTTCACGCAGCGCATCGCCGTTATAGTCGATCAGTTCACACGGGATGATAATCCAACCTTTATCCAGCGCACCGTTGAAATGGCTAAAACGTTCGAACAACAGGCGAGTCAGTTTTGCCGGATAGCTTACCGCTGGCGCGTCATCAAATTTGTCGCCTGCATGGTAGCTGATACCTGCTTCGGTGGTGTTAGAGAAAACAAAGCGCATTTCCGGGTTGTGCGCCAGTTTCAGGAATTCATCGTATTCACTGTAGACGCTGATTTCACGATTAACAGAACGAATCAGACGCGCATCGCTGACCGCCTCGCCCTTCTCATTCAAACCACGAATGATGGTGGTGTACAGACCATCCTGAGTGCTCAGTGACGGCGGGAATGAAGTTTCAATCGGACGAACTACGACCACACCAGAATTCAGATCGGTGTGCTCATTCAGGAGATCAATTTGCCAGTCGACAAAGGCACGCAGGAAGTTACCTTCACCAAACTGAATGATACGTTCTGGATACTGTGCACCGGGAAAATCGCGACGATTTAGTGTTTTCACAATGGGTTCCCTTTTGATTAGTCATACAACCTGTTTGAATTGGTACGACAGGTTAGCAAACTTTGATACGCTGAACCCCTGTTTTGATCAACTCGCGGCGAACAATTCACGTTTTTTGGCGAAAAATGTGCTGTTGGTCAAGGTTCCGGAAAGTGAAAGCTTGTAATCATGATTTCCGGTAAAAATGGGAAATGACAAAATTGGTAGAACAAATTAGATGTTCACCGCCAAAAAATCACAACCTGTCAGACAACTTCTTCGCCATAATGCATAGTGCTGGTTCGATTTCGCCCGTCTTTTTTCGAGCGATAAAGACAAGTATCGGCTTCTACCATCAGTTTGTTGAAATCATCGATTAACGTACGAAATGTTGCACTCCCACTTCCGACACCAATGCTAACCGTCAAATAAAGCGTTTTTTGTTGCCAGATAAACGGTTGCATTTCTACGCCTTTACGGATTTTTTCCGCCATCAGCAGACCATCCACTGGATTCACTGAAGGCACTGCAACAGCAAATTCTTCGCCGCCCATCCGCGCCACCAGCCCTTTATCACCAACTATCTTCTGTATATGCCGGGCAAACACGCTTAAAACTTTATCGCCACATTCATGACCATAGTTGTCGTTTATGCTTTTGAAATAGTCGATATCAAGCAGCATCACCGTCAGATGTTGTGTCTGTTGTAGTGACGGATTTTTTAATGCCTCAAAAAGACCTGAGCGCGAGTAAACCTGGGTGAGAAAATCAAAATCGGCACGCAGAGAAACTTGCTTAACCAGCGAGTTAATTGCCGCCACGCTAAAGGAAACCATGATTGGGCAAATTGCCATGGTAGCAATCCCCAGACGAGCGGAGAACATTTGTGGGATAGAGAACGGCGAACCGACGGCGATATCTATCACCGAATTTGCCACCAGCACGATCTCCACCGCGCCCGTCAAAAAAGTCAGCAAACACGTTACCTGCGGGGTATAGCGTACCGCACACCAGATCAATGCAGGCAATGGGAACGCCAGACTCCCCGCACCGCCAATAACTACCGAGGCAATGACCGATACAATGAGCGCAATAAACGGCATCATCTGTTCTGCTTTAAAGCGTGGCAACGCCCTGGGGATCGCCAGCGTCAACATACACGGAACAATTAACACGCCCGTCGAAAACTGTTCGCTAAACCAGTCAGCAAGTAAGGGCCAGAAATCCAGACTATCAATACTTACTGAACCAACCGCCCCGACAATTGCGCATAATAATGCGGCTATAAGGCAATAATTAAACAAGCGTAAGGCACTTACTGGCTCATACTTATTTTTCCCCAGTCGCTTATCCCTCAGCACTAACCGAGCCACGGTCACAATAAACATCATATTGGACAAGTTGATGACCAGTGAAACTAAACCCCATTCGGTAGTCATCGCATCATAAGCCATCATTGCCACGTAACTGATTGCATAGTAATGCAGCCGATTGAGCCAGACATACCGGGCAAAAACCCCTGCCATCACACCATTCAGCGGCCAGAAGAGAGAGAGTTCATGAACCAGACGTAACTCTGCACCAACAAAATAGAACAGCGTGGTTAGCGCAAAAATCGCGATGCTATTACGTAGCAAATGGCCTTCCAGGAACAAATGGAAAGTTGAGATGGGGAGTACACGCATTAATTATCTGTCCATACAATTGCAGGCTGCAATTATTTTAACGCAATAAGTAAATTCTCATAAAGAATAGCATGTTCACTGGCAGCGGTGACAAATAAAGATATTAATCCGATACGGCTTTGTCGAAATCTGACATTCTTATGGCTGATTCATCTGAATAACCAGCCAGTGGTAGATAACCGTCACAATATAACGTTGTTGTTCCTCACTTAACGAAACACCCTGCGGAATGTTGTGCCACTTAGCCAGACAGCCGCGACAACATGTTGCTGTAGCATGCTGGGCAATAAACACCGGATGCCCGCGCATGGGAGTTTGCTTGCCATCGTTCGCAGGTAAGGCCGGGGCAAGACGTTTAGCGACAAAATCCGCCGCATGTTGTTCGATAACCGGCGCGCCCTTCTCCAGACAATACTGACGCTCCTTCACACCTAAACGAAAGCGGGAGCGAAATTTTGAACGGGATAAACGCGCGAAGAGTGGATCAAGAGACTGCATTAGTAAACCGAGCGTCCTAATTGTTTCGTCAATTGTTCAAGTACTGCAATACCGGCAAGAGAGTTACCTGCGTCATCCAGTTCCGGACTCCAGACCGCAATGGCCATTTCATGTGGGACGATCGCCACAATACCGCCACCAACGCCAGATTTCGCCGGAAGTCCCACCCGCCAGGCAAACTCGCCCGCGTTCTGGTACATACCACTGGTTGCCATCAGCGCGTTAATTTGTCGCGCCTGCATTGGCGTTACCACCGGCTCATCGATATGAATAGCCTTCCCCTGATTTGCCAGAAAGACAAACGTTCGGGCCAGCTCAACGCAGCTCATTTTTAGTGCACAGTAGTGAAAGTAGTTTTGCAGTACTGTTGTCACATCATGATGGAAATTGCCAAACGACTTCATCAGCCAGGCTATCGCCGCATTTCTCGCAGAATGCTCGAACTCTGAACGCGCTACCACCGTATCGTAGGCAATATCAGACACGCCGCTTAGTCTACGCACCACTTCCAGCATACGTTGCCGTGGGGCGCTTAATCGCCCTTGCAACATGTCGCAGACCACCAACGCACCGGCATTAATAAAAGGATTTCGTGGAATACCCTGCTCCATTTCCAGTTGCACCAGGGAATTGAATGGCGATCCCGACGGATCTTTGCCCACACGTTGCCAAATCTCTTCTTCGGAGTAATGACGCATTGCAACAACGAGGCTGAGCACTTTGGAAATAGACTGAATTGAAAAACGCTCTTGCGCGTCTCCGGCCTGAAAAAGCTGCCCGTCAACGGTACAGATAGCAATGCCCAGTCGGGAACCCTCTACCGTTGCCAGTGCCGGAATATAATCCGCGACTTTCCCCTGACCAATTAGCGGACGTACTTGCCGCAAAATGTTTTCTAAAATTGCATTATCCATGGCGACTGCCACTCTCTGCTCCTTGCTCGCAGGTCTGAAAAGACCTGCGAGTATAACAGAGCTAAATATGTGACGTCAGATCCGGTCTTTCCATACTGTCTGGATATTACAGAACTCATGTAACCCAAAATGGGAAAGTTCACGACCAAAGCCGCTCTTCTTCACACCGCCAAACGCTACCCGTGCATCACTGGCGCTGAAACCATTGATAAACACCCCTCCACATTCCAGACGTGCTGCCATTTGTTTCGCCTGTGCTTCATCAGAGGTAATAATGGTTGCAGAAAGTCCAAACTCGCTGTCATTAGCCAGTTTAAGCGCATGTTCAGCATCTTTCGCAATGGTGATTGCCGCGACGGGTCCAAACAATTCTTCACGAAACGCGGTCATTTCTGGCGTGACGTCTGCCAGAACCGTTGCCGGATAGTAGTTTCCTGCGCCTGCTACCTTTTCCCCTCCGAGTAACAGACGGGCGCCCTGTGCCAGTGATTTTTCAACCTGATGATGTAGCTCATCTCGCAAATCGAAACGCGCCATCGGTCCGAGGTCGTTTTCCTCATGACTCGGATCGCCCATTTTCAACGCCGATACCGCCGCCACAAAACGTTCGGTAAATGCAGAGGCAATCCCCTCTTCGAGGATAAAGCGTTTTGCTGCTGCACAAACCTGCCCGGTATTCTGATAACGTCCGGCAACCGCGGCTTTCACGGCCAGGTCCAGATCGGCATCGTTAAGCACAATAAACGGGTCGGAACCGCCCAGTTCAAGCACACATTTTTTCAGCGCCGCCCCAGCCTGCGCGCCAATGGCTGCTCCCGCACGGACACTTCCGGTGACGGTAACCGCAGCAATGCGCGGGTCTTTAACCATCTGGCTTACACCGTCATTGTCGGCATTCAACCAGCCATATACGCCTTGTGGGATACCTGCATCGTTAAAGACCTGAGCAATTAACTGTGCACAGCCCATCACATTTGGCGCATGCTTAAGCAAATAACCGTTACCTGCCAGGATAATGGGAACAGCCCCTCGCATCACCTGCCATAACGGAAAGTTCCACGGCATAATCGCCAGGATCGTCCCCATAGGACGATATTCAATAACCGCTTGATGTTCTACCTGCGTAGGTTCGCTCTTCAGCATTGCCGGACCATGCTCTGCATACCAGTCGCACAAGTTTGCCGATTTCGCCACTTCGGCACGCGCCTGTTTGATCGGTTTCCCCATTTCTCGAGTGATCATTTGCGCCATCTCTTCGCTACGGGCGCGCAAAGCCTTACCGAGATCACGCAGTTTTTCTGCGCGATAATCTACGTTTGTTACGCGCCAGTCGCGAAAGCCTGCCGCCGCGAGCCGAAGTGCGTGTTCAATATCGTCAGCGCCAGCCCACGGCAGTGCAGAAAGTTGTTCGCCATTGGCTGGATTTATTGAAATAGCATGGGTAAGCGGAGTAATGGTCATCCGGGTATCTCCTTCGTGAGTTATGGTGTGAAGATACGCAGATTTACTCTTTCGTGAAAATGAATAATATTAAGTCACTTGTTCACGAATTGAGAATGCTATGGATCTGACCCAACTGGAGATGTTTAACGCCGTTGCCGAGGCTGGCAGCATTACCCAGGCGGCAGCAAAAGTGCATCGTGTGCCATCTAACCTGACTACCCGTATCCGCCAGCTGGAAACAGAACTCGGCGTTGAACTGTTTATTCGCGAGAATCAGCGTTTACGTCTCTCGCCTGCCGGGCATAACTTTTTACGCTATAGCCAACAAATTCTCGCGTTAGTGGATGAAGCGCGGAGCGTTGTCGCTGGCGATGAGCCACAAGGCTTGTTTTCTCTCGGTTCGCTGGAAAGCACCGCAGCGGTACGCATCCCAGCTACACTGGCAGAATTTAACCGTCGTTATCCTAAAATTCAGTTTTCCCTTTCCACTGGCCCTTCCGGAACTATGCTGGACGGTGTACTTGAGGGAAAACTGAATGCGGCATTTATTGATGGTCCGATTAACCATACAGCCATTGACGGGATGCCGGTGTACCGCGAGGAGTTGATGATCGTTACGCCGCAAGGACATACTCCCGTTACCCGCGCCAGTCAGGTTAATGGTTGTAATATCTATGCCTTCCGCGCTAACTGCTCGTATCGCCGCCACTTTGAGAGCTGGTTTCATGCCGACGGCGCAGCGCCGGGGACAATTCATGAGATGGAGTCATATCACGGTATGCTGGCCTGTGTAATCGCCGGAGCGGGAATTGCGCTTATTCCTCGCTCCATGCTGGAAAGTATGCCGGGGCATCATCAGGTAGAAGCCTGGCCATTAGGTGAGCAATGGCGTTGGTTAACGACATGGCTGGTCTGGCGTCGTGGCGCGAAGACTCGTCAGCTTGAGGCGTTTATTGAACTGCTTGACACATCGCTGGAACAGCATGAAGCGGCAAAATGAGATGTGGATCACAAAGTCATTGTATTCACATCATTAACCGTTTTAAGATCATTTCATCACCTTTTCGCAACTCACCCGATAATCTGTTATGACAACAAACACTGTTTCCCGCAAAGTGGCGTGGCTACGGGTAGTTACGCTGGCAGTAGCCGCCTTCATCTTCAATACTACCGAATTTGTCCCTGTTGGCCTGCTTTCTGACATTGCGCAAAGTTTTCACATGCAAACTGCTCAGGTCGGCATCATGTTGACCATTTATGCATGGGTAGTAGCGCTAATGTCATTGCCTTTTATGCTAATGACCAGTCAGGTTGAACGCCGCAAATTGCTGATCTGCCTGTTTGTGGTGTTTATTGCCAGCCATGTGCTGTCATTTTTATCGTGGAGCTTTACCGTTCTGGTGATCAGCCGAATCGGCGTTGCTTTCGCACATGCTATTTTCTGGTCGATAACGGCGTCTCTGGCGATTCGCATGGCGCCAGCAGGTAAACGAGCGCAGGCGTTGAGTTTAATCGCTACCGGTACAGCACTGGCAATGGTATTAGGTTTACCCATTGGTCGAATTGTGGGGCAATATTTCGGCTGGCGAACGACGTTTTTTGCCATTGGTATTGGAGCGCTTATCACCCTGCTATACCTGATTAAGTTACTTCCATTACTCCCCAGCGAGCATTCCGGGTCGTTGAAAAGTCTTCCGCAGCTGTTCCGCCGCCCGGCATTGATGAGCATATATTTGTTGACGGTAGTGGTGGTTACCGCGCATTACACGGCATACAGCTATATTGAGCCTTTTGTGCAAAACGTAGCTGGGTTCAGTGCCAATTTTGCTACAGCATTGCTGTTAATGCTCGGAGGCGCAGGCATTATTGGTAGCGTGATTTTCGGCAAACTCGGCAATCAGTATGCGTCTACGCTGGTGAGTGCGGCAATTGCGTTATTGCTGGTGTGCCTGGCGTTACTGTTACCTGCGGCGAACAGTGAGATGCACCTCGGCGTACTGAGCGTTTTCTGGGGGATTGCGATGATGATCATCGGCCTTGGGATGCAGGTAAAAGTGCTGGCGCTGGCACCGGATGCTACCGACGTTGCGATGGCGCTATTTTCGGGGATATTCAATATTGGTATCGGCGCCGGGGCGCTGGTGGGTAATCAGGTGAGTCTTCACTGGTCGATGTCGATGATTGGCTATGTTGGCGCGGTGCCTGCTCTCGCTGCGTTAATATGGTCAATCGTCATATTCCGCCGCTGGCCAGTGAAACTCGAGGAACAGACACAATAGTTGAAAGGCCCATTCGGGCCTTTTTTAATGGTACGTTTTAATGATTTCCAGGATGCCGTTAATAATAAACTGCACTCCCATACACACCAGTAAGAAGCCCATCAGGCGGGAGATCGCTTCAATTCCCCCCTTGCCCACCAGCCGCATAATTGCGCCAGAGCTACGTAGGCTTCCCCACAAAATGACCGCAACCAGAAAAAAGATCAGCGGCGGCGCAACCATCAGTACCCAGTCTGCGAAGGTTGAACTCTGACGTACTGTGGACGCCGAACTGATGATCATCGCAATGGTCCCCGGTCCAGCGGTACTTGGCATTGCCAGTGGAACAAAGGCGATGTTGGCACTGGGTTCATCTTCCAGCTCTTCGGATTTGCTTTTCGCCTCCGGTGAGTCAATCGCTTTTTGCTGGGGGAAGAGCATACGGAAACCAATAAAAGCGACAATTAAGCCGCCAGCAATACGCAGACCGGGAATCGAAATCCCGAATGTGTCCATCACCAGTTGTCCGGCATAGTACGCCACCATCAAGATGGCAAAAACATATACCGAGGCCATTAATGACTGACGATTACGTTCGGCGGTGTTCATGTTACCCGCAAGCCCGAGAAACAACGCTACGGTAGTTAACGGGTTAGCTAACGGCAATAACACCACCAGCCCCAAGCCTATCGCTTTAAACAAATCTAACATTGGTGGTTGTCATCCTGTGTCGCTAGTTACCTGCGAAAAGTATAAAGGGTAAACAAGGAGAAAGTTTCACTCTTTAACTAATCTTGCAGCACACTGCGCAATACTTGAACCGATTTAGCAAATCGTGGCATCGAGGGATTCATTCGTTTGACTTATACTTGCCTGGGCAATATTATCCCCTGCAACTAATTACTTGCCAGGGCAACCATTGTGAAAAGCACCAGCGACCTGTTCAATGAAATCATCCCATTAGGTCGCTTAATCCATATGGTTAATCAGAAGAAAGACCGTCTGCTTAACGATTATCTGTCACCGCTCGATATCACCGCGGCACAGTTTAAAGTGCTCTGCTCTATCCGCTGCGCAGCATGCATTACTCCCGTTGAGCTGAAAAAAGTCCTTTCGGTTGACCTTGGCGCGCTGACCCGCATGTTGGATCGCCTGGTTTGCAAAGGCTGGATTGAGCGGTTGCCGAACCCGAATGACAAGCGCGGCGTGTTGGTGAAACTCACCAGCAGTGGCGCGGCAATATGTGAACAATGCCATCAATTAGTTGGCCAGGACCTGCATCAAGAATTAACAAAAAACCTGACGGCGGACGAAGTGGCAACGCTTGAGCATTTGCTTAAGAAAGTCCTGCCGTAAACAAAAAAAGAGGTATGACGATGTCCAGACGCAATACTGACGCTATTACCATTCATAGCATTTTGGACTGGATCGAGGACAACCTGGAATCACCACTGTCACTGGAAAAAGTGTCAGAGCGTTCAGGTTATTCCAAATGGCACCTGCAACGGATGTTTAAAAAAGAAACCGGCCATTCATTAGGTCAATACATCCGCAGCCGTAAGATGACAGAAATCGCGCAAAAGCTGAAAGAAAGCAACGAGCCAATCCTCTATCTGGCAGAACGTTATGGTTTCGAGTCACAGCAAACGCTGACTCGCACCTTCAAAAATTACTTTGATGTTCCGCCACATAAATATCGGATGACCAATATGCAGTGCGAGTCGCGGTATTTGCATCCATTGAACCATTACAACAGTTAATAAAAATGTGACAACGTCACAGAGGCAATCATGAAACCACTTTTATCCGCAATGGTAACCGCGCTTATTCTCTTTTCCGCGCAGAGCTTTGCGGAGCAAACCTCGCAACCGGTCGTTACTTCCTGTGGCGATGTGGTGATTGTTCCCCCATCGCAGGAACAACCACCGTTCGATTTAAATCACATGGGTACAGGCAGTGACAAATCGGATGCGCTGGGCGTGCCCTATTATAACCAACACGCCATGTAGTTTATTCAGGCCCCGGCATATCGGGGCTTGTTAGCCTCTCACCTTCACCGCTTTACGCCACTGCAAACCAAACACATTGATATACAGTCCGGTCATAATAAGCACGGTCCCTAAGAATTGCAGACCTGTTAGGCGTTCATCCAGCAGTAACGCTGCACTTGCCAGACCGACTACCGGCACCAGTAATGATAATGGTGCGACACGCCATGTCTCATAGCGTCCAAGCAGCGTACCCCAGATCCCGTAACCAACTATCGTCGCCACAAATGCCAGATACATCAACGCCAGAATGGTGGTCATGTCGATAGTGACCAGACTGTGAATCATTTTTTCGGCGCCATCGAGAATGAGCGAGGCGACAAAAAACGGGATTATCGGGATTAATGCGCTCCAGACGACCAGAGACATCACTGCCGGACGGGATGAATGAGACATGATCTTTTTATTGAAGATATTGCCACTCGCCCAACTAAATGCCGCCGCCAGGGTCAAAATAAAACCGAGCATCGCCACATGCTGACCGTTAAAGCTATCTTCGATTAACACCAGTACACCAAAAATCGCTAACGCAATCCCCGCCAGTTGCTTACCGTGCAGCCGTTCGCCAAAAGTAAAAGCACCGAGCACGATAGTAAAAAACGCCTGAGCCTGTAAGACCAGCGAGGCTAGCCCTGCCGGCATACCGAAGTTAATGGCGCAAAAGAGAAAGGCAAACTGCGCAAAACTGATGGTTAAACCATACCCCAGCAGTAAATTCAGCGGTACTTTTGGTCGCGCCACGAAAAAGATTGCCGGGAAGGCGACCAGCATAAAGCGTAAACCGGCCAGCATTAGCGGTGGCATGTTATGGAGCCCCACTTTGATGACCACAAAATTAAGCCCCCATACAACGACGACTAATAGCGCCAACAACCCATCTTTCCGCGACATTTTTCCGCCTCTGAATTTTCATTTTTTGTCAGCAATCAACTTAGCTGAATTTACTTTTCTTTAACAGTTCATTCGTTAATCACCGTTTACCACGGCATTAATGGCAAATAAGTCGCTATACTTCGGATTTTTGCCATGCTATTTCTTTACATCTCAAAAACAAAACATAACGAAATGCATTGTCGGACAGCCAAATGAACTTATCTCTGAGACACTCTACTTGCGCCCTTCTCGCCTCGTCGTTGTTATTAACTATCGGACGCGGTGCCACGCTGCCATTTATGACTATTTACTTGAGTCGCCAGTACAGTCTGGGTGTCGATCTCATTGGTTATGCGATGACAATTGCGCTCACTATTGGTGTCGTTTTTAGCCTCGGTTTTGGTATCCTGGCGGATAAGTTCGACAAGAAACGCTATATGTTACTGGCAATTACGGCCTTCGCCAGCGGTTTTATTGCCATTCCACTGGTGGACAGCGTCACACTGGTGGTGCTTTTTTTCGCACTCATCAACTGCGCCTATTCCGTTTTTGCCACTGTATTGAAAGCCTGGTTTGCCGACAATCTTTCATCCACCAGCAAAACGAAGATCTTCTCGATCAACTACACCATGCTCAATATTGGCTGGACCGTCGGCCCGCCACTCGGCACGCTGTTGGTCATGCAGAGCATCAATCTGCCCTTTTGGCTTGCAGCTATCTGCTCTGCGTTTCCCATGGTTTTCATTAAAATTTGGGTAAAGCGCAGCGAGAAAATCATCGCCACAGAAACAGGCAGCGTCTGGTCGCCAAAGGTTTTGTTACGGGATAAAGCGCTGCTGTGGTTCACCTGCTCTGCCTTTCTGGCTTCTTTCGTGAGCGGTGCCTTTGCCTCTTGTATCTCGCAATATGTGATGGTCATAGCGGATAGTGGTTTTGCAGAAAAAGTGGTCGCAGTGGTTCTGCCTGTTAATGCCGCGATGGTGGTTACGTTGCAGTATTCCGTTGGGCGGCGTATTAACCCGACCAACATACGCGCGCTGATGACGGTAGGCACACTCTGTTTTGTGGTCGGTCTGGTCGGTTTTATTTTTTCCGGAAACAGCCTGCTATTGTGGGGAATTTCAGCCGCGGTATTTACTGTTGGTGAAATTATTTATGCTCCCGGTGAGTATATGTTGATTGACCATATTGCGCCGCCAGGAATGAAAGCCAGCTATTTTTCCGCCCAGTCATTAGGCTGGCTGGGGGCAGCGGTAAATCCATTAGTGAGTGGTGTTGTACTTACCACTCTCCCGTCTTCTTCGCTGTTTATCATTCTGGCGTTAGTCATCATTGCCGCGTGGGCGCTGATGTTAAAAGGTATTAACGCCAGACCCCAGGGGCAGCCAGCACTCTGTTGACATTCGTGCCGTGCCACTACTGGCACGGCTTTGCTAATCATTATTCTGAGGCAAAGGCATAGCCTTCATCTTCCCAACCGGTTATCCCGCCGAGCATGATTTTAACCGGCTTTCCGAGTCGAGCCAGTTTGAGTGCCGCACGGTCTGCACCATTACAATGTGGCCCCGCGCAATACACCACAAATAGCGTATCGTCCGGCCATTCGGCCATTCTTTCTGCGGTCATTTGCTTATGGGGTAAATGGAGAGCGCCTGGGATATGCCGACGAGCGAAGTCCTCTTCACGACCAACCACATGAAGTAAAACGAAATCATCGCCAATATAAGCCAGAGAGTCATGAACATCGGCACAATCTGTTTCGACACTCAAGCGCGCGAGAAAATGCGCCTCAGCAACTTCTGGCTTCGCTGTGGTAAATTCAGTGACATAACGCATAGTGCTTTTTCCTTTTGGTTTGTTGTGTTAACAATAATGTAACCAATCTACTTTTCACTGACCGCCTCCCGATATGCCAGAAAAGAGCAAAATGATGACAACGTTACAACGCCCGCTGGTCGTTGCACTGGCTTATGACGGGCTATGTACTTTCGAATTTGGCGTAGCCGTTGAAATATTCGGCCTGCCACGACCGGAACTGGGCGATAACTGGTATCGTTTTGCCGTTGCTGCGGTAGAGCCTGGTGCGCTGCAAGCCACCGGGGGGATCCACGTGGTGGCAGATGGAGGGCTGGAATTATTGCCCAACGCCGATATGGTTATTATTCCTGGCTGGCGTGGAATAGATGCAAAAGTGCCAGAGATGCTATGTCAGTCATTGCGCGAAGCACACCAGCGCGGTACCCGCCTGGTATCGATATGCTCTGGCGTGTTTGTCCTTGCCGCTGCGGGCCTTCTTCACCAGCGAAAAGCGACCACCCACTGGCGCTACACTGAACAACTCCAGCACCGTTACCCTTCAATCAGCGTAAGTGACAATGTGTTATATCAGGATGAAGGACAAGTGATGACCTCCGCCGGAAGCGCCGCGGGGATCGATCTGTGTTTACATATCGTGCGCAAAGATTTTGGCCATGAGATTGCTAATAATGTCGCCCGACGGCTGGTCATACAGCCACATCGCCAGGGGGATCAACCACAAAATCTGACGCGCCCAATGGCCTCACCGCGTGAAAGTCAGACGTTAGGTGCATTATTCGACTTTTTGCAGCAGAATCTGGCACAAACACATACTGTGTCTTCCCTCGCCGAGCGGGTAAATATGAGTCCGCGCACTTTTTTGAGACGTTTTGAGGCCTTAACCGGCATGACGCCCGCCCGCTGGCTGCTCAATGAGCGCTTAATACGAGTTCAGGATTATCTGCAAAATTCGGCTTTTAACATCGATAAAATTGCCGAGCTGACGGGTTTTGGCAATTCAGCGTTATTGCGTCATCACTTTCACCAACGTTTTTTATTATCCCCTTCGCAATATCGTAAAAACAGCCATTCCCCATCACAATAACTGCCTGATTCAGCCTTTGTTTAGGTAATCTCTGCTAATATCTTTCTCATTGAGATGAAAATTAAGGTAAGCGAGGAAACACACCACACAATAAACGGAGGAAAATAATGTTGGGTAATATGAATGTTTTTATAGCTGTTCTGGGAATAATTTTATTTTCTGGCTTTCTGGCCGCATATTTCAGCTACAAATGGGATGACTAATGAACGGAGATAATCCCTCACCTAACCGGCCCCTTGTTACAGTTGTGTGCAAGGGGCCTGATTTTCTGACGGCAAAAAAAACCGCCAGTAAACCGGCGGTGAATGCTTGCATGGATCGATTTGTGTTTTGCTTTTACGCTATCAGGCATTTCTCTGCGCTGGTAACGGTTCTTTGACACAGTAGCATTATTTTTCTCAATGAATGTTAAACAGAGCTTAAACTCGGGCTATCACACTCTGCTCGTCAATAAACATGCAGCGATTTCTTCCGCTCTGCTTGCCTTCGTACATTGCTCTGTCTGCCCTTCCAATTACCACATCCAGCGGTTCTTCAGGAAACGCGCGGCTCACGCCAGCGGTCACTGTTATTGGGATATGTCCGCCAGGATGCGCTATGGCATGGTTATCGACTAACTGACAAATACGTACCCCAGCACGACACGCCTCAGCATCATTTTGCGCTTTGATGATAATAATAAACTCTTCACCACCATAGCGATAAACCGTATCATAGTCACGCGTCCAACCGGCTAAGTAAGTCGCCAGGGTTCGTAATACCACATCACCGATTAAATGTCCGTAGGTATCATTAACCAGTTTAAATCGGTCTATATCCAGCAGCATTAAATAAAGATTTAATGGTTCAGCATTACGTAATTGATGCTCAAAGGATTCATCAAGTACCCGACGGCCAGGTAATCCCGTCAATACATCCATATTGCTACGAATAGTCAGCAAATAAATTTTGTAATCTGTTAATGCTGCGGTAAAAGAAAGCAACCCTTCCTGAAATTCGTCAAAATGAACTTCCTGCCAGCGATTTTCGACAATAGCCAGCATTAATTCCCGGCCACAGTTATGCATATGCTGATGGGTAGAATCTATTATCCGAACGTAGGGTAATTCATCACTATCGAGTGGTCCATGATGATCAAGCCACCGACCAAACTGGCACAGTTCATAAGAATGGTTATCCGTAATTTCTGGCTGACTGGTATCCCTCGCTACCACGCTATGAAACATACTCACCAGCCACTGGTAATGGGCATCGATAGCCTTATTGAGATCTAACAAGATAGCATCGATTTCCGTTGTCTTCTTGATCATTGCCACTCCTTTTTCACAATTCCTTGTGCGCTCTATTATAACGAGAGAAAAGAAAATTTATGTCAACAATTCCATAGAAAAAACATTAATTAATGGATAAAAATATAACGGCGTGATTTAAAACAAAATAAACAGAAAAAAGTGATTAAATCTGTCAGAACACGTTAAATTCAAGCCAGAAGATATAATACCGATCATGCCAAAGAGAAGAAGGTAATGGCCTGAAAGATTAGGGCTTTTGGCAGTATTATAAATCCAATTATTTCTGCAAATGTACGCAGATCCCGGATAACTAAAAAAGAAATGAACAGCATATTATAATATAGCACCGGACTGGATGTAGCCCGGTGCTATATGGGGGAATTATACGTTCAAGCCGCGATGTTGCAGCATCGGTGTAATCTGTGGTGCCTTACCTCGCCACTGGCGATACAAACGTTCTAAATCTTCGCTATTACCTTTGGAAAGGATAGCGTCGCGAAAACGTTGCCCATTTTTACGCGTTAAACCGCCTTCCTCGACAAACCATTGATAACCATCGTCTGCCAGCATTTGCGTCCACAGATACGCGTAGTAACCCGCCGCATATCCGCCACCAAAAATGTGAGCGAAATAACTGCTGCGATAACGCGGCGGTACAGCGGGAAGATCCATGTTTTCCGCCGCCAGCGCCCGAAGTTCGAAATCGTCCACGTCGTGGCGTGCTTCATTCTCCTCCAGACAATGCCAGCGCATATCAAGAAGTGCTGCGCTAAGTAACTCGCTCATCTCGTAGCCCTTATTAAACAGGCTGGCATTGCGCATTTTCTGTTGTAACTCTTCCGGCATGGTTTCTCCGGTTTGGTAATGCCTCGCATAGCGAGAGAATACCTGCGGATTTGTCGCCCAGTGTTCGTTTATTTGTGAAGGGAACTCGACGAAATCACGCGGCGTGTTGGTGCCAGAAAACGTCGCATAACGTTGGCTGGCAAACAGGCCGTGCAGCGTATGCCCAAATTCATGGAATAAGGTTATAACATCGTCCCACAATAACAATGCAGGTTCGCCTGTCGCTGGTTTCTGATAATTGCAAACATTGTAAATAACGGGACGTGTTTCATTGAGCGTGGATTGCTCAACAAAATTCCCCATCCACGCGCCGCCGCTTTTGGAATCACGGGCAAAGAAATCACCGTAAAATAGCGCAAGCCCGACTCCATTATGGTCAAATATTTCCCATACGCGCACATCCGGGTGATAGACAGGTATATCAAAGCGCTCGACAAATTTAATGCCGAAAAGCTGGTTGGCAGTCCAGAATACTCCCTCATTCAACACCGTGTTCAATTCGAAATAAGGTTTGAGCTGCGCCTCATCGAGACAGAATTTCTCGCGTCTTACCTGCTCAGCATAAAATGCCCAGTCCCACGGCTGGACGCTAAATCCGCCTTGCTGCTTTTCGATAACCGCCTGAATAGACGACAGTTCATCGTCTGCTCGCTTACGCGCGGCCGGGACAATTTCACGCATGAAGTTAAGTGCTGCTTCGGGGGTTTTTGCCATCTGGTCGGCGATTTTCCACGCAGCATAATGAGGGAAACCAAGCAGTTTCGCCTGCTGCGCGCGGATCTCCACCAGCCGTTGAATAATGGCACGGGTATCGTTAGCGTCATTTTTTTCTGCCCGCGTCCAGCCCGCAGTAAACAGTTTTTCACGCGTCGCGCGATCGCGCAGTTCGGCAAGCGCCGGTTGCTGGGTGGTATTCAGTAGTGGGATAAGCCACTTGTTATCCAGACCTTTCTCGCGCGCTGCATCCGCCGCCAGGGCAATATCTTGCTCACTCATCCCCGCCAGTTGCTCAATATCGTCAACCACCAGCCCACCGGATTTGTTCGCCGCTAATAACCGCTGGTTAAACTGACTGATGAGGGTCGCAGCCTCTGTATTCAGCACTTTTAATTTTGCCTTATCGGCCTCTGCAAGTCTGGCCCCGGCAAGAACAAAACGTTGATGAATCACCTCGACCAGTCGAATGGATTCGCTATCAAGACTCAGAGATTCACGGCGCTGCCAGATGGCATCGACCCGAGCGAACAATTCGCCGTTCAGGTAAATGTCATTAGCCAGTTCCGCAAGTTCTGCCGAGAATTGTTCATCAAGACGCTGTAATTCATCGTTGGTATGCGCCGAGGTCATAGCGAAGAAGACGCTGGTTACACGTGTGAGTAATTCCCCGCTCTTTTCAAGAGCCAGAATAGTGTTAGTAAAATCGGGCGTCTGCGGGTTTAACGCTATCGCTTCTATCTCAGCCCGCTTTTGCCGCATCCCCTCGTCGAATGCCGGGCGATAGTGATGATTTGCAATCTGATCAAAATGGGGCGCCATATAAGGCAGCGTGCTCTGCGTAAGAAAAGGATTCGTCGTTGACATTTTCTACTCCTGAAAACGAGGTGTTCCATAGCGTAGGCTTACTGATAACGGAGTGCAATGTTGCAAACCAGTATTACCCGCTCTTAAGCATCACGTGCTATGTTAGTGACACACAAAAGCGTTGAGGAACAGTGAGATGATCGTATTAGTAACTGGAGCAACGGCAGGTTTTGGTGAATGCATTACTCGTCGTTTTATTCAACAAGGGCATAAAGTTATCGCTACTGGTCGCCGTCAGGAGCGGTTGCAGGAGTTAAAAGACGAGCTGGGAGATAATTTGTATATCGCCCAACTGGACGTCCGTAACCGCGCCGCCATTGAAGAAATGCTGGCATCACTTCCTGCCGAATGGAGTGAGATTGATATTCTGGTGAACAATGCTGGACTGGCGCTGGGTATGGAACCTGCACATAAAGCGAGCGTTGAAGACTGGGAAACCATGATTGATACCAACAATAAGGGCCTCGTGTATATGACGCGGGCAGTCTTGCCGGGCATGGTTGAGCGCAATCGTGGTCACATTATTAACATTGGTTCAACGGCCGGTAGCTGGCCATATGCAGGTGGCAATGTCTACGGCGCGACAAAAGCCTTTGTTCGTCAGTTCAGCCTGAATCTACGCACAGATCTGCACGGTACGGCAGTACGTGTCACAGACATCGAACCAGGGCTGGTGGGTGGCACCGAATTTTCCAATGTCCGCTTTAAAGGCGATGAAGGCAAAGCAGAAAAAACCTATCAAAATACCATTGCACTGACGCCAGAAGATGTCAGCGAAGCCGTCTGGTGGGTAGCCACTCTCCCCGCTCACGTTAATATCAATACCCTGGAAATGATGCCGGTTACCCAAAGCTATGCCGGGCTGAATGTCCATCGGCATTAATTTTTATACCCGGCCTCACCGCCGGGTTATTGCTTGTCACAAAAAAGTGGTAGACTCTTGCGGTTAACCCACTCAAAAGCAATAACGAATGACCGTCGAAACACAACTTAATCCCACACAGCCTGTCAATCAGCAAATTTATCGTATTCTTCGTCGCGACATTGTGCATTGCCTGATTGCACCAGGTACGCCGTTGTCGGAAAAAGAAGTTTCTGTTCGTTTCAATGTGTCACGCCAGCCGGTTCGCGAAGCCTTCATTAAACTGGCTGAAAACGGCCTGATTCAAATTCGCCCGCAGCGTGGCAGCTACGTCAATAAAATATCCATGACCCAGGTTCGCAATGGCAGTTTTATTCGACAGGCCATTGAGTGCGCGGTGGCACGGCGGGCAGCGAGCATGATCACTGAAAGCCAGTGCTACCAACTTGAGCAAAATCTTCATCAGCAACGCATTGCCATTGAGCGCAAGCAACTGGATGATTTTTTTGAACTTGATGACAACTTCCATCAGCTCCTGACTCAGATTGCTGACTGTCAACTCGCGTGGGATACCATTGAGAATCTGAAAGCGACCGTTGATCGCGTACGCTATATGAGTTTCGACCGCGTCTCCCCACCAGAAATGCTGTTACGCCAACATCTCGATATTTTCTCTGCTCTGCAAAAACGTGATGGCGATGCCGTAGAACGTGCAATGTCGCAACATTTGCATGAAATCAGCGAATCTGTGCGCCAAATCCGCCAGGAAAATAGCGACTGGTTCAGCGAAGAGTAATTCTTTACCTCTCATCCCATTCGGGGTGAGAGTTCATCCCCCTTCTTCTGGTTTATGCAAGCATCAAAAAAGATGTGAACTTGATCATAAACAAAAAAATATTCACTCGACAGGAGTATTTATATTGCGCCCGTTACGTGGGCTTCGACTGTAAATCAGAAAGGAGAAAACACCTATGACGACCTACGATCGTAACCGTAACGCAATCACTACTGGCAGCCGTGTTATGGTTAGCGGCACCGGTCACACTGGCAAGATCCTGTCGATTGATACTGAAGGTCTGACCGCAGAGCAAATCCGCCGCGGTAAAACCGTAGTAGTTGAAGGTTGTGATGAAAAACTCGCGCCTCTGGACCTGATTCGTCTCGGCATGAACTAAGCGTGTGAATGCCGCCGATGGCGGCATTGCTGTCACTTATCACTTCACCGCATATTTCGCCACGGTCGCTTTCGCGCCATGCGCTAATAAAGACAAATACGCTTCCGTCACCTTTGCTGTGAACAACGCATTGTTCGGCAAATCATCACCAAATATCGCATTAATCGCCATCAAGGACTGCACGCGCACTTGCCCTTCTGCACTACTTTGCACGGCCTCCTGAATGACCGGTAATAACGGGTCACTAATTTCGATGGGATTACCCTGCTCATCAACACCGCCGACATACCGCATCCAACCGGCGACGCCAAGCGCCAACAGATCGAACGCGCTGCCCTGTTTCAGATGCCAGCGAATGGAATCCAGCATTCGCTGCGGGAGTTTCTGACTGCCATCCATCGCAATCTGCCAGGTTCGATGGCGTAACGCTGGATTACTGTAGCGTTCAATCAGTCGATCCGCATAATTTTGCAGATCCACGCCCTGCAATTTCAGCGTCGGCGCCTGTTCCTGCAACATCAAGGCATGTGCCGCACGGCGATAATTTTCATCTTCCATGCAGTCATTAATATGCTGATATCCGGCCAGATAGCCCAGATACGCCAGGAATGAATGACTGCCGTTGAGCATACGCAGTTTCATCTCTTCATAAGGCAGCACATCGCTGACCAGTTCAGCACCTGCTTTTTGCCATTCCGGACGTCCGGCAACAAAGTTATCTTCAATAACCCACTGACGGAACGGTTCACAGGCTACACCTGCTGGATCGCGCACACCGGTGAGCTGCTCTATTTTATTCAGCGTTTCAGCCGTCACCGCCGGGACAATGCGATCGACCATTGTCGAAGGAAAAGTCACGTTTTCGACAATCCATTGCGCAAGTTCCGCATCAACAGCATGCGCATAAGAAGTGACAACGTCACGCATTACATGACCATTTTCCGGCATATTGTCGCACGACATCACCGTAAATGCCGGTAACCCTGCGGCCTTGCGTCGGGCCAGCGCCTCCACAATAACCCCTGGTGCCGTTTTCGGCTGGTGGGGATTGTTTAGATCGTCAACGATCATTGGGTGATCCAGCATTAACTGCCCGGTCGCCGGAGAGTGAAAATAGCCTTTCTCTGTAATAGTCAGAGAAACAATTGCAATTTGCGGTTCGCACATGGCAGCAAGCACAGCTTCCAAACCGTCTATTTGCACGTGCAACGCTTTTTTCACTACCCCCACTACACGAGCGGTCCAGGCATCGGCCGACATTTCCGCAACGGTATAGAGATTATCTTGCTGTTTTAGATCAGCTATTTGCTGTTCACCGCCAATCAAGTTCACTTCATAGTAACCCCAATCGCTGTGATGCTCGGCAGCCTGGATGTCGGCATACACACCCTGATGCGCGCGATGAAATGCGCCAAAACCTAAATGAACAATTTTGGGTGCCAGGTTATTACGATCATAACCAGGGAGTGTCGCTCTGGCGTTAAAAAGTCTGTTTTCCATAAGAAGACCTGTTTCTGTCAATTAAACTACGATGTATCTGTTGCAAATATCGCAGTGGTATATTTTTTCTCTTATCATTAGCGAAAGCCCGGCCACACTATCGGAAAATATAACCGGGTAACGAATAAAAATGGATTATTTCATACCTAGCAATGCCGGTAGCCACAGCGAAAGTCCCGGAATATAAGAAACCATAAATAGCAAAATGATATTTCCTGTAATAAACGGAATTACCGCTTTACTGATCTCTCCTAAAGAAACACGGGCAATTCCCTGCGAAACGAAGAGGCACACGCCAACAGGTGGTGTCGTCAGGCCGATAACAAGATTCATTACCATCATTACTGCAAAATGGATTGGATCCATACCGATAGCTGTCGCAACTGATAGTAATGGGGTAAAGAGAATCAATAGTGCTGCGATGGTTTCCATAAACATGCCGACCAACAACAGCAGCAGGTTAATCATTAGAATTAACAAATATTTGTTGCTTGTAATAGATAACATGCCATCAGCAATTTGCTGCGGGATCCCTTCAGATGTCAGGATCCAGGCAAAAACATTGGCGAAACCAACCAGCATCAAAATGCCAGCCGTACCGCTGATGCTTTCCATCATACATCCCATAAATTTGCTCACAGTCAAGTCACCATAGACAAAAAAGCCCACGATCAACGAAAACACAACAGCAAATACAGATGCTTCAGTCGGAGTAAACAGACCAGTAACCAAACCGCCGATAATCATGACCGGCATTAAAATTGCCCAGATCGCCCCACGCGTAGCATGTAACCGTTGACGAAATGTAGCCCGCTCACCTTTTGGATAACCCCGTTTATGCGCCAGGTACCATGCGATACTGGCCATGGTTAAGCCCATCATTAAACTAGGAACTGCCCCAGCGATAAAAAGTTTACCCACTGACAAACCGGTTAACGTACCAACAATGATCATTGGTACACTGGGCGGAATAATTGGACCGACTGTCGATGCCACTGCAGTTATTGCCCCAGAAAATGGTGCATCGTAACCACTGCGTTTCATTGCGGGGATCATTACTGATCCAATGCTGGCGGCTTCGGAAACTGCCGTGCCGGAAATACCTGCAAAGATCATTGAACCGCTAACGTTGGCCATTGCTAAACCGCCACGAATGTGACCCAGCCATGCGTTACTGAAAGATACAATTCGGTCAGTAATGCCGCCGCCGTTCATTAATCCTCCCGCCAGCAAAAAACCGGGGATACAAAGCAGTACAAAAGAGTCCATACCACTAAAGAACTGATTCGCCATAATGGCGAGTCCCATATCAGTAACCAGTAGATAGAAGATTGACGATAACGCAAGGGAGAAAATAACCGGAACTCCCAGCATAAGTGAAACAAAGAATATCACAAACAGACCAATAGTCGGATTCATGCGCTGTTCTCACATTAGATAATTCTATTTCCGCCCTTGCGGCGTAAAATCCCGAATCAAATTAAACAAAGTAAAAAGCGATATGTTTCCGGTAATGATAATCACCGAGGATGTCACCCATGCCTGTGAAATAGGCAGTGTAGTAGCCATACGCCACATTGTGCTTTCTACATATTCTACGGAATTGATCATTAGAGTAATTGAGCAGGTAAGAATAACCAAATCAATAAGTAGCACCAGATATTTTTTCAAACCAGATGGCAGCAGACTTACTACCAAATCAACGTTCACCAATTCACGTTTACCCGTTGCCAGTGCACAACCAAATGCGACAACGTAAACCAGTAGAAAGCGAGCGACCTCCTCTGTCCATGCTGGCGAACTTATTGGTAATGGACGAGATATAACCTGGAGCAATACTACACCAATGAGCGCAACTAATAAAACCGTACCAATAGTTAAATAAATTTTTTCTATATATCCATATAACTTATTAAACATATTTTCCCCTCAGTAGCTCAAAAAGGGGGAACATCTCCCCCGTTTAATATTATTTTGTTGCTCGAGCTTTTTCGTAAAGAGGTTTGATTTGTGGATTAATTGATTTTTCAACTGATTCATTTGCTATCCGAGCAAACTCGTTCTGATGTACATCAACCAGCGTCATCCCTTTCGCTTGCAGAGCTTCAACTAATTTAGCTTCATCCTGTAAATATAGTTCGTGTTCATAGGCCTGTGCCTCTTTGCCTGCATCAATAATAGCCTGCTGGTATTCTGGCTTCAGCTTATTAAACTTCTTCGTCCCCATAACCAGATAGATCCAGCTACGAACATGTTCTGTCCGGTTAAGATACTTCTGCACTTCAAAGAAACTACCACTCATAATCATAGAAAGTGGATTTTCCTGCCCTTCAATCACTCCCTGCTGCAAGCCAGTAAAAACTTCAGAAAATGCCATTGGTGTCGGTTGCGCGCCCAAATCTTTCCAAACGTTGATGAACATTGGTACGTTCGGTAAACGTAGAGTTAACCCTTTAAGTTCTTCCGGATTGGTAATCGGACGGTTAGACGTCAGGTTACGGGGGCCGCGTTCAAACCAGGCGATGGTTTTCAGTTTCACACGCTCTTCAATATCTTTGGATATTTGTGCGCCAACTTCACCATTAACAATTTTTGCCATTTGTTCTGAAGAAGTAATCATATAAGGCACTGCCAGCAATGCCGCAGAAGGTGCCCAGTTTTGTAATGACTCACCTGTAATGGTCATATCAACGCTTCCTAGCTGAATTGCGTTAATAATATCCATTTCTTTACCTAATGATTCATTAGGATAGATTTTAACTTCTACCGCATTATTTGTTTTTTGCTTTACCAACTCAGCAAACTTCAGTGAGGCTTTATGCCAACTATGTTCTTCATTTACAGGATGCCCTAATTTTAGGGTAACATCTGCGGCGATAGCTGAAAAACTTAATAATCCACCAAACAGAGTACAAAGTGCCAGAGATAGCTTTTTCTTTTCCATGATTAATGTTCCTTTGTAGGTACAGTTACTTTTATATAAGACATTCAGGACTCGGGGAATTTCAATAATACTTTGCACAGCCCTTCTTGTTGAGACTCGATGAGTTTAAATGCTTCATGTACATGTTGAATATCAAAAACATGACTTATAATATTCTCCGGATGAATTAATCCCATCACCATCCACTCAATAACTGTAGGGAACATACGACAATTTAAACGCGATGAATAGAGGGTTAACTCACGACGAGTTAATTCTTGTTGCGCTATTGCGGACGGTGTCGCAGAAAAACCTAAAAGTCCAATTCGCCCGGCAGGAGAGATTAACGTCACGGCTTCTTCCAGGATAGATGGATGGCAAACCGCATCATAAATTAACGTAGGTGTTAGTTTATTATTGTGCAGAAATTCCCGTAATGAACCATTCCGGTTATTAAAAGTATGAGTCGCACCACAACGTCCTGCCATAAGCAGGCGATCTTCGCGTTGATCCACCACAATTACTGGAATCTGCCAGACGTTACACAAAACATCAATAATTGTTAAACCTGCCGGACCTGCTCCATATACCAGTGCAACATCCGTTGGGAAAACCCCCGTACGATTGGTTACATTGGCGGCTACCGCATACGGTTCAATTGCCGCTGCAAGGTTTGCTGGTATAGATTCCGGCACTCGCCAGATGTTAGTTGCTGGAACACAGGTATAATCGGTAAAGCCACCATCGCGATGAACGCCTAATACGTTTAAGCTTTCGCACACATTCGGGCGCCCAATTGAACATGGATAACAATGACCGCAGCTAATGACTGGATCAACCACGACGCGTTCACCAATGCGTTGCGGAGAGATATTGTCCCCTACACTGGTTATCGTTCCGACAAATTCATGTCCTACGATACGAGGGTAAACCGCAAAAGGATTTGCGCCATGATAAATATGCAGGTCTGAACCACATATCCCTGCATACTCAACTTTGACACAAACTTCATCAGCTTTTGGCGCAGAAGAAACGCTATCAATCAGATGTATTTGTCCAGGTTTTTCAACCACAACACTAACCATATATTCCGTCCTTACCAGTTCCAGAGTGTGCCATCTTCCAGGCGTGCGACTGGCAGATATGCAGGTTCATAGGGATATTTCGCTGCCAGCTTTTCATCAAACTCGATGCCAAGACCCGGTTTATCGCCCGGATGCATATAGCCGTTATCAAACGTCCAGTTATGCGGGAAGACTTCGAGCATTTGTTCGGAATAGCCCATATATTCCTGAACGCCGAAATTTGGTACCCACAGATCAAAGTGCAGCGCCGCTGCCATGCAGACAGGTGACAAATCAGAAGGACCGTGTGAGCCAGTGCGTACCTGATACAGGGATGCAAAATCAGCGATCCGACGCATACCGGTGATGCCGCCCGCATGAGTCAGCGTGGCGCGGATATAGTCAATGAGTTGTTCTTCTATCAGTTGTTTGCAGTCCCAAATGCTATTGAAGACTTCACCCACCGCAATTGGCGTGACGGTGTGTTGGCGAATGAGGCGGAAACACTCCTGGTTTTCCGCAGGCGTCGGGTCTTCCATCCAGAACATGCGATAATCTTCAATGCTTTTACCAAAGCGTGCCGCTTCAATAGGCGTTAAGCGATGGTGCATGTCATGCAGCAGATGTTCATCAAAACCAAACTTGTTACGTACCGAGTCGAACAGTTTTGGCATGAAGTCGAGATATTTTTCCGTCGACCACAACTGCTCCTCCGGCCACTGCCCTTTTGTCGCAGGTTCATAAGCCAGCCCTTTGCCTTTGGACATGCCATAGGTGGTCTTCATGCCTGGAATGCCGCACTGTACGCGGATGGCTTTGAATCCCAGTTCCTGATGACGAGCATAATCATCCAGTGCCTCATCAATGGAGTGACCGGTCGTGTGACAATAAACCATAACCCCTTCGCGAGACGCGCCACCCAGTAGCTGATAAAGCGGCATGTTGGCGGCTTTGGCTTTAATGTCCCACAGCGCCATATCAACAGCTGAAATGGCCGACATGGTGACTGGACCGCGACGCCAGTACGCCCCTTTATAGAAAAACTGCCAGATATCTTCGATACGGTGTGCATCGCGACCAATGAGTTGTGGGCAAAGATGATCTTGCAGATAAGATGCTACCGAAAGCTCGCGTCCGTTAAGCGTGGCATCGCCAAGACCGGTAATACCATCCTCGGTGGTGATTTTTAAGGTGACAAAATTACGTCCTGGACAGGTGACAAAAACTTCAGCCCCTACGATCTTCATGTTTTATTCCTTGCATCGATCTTCGTGATGCATGAAATCTACGCAGTTGAACCACTGCCATACAAGTATGAAGAAACAAAAAAGCCAGAATGATCACAAAAAAAGGCGCGTATTTGCGCCGTGAATAGATCTAAAGACAGCCAGATTTCACTGTTATTTTGGACGCCATGTATGGCATATCTTATTAATAATAAAAGAGATTTATCATTCCAGGCAAAATCAAACTCGTCCCCAGCCAGCAACAATAATCAACATCCCGCATAGCGCGACCAATGCTCCAGTCCAGTCGTAGAGACTGAGTTTTACGCCATCCACAACCCGCAGCCACAGCAGCGCCGTGCAAACATAAACGCCACCATAAGCTGCATACACTCGCCCACTGGCCGCCGGATGCAATGTTAACAGCCAGACGAAAAGCGCCAGAGAAATCCCCGCCGGAACCAGCAGCCATACGCTGGCGTTCCGTTTAAGCCATAGCCAGGGCAGGAAGCATCCGACAATTTCACACAAGGCGGTAGCAAAAAACAGTAACGTTGTTTTAATCATTTTTGTCACTCATTGACATCATGTATATTTATGGCTCGACATAATATCATCACCCTCTACATCCTTCTGGTACGTTTTGCGTTCGCAGTGGATCGTGTAAAATCCCCTTTAAACATTCATGTAAGGAATGAATCATGAATATTACTTCCAGCAAACGGCTCGGACTGCTCGCTTTTCTGCTACCTTGCGCACTGGCATTTAGCGCAACTACTCATGCAGAAACCAATAAACTGGTGATTGAGTCTGGCGACAGCGCACAGAGTCGCCAACAGGCGACAATGGAAAAAGAACAATGGAATGAAACTCGCAATTTGCGTCAAAAAGTCAATAAACGCGCCGAAAAAGAATGGGATAAAGTTGACTCCGCATTCGATAGCCGCGATAAATGCGAACAAAGTGCCAACATTAATGCCTACTGGGAACCGAATACTTTACGTTGCCTGGACCGTCGTACTGGCCGCGTAATTACCCCCTAACCTGTTATTGATATAAGGAATGTAAGGACACGTTATGACAAGCGCCCACAGTGTTAAGCTACGTCCGCTGGAGCGTGAAGATTTACGCTATGTGCATCAACTCGACAATAACGCCAGCGTGATGCGTTACTGGTTTGAGGAACCCTACGAAGCCTTTGTTGAACTCTCTGATCTGTACGATAAACATATTCACGATCAGAGTGAGCGCCGTTTCGTGGTGGAGTGCGATGGTGAAAAAGCGGGTCTGGTGGAACTGGTTGAAATTAACCATGTCCACCGCCGCGCAGAATTTCAGATAATCATCTCCCCGGAATACCAGGGCAAAGGTCTGGCAACACGCGCAGCAAAATTAGCAATGGATTATGGCTTCACTGTTCTTAATCTCTATAAACTGTATCTGATTGTCGATAAAGAGAATGAAAAAGCGATTCACATTTACCGTAAGCTCGGTTTTACGGTCGAAGGTGAACTGATGCATGAATTCTTTATTAATGGTCAATATCGCAATGCCATTCGCATGTGTATATTCCAGCATCAGTATCTGGCGGAACATAAAACGCCGGGTCAGGCGATGCTGAAGCCGACCGCGCAATAGCGTTAATAATAATCAATGGTATTTTTGATAGTGTAAACCCGTTCGACGGCGGGTTTTTCCGCTTCATCAACAATGATCAATTGGCAGTCCACCGGATTGGCGTGACTGTCATATTCACAGCTTTGCTTCACATTACCAACTTGTTGATTATTCAGTAAAGTAACCGCCGTGTAATCGAGTTTTTTGATCGGATCAGTTGATGGTGTTGCCGTGACTGATAACGTTTTATCGTTGCTTACCGTGGTTTTACCCAACGGATAGCCCTGTTCATCATACCTATAATCCACTTTCATCTGTTTACTGCTGGCTTTAACTACAAAGCCATTATCATCGGTTTCCCAACTCACTCCGGCGGAAGGTAATTCTGCTAACTGGCATTTACCCTGTAAACGTACTTTTTTCTCCAGTGTCTGCGCATCACGGTAATAATTCGCATCCAGCACTAAGGCAACCACGGTATTATTTTCCAGATCCAATAATTCAAGCGAATCGAAGCAACCTTCTTCCGATAAGCTGCCTGAAACACGTTTCGTCACTTCCCCTTGTTCATTCATCAATGTCTGGGTGAAATCTTTAACCGGACCACGCAGCGGATCGAAATCAAATTCATTAGAGAAGCTGGCCATCTCTGGCGTAAAAGAAAACGTCACTTCTGCGCGATCGCATCCTGTAAGCATTATCGCGAGCAAACATGGCAGTAATTTGAAATTCACTTTAGTCACCAGACAGTAGAGATTATTATCAATCATAGTAGTAAATACAGTGCTTTACACGTGAAATGCTATGCTTAGTGAGTAATATTCATTTAAGGAGCCAATGATGAAAATCTCAACTTATTGCGCCGCGCTACTGCTCGCAATTGCCTCACCCGCCGTGCTGGCCGCGCCAGATTCTTGTGAACGGATAAAGAGCGATATTTCACAGCGTATTATCAATAACGGTGTGCCAGAAAGTAGCTTTACTTTAAGTATTGTGCCAAATGATCAGATCGATCAACCTGACACCAGGGTGGTTGGCCATTGTGCCAATGATACTCATAAAATTCTCTATGACCGCACCACCAGCGGTAACAATTCTGCCCCTGCACAACCGACTCAAGATGGCGCGCCTGCCGAACCGCAGTAAAAAGTATGATGGACGCTGGCGCGTCTTATCAGGTCTACATACTGCAACGTGCTTGTGTCTCATACCGGGCGGTGAGATGATCGGGCGAGCGCGATTTTATGGCCTGCATATGACGGTAGGAATGGCCGTCGCAGGTTAACAACTTGGTGCGGGGCAAGCCGCACGTTTCAGGATGATAAGAATGACGCATTTTTCACAACAAGATAATTTTTCTGTCGCGGCGCGTGTGCTGGGGGCGCTGTTTTATTACGCCCCAGAAAGCGAGGAAGCCGCGCCTCTGGTTTCTGCAATGACCAGCGATGGCTGGGAAACTCAGTGGCCTCTGCCGCAAACTTCTTTAGTGCCGCTGGTAACGGCTTTTCAGCAACAGAGTGAAGAGTCGCGTACACAGGCCTGGCAGCGTTTATTCGTTGGCCCGTGGGCGTTGCCGTCCCCGCCGTGGGGATCGGTCTGGTTGGATCGTGAATCGGTACTGTTTGGCGATTCAACGTTGGCACTTCGTCAATGGATGCGCGAAAAAGGCATTCAGTTTGAGATGAAGCAAAACGAACCCGAAGATCATTTTGGCTCCTTGCTACTGATGGTGGCCTGGCTGGCGGAGAACGGTCGTCAGACAGAGTGCGAAGAGTTGCTGGCGTGGCATCTTTTACCGTGGTCGACGCGCTTTCTCGAGGTGTTTATCGAAAAAGCAGAACACCCTTTTTACCGCACGCTTGGTGAACTGGCTCGCTTAACGCTGGCTGAATGGCAGTCACAATTGCTGATTCCCGTCGCAGTTAAGCCACTGTTTCGTTAAGGTTACCGTAGCATCACCGGATGGCGGCAATATCGCGCCATCCGATATTTAATAAGTTACAGTGTCACACCATTTCCCTACTTAAAGCACGCACAGCTTTTGCGCCTGACGTCTTTTCCCGCAAAATAGATGCCCGTGTTTAAATTGCCATTTCTACTCATGCATCATCTACACCTTTACCCGGATCTGCGCACCATGTTCCGTCGTCTGCTTATCGCAACGATAATCGGTATTCTCGCGGCGTTTGCCGTTGCCGGATTCCGTCATGCCATGCTGTTGCTGGAGTGGTTGTTCCTGAGCAATGATTCCGGGAGTCTGGTCAATGCTGCGACAAACCTTTCTCCGTGGCGACGCTTGTTAACTCCTGCGCTCGGTGGTCTGGCGGCAGGTTTATTGCTCATGGGTTGGCAGAGAGTTACGCAGCAACGACCCCATGCGCCGACCGATTATATGGAAGCGTTGCAGAGCGAGGGGCAGTTCGATTACGCAGCAAGCCTGGTAAAATCACTTGCCTCTCTGCTGGTGGTGACAAGCGGTAGCGCAATTGGCCGTGAAGGGGCGATGATTCTGCTGGCGGCTCTTGCTGCATGCTGGTTTGCCCAACGTTTTACGCCGCGTGAAGAGTGGAAATTATGGATTGCCTGCGGTGCTGCGGCAGGCATGGCTGCAGCCTATCGCGCACCGCTTGCCGGGAGTTTATTTATTGCCGAAGTGCTGTTTGGCACCATGATGCTTGCCTCTCTTGGCCCAGTGGTGATTTCAGCCGTGGTGGCATTGCTTGTCAGCAATCTTATTAATCACAGCGATGCATTGCTCTACAGCGTTCAGTTCGAGGTGACGCTGCATGTGCGGGACTATGCGCTAATTATCAGTACCGGCGTACTGGCTGGTCTTTGCGGACCATTACTGTTGAAAATGATGAGCGCCAGTCATCAAGGTTTTGTTCACCTAAAACTGACGCCGCCCTGGCAGTTGGCGTTAGGGGGGGTGATCGTCGGCCTGCTTTCCCTGCTCACGCCTGCCGTATGGGGCAATGGTTATAGTACGGTGCAATCCTTTTTAACCACCCCACCACTGTTTACGGTCATTGCTGCGATCTTCATCTGCAAACTTTTTGCCGTGCTGGCCAGTAGCGGTTCCGGCGCGCCTGGCGGCGTGTTTACGCCAACGCTATTTATCGGGCTTGCAATTGGCATGCTGTATGGACGTAACCTGGGGTTATGGCTTCCAGGCGGCGAAGAAATGACGCTTTTACTCGGACTAACAGGGATGGCAACTCTGCTGGCTGCGACCACGCATGCGCCAATTATGTCGACATTGATGATATGTGAAATGACCGGGGAGTATCAGCTACTCCCCGGTTTATTGATTGCCTGCGTGATCGCGTCGGTAATGTCGCGGACCTTACACCCTGACTCTATCTACCGACAGCACACTACGCAGCATGGCTAAGCGGATGTATTGACCCAGTTCTCGCTGTTCAGCTCGGGGCAGATAAGGCAGTTCACCAATGAGCGGTGCCGGAAGTTTTTTACCCAGCACATCAATGATTTCAGCATAATGCGCTAACCCAGGGTTAATACGATTAGCCACCCAGCCAATGAGCGGCAGACCGTCGTTCGCAATCGCTTGTGCGGTCAGAAGCGCATGGTTAATACAGCCTTCCTGAATACCCACCACCATCAACACTGGTAGCTGCTCCTGGACCACCCATTCAGAGAGCGGACGCAGATCATTCATCAGGCTACGCCATCCGCCAGTCCCCTCAACGACAACATGATCAACTTTGTCAGTCAGGTTAGCCAGACCATTTGAAATGAGCGTGTAATTGATTGGACAACTGTGCGCCACGCTACTTTCTTCTTCGCTTAACGCAATGGGATTGACTGCTTCATAAGGCAGTTCAATTGATGAAACACTCTGCAACACCAGGGCATCTTTGTTACGCAGCCCCTCAGGTGTCTCTTTGCTCCCCTTCGCTACGGGTTTGTATCCCGCAACTGTTTTTCCCTGGGAGGCTAACGCTTGTAGCAATGCGCGGGAAACCACCGTTTTCCCTACAGAAGTGTCTGTACCTGTTATAAAGAAACGCTTCAGCATCACTAACTCCACCGTTATGCTTCACTAATATAAGCCAGGAAAATAATTCAACGTGGAAAGTCTAAGTTATGCTTTCTGCACTCAATTTGAGATAGCGCAAATTTTGGTAGAACAGTTAAAAAATGTTAACCCTGCAACAGACGAATCAGCAAAGATCCATTATATAGCGCATCTTTTACCAGCGCGGCCCCTGCCATTGTCCCCTGATTGGTGAACTGAGTGCTCTCAACGCTAATATGCTGGCTGTATGCAGGAAGCGCCTGCTGACGGATGCTGTCAGAAATCACAGGGAACAGAATATTTGCCGCTTTGCTTAACGGCGAGCCAATCAGTATTTTTTGTGGGTTAAATAAATTCACCATGATGGCCAGAATACGCCCAACATGCGCGCCTACGCCAGTGATAATATCCTTTGCCAGCAAGTCACCCTGCAACGCCGCATGGCATAATGAATCCACGCTCAAAGGCTGCCCGTGCAACATCGAACTCATTGACTGATTAAGACGTAATTGCGCCAGTTCGAGGATGCTGTCCACACTGGCGATGGTTTCCAGACAACCGTGGTTACCGCAATAACAGCGTTTACCATACGGATCCACCTGGGTATGACCAATTTCTACCAGGCTACTGCTTCCAGCATGTAACAAGTGACCGTCGGTAATCACGCCCGCGCCAACATTGTGATCAATTACCACCTGAATCACATCGCGCGCCCCGCGAGAGGCTCCAAATAATGCCTCGGCCATCGTCCATGCACTAATATCATGCTGAATGTAAACCGGTACACCTGTGTGCTGCTCCAGCGCTTCGCCGAGCGGCATCTCTTTCACATCCTCGTAAAACGGCATCCGGTGCACAATACCATTTTCCGTATCAATAATTCCCGGCAAAGTAATGGCGATGGATGTCAGGCGCTCGAGTTTTTTCTGATGACGGATAAAAAACTGATCAATATGCGCAATGATACGTTCCAGCAAAGGCAATTCATCCTGAAGCGCCAGCTCCTGTGTCTCTTCCACCACCAGCTTGCTGCTTAAATCACGCAGGGCAAGAAAAATTAAACCACGACTGATGCGCAGAGAAAGATAATGCCAGGCTTCTGTTTCCACCACCAACCCCACCGCAGGGCGGCCACGGTTTCCCCCTTCTTTAATTTCTAACTCTTGCACCAGATGCGCTTCTAGCATTTCGCGGACAATTTTGGTGATACTGGCGGGAGCCAGTTGCGCCATGCGGGAAAGGTCGATACGCGAAATGGGACCAAGCTGATCAATCAGGCGATAAACAGCACCCGCGTTGGTCTGCTTTATTTGATCAATATGTCCAGGCTGGTTTTCTGCAACCACCTTATACTCCCTATATTTTCGCGCTCCGAAATAATCTGTAGGCTATGGTGAAACACTTCAATGCGTGCCGTCAAATTTTTACTTAGCCATGTGATTAACAGCACACTTTTCGGGTTTTTTAGCTGAATTTTACCTCACCTGAGAGCATTCAGCAGCTGAATACGAAAGTTTCGCGCTGCCGGACTTTGTTCATGATGCGTCGGCCAGACCAACCACATTTCAGAAACCGCATCTTCTTCAGCAATAGGTATCCAACGCATTTCATTAAGCTGAACACGCTTAAATGAGGCGGGCAAAATCGAAACGCCCAAACCGGCAGACACAAGGCCAATGATGGTCATCGCCTCGCCCACTTCCTGGGTAATAACCGGTGTAAGATTGTAGCGTCGCATCAGGCCCAGAATGTCATCATAAAGCCCTGTCCCAACGTGAGGATCAAAGAAAACAAACGGCTCTTTTGCCAGTTCCGCCAACGTAACTACAGATTTACCGGCTAACGGATGATCGTGCGGAATCATCGCCATAAGCGGTTCATGCACAATTACCGCATGGTTCAACGTCTCCGGCAGCAAAGTATTGCGTAACAGTCCCATATCGAGCGTCCCTTCGATAAGGGGCGCAATTTGCTCGCGGGTATTCATCTCGCGCGTCTGCAAATGGACATCAGGAAATTCGCGGCGAAATAACGATAAGGTATCTGACACTGCGCGAATGAATGGCGCCGATGAGGTAAAACCAATGCGTAACTCTCCCGCCTCCCCCTGATGCAGTCGTTCTGCTCGCGCGGCGGCATCGTCTACCAGAGAAAGAATTTGACGACTATCGGCAAGAAATTGTTTGCCTGCAGCGGTGAGCGCGACGCTTCGATTGGTCCTGGCCAGCAGGCGCGCGCCAATTTGTTGCTCCAACGCCTGAATCTGTTGGCTTAGTGGCGGTTGAGAAATATTCAGGCGCGCAGCAGCTCGACCAAAATGCAATTCTTCTGCAACAGCGATGAAGTAACGTAGGTGACGCAATTCGATATTCATATTTCATACATATTATTTGAGACTATTAATATATTAGACATAACAATTCGATTTTCCTACTCTATTCCTGAGCTAACACAACGCGCATATTTAGTAAGGATTTCAAGTGAGTCGTACCACAACTGTTGATGGCGCTCCGGCAAGCGCCACTGACAAGCAAAACGTTTCCCAGCCAAACCTGTTCATTAAACGCGGTACGCCGCAATTTATGCGCGTGACCCTGGCGCTTTTTTCTGCCGGACTGGCAACCTTCGCACTTCTCTATTGTGTGCAACCTATCCTTCCGGTTCTTTCACAGGAGTTTGGCTTAACACCCGCAAACAGTAGTATTTCACTGTCAATTTCAACGGCAATGTTGGCTATCGGATTGCTGTTTACTGGCCCGCTTTCCGATGCCATTGGTCGCAAACCAGTGATGGTTACGGCGCTGTTATTGGCCTCCATCTGCACGTTACTTTCGACGATGATGACCAGCTGGCACGGCATTTTGGTGATGCGCGCCTTGATTGGCCTTTCATTAAGCGGCGTGGCTGCGGTGGGCATGACCTACCTTAGCGAAGAGATCCACCCGAGTTTTGTCGCCTTTTCGATGGGGTTGTACATCAGCGGTAACTCGATTGGCGGCATGAGCGGACGCTTAATTAGCGGTGTCTTCACCGATTTCTTCAACTGGCGAATTGCACTGGCAGCGATTGGCTGTTTCGCACTGGCCTCGGCGTTAATGTTCTGGAAAATTCTTCCAGAATCTCGCCATTTCCGCCCTTCCTCACTGCGCCCTAAAACATTGTTTATCAACTTCCGTCTGCACTGGCGCGACCAGGGATTGCCTTTATTATTCGCAGAAGGTTTTTTGCTGATGGGCTCATTCGTCACCCTGTTTAATTATATTGGCTATCGCTTGATGCTTTCCCCGTGGCATGTCAGCCAGGCGGTGGTGGGTTTATTATCGCTGGCCTATTTGACCGGTACCTGGAGTTCACCAAAAGCTGGAACCATGACCACCCGCTTCGGACGCGGTCCGGTGATGCTGTCTTCGACAGGTGTCATGCTTGTTGGCCTGTTAATGACATTGTTCAGTTCGATATGGCTGATTTTTGCCGGGATGTTGCTCTTCTCCGCCGGATTCTTTGCTGCTCACTCGGTCGCCAGCAGCTGGATTGGCCCCCGTGCTAAACGCGCCAAAGGCCAGGCTTCCTCGCTGTATCTGTTCAGTTACTACCTGGGGTCAAGCATTGCTGGAACATTAGGTGGGGTCTTCTGGCATAACTACGGCTGGAACGGCGTTGGCGCCTTTATTGCGTCGATGCTGGTGGTCGCGATTATAGTGGGTACACGTTTGCACCATCGATTGCACGCCTGAAAAAATAAGCCCGGGCTGAGTAAAATACCCACCCGGGCTTATTGTCTGCTCAACTCAACGTTAATAACCATCCTAAAATAGACGAAGCGCCAGCCAATTCCCGCAGCGCATCTAATGTCATCAGGATAATAAATACCCAAATTAGCGGATTCATTTACTGTGTGTCATTTATTGATGATGCAAAGTAATTCTACCGTTTTGGGAACAGAGAAATAGTAAACTCGATCAAGACTACTGATATTAGTAGGGAATTTACCTTAAGTCACATCGCGTTATTATTTACCAATTTACTTTGTACATATCGTTACATGCCGAAACCAACCACTCACGGAAGCCTCTCATTACCCGAGATATAGTCATTACATCGGCCCCGTAGTGGGGTTGCATAAAAAAACCAAATTGAGGGTATGACAATGAAAAAAGTATTAGCTCTGGTTGTTGCCGCTGCGATGAGTCTCTCTTCTGCCGCTTTTGCCGCAGAGACTGCGACCACACCTGCCCCTGCAACTACTGCCACCAAAGCTGCACCTGCAAAAACCATGCATCATAAAAAACAGCATAAAGCAGCACCAGCCCAAAAAGCGCAGGCGGCTAAAAAGCATCATAAAAAAGCGAAAACCGAACAGAAAGCTCCGGAACAAAAAGCACAAGCCGCGAAAAAGCACACCAAGAAACACAGCCATCAGCAACCTGCAAAACCAGCTGCCCAACCAGCAGCTTAAGTTTTCAGCAGCAATAATGGCGCGCCCCCTCGCGCCTGAAAATTACGGCGCTAGACGGATAACGTTTAGCGCCGCCTTAAGCGGAGGGTACTATGGTGGGCCGTTATCGCTTTGAGTTCATTCTTATCATCCTTATTTTATGTGCATTGATTGCCACTCGCTTTTATCTTTTCTGATCGTAGTTATCTGATTTCACTCCCACTTTAATCCCGTCCCGGCTATAGTATTTATGAGGGTTTGCTTTTAATAATCATAATTACCCACCAGAGTGTGATATGCGTACAACCATTGCTGTAGTACTGGGTGCAATTAGTTTGACATCTGCATTGGTATTTGCAGATAAACCTGACAGTCCTGAATCGGCTAATGATGAAGTCAGCACCCTTTTTTTCGGTCATGACGATCGAGTGCCAGTAATTAACACGACCCAATCTCCGTGGGATGCGGTTGGGCAACTGGAGACTGCCAGTGGAAATCTCTGCACGGCCACCCTGATTGCGCCCAATCTCGCATTAACGGCGGGGCACTGTTTATTAACGCCGCCAAAAGGCAAACCAGACAAAGCAATTGCGCTGCGTTTTGTGTCGAATAAGGGGCTATGGCGCTATGAGATCCACAACATTGAAGGCCGCGTTGATCCGACATTAGGTAAACGGTTAAAGGCTAATGGAGATGGCTGGATTGTCCCGCCTGCTGCCGCGCCGTGGGATTTTGGTTTGATTGTGCTGCGCAATCCGCCTTCTGGCATTACACCCTTACCACTTTTCGAGGGAGACAAAGCAGCACTCACCGCCGCATTAAAAACGGCAGGTCGTAAAGTGACCCAGGCAGGCTATCCCGAGGATCACCTGGATACGTTGTACAGTCATAAAAATTGCGAAGTGACTGGCTGGGCGCAAACGTCGGTGATGTCGCATCAGTGCGATACCCTACCGGGTGACAGCGGTTCGCCGCTAATGCTGCATACTGATGACGGCTGGCAGTTGATTGGCGTGCAAAGTTCGGCGCCTGCGGCTAAGGATCGCTGGCGGGCTGATAACCGGGCTATCTCTGTTACCGGCTTTCGCGACAAACTGGAAGAGTTATCCCGGCAATAGCGTTTAAATGCTGCCCGAAAATACGGGCAGCATAAACATCAGGCGAGTTTCACCATGATCATTCCGGCTAACAACAGGACCAGACCAACCCAGCCTTTGCGGTTTAACCGCTGACCAAACAGGACCCAACCGGCTCCTAATGTGGCGACAATACCAAACCCACCCCACAGCGCATACGCCACTGACAAGTCGATCCCTTTCACTGCCTGGGATAGTGCACTAAAAGCAGCAAGTACCGCCGCCAGCGACAACAAGCCATAGACTTTACGGCGAAAGCCATCAGAAAATTTCAAAAAGACGTTAGCAATAATTTCCAGCACTATCGCCAGTGCCAACCAGGCGGCGTGAATCCATTCAAACTGAGCCATGATTCTGCTCCAGCGTAGATTTACGCACTTTACGTGTACCCGATTTGATCAAGACAATCCCGGCAACCAGAGTTGTTAACCCGACAATTTTCATCAGCGATAAACTTTCATCAAATAACAGAACGCTAAACAGCGTAATAAATAAAATACCGATACCTTCCCACAGCGCATAGGCTACGCCTAACGCAATTTTTTTAACGGCGAAAGAGAGAAGTATATATGACAGAGAAATCATCACCAGCATTAAAATAAACCCGCTGTTTCCATCACTGACGCTAGCCCATTTCATAGATAACGTGCCGGTAATTTCTGTGGCAATAGCCAGACCTAATAAAATCCAATAAAAATACATCGTCCTTCTCCTGCAAGAGAATTATTTTAATATTCGCTTAATTCAGCGAAAGTAAAGAGGTCAAGCCCAGCGCATAGCGCAAGCTTCGGCAGAAGAAAGGACTAAAGCGCGTTGCGCCAGTGCTGCTCACCTGCGAGCAAGATAGTGGATGAGGTACGAAGATGGGTAAATGTAGAAAATAACGTCCTGAACAAATTGTCCATAAAATTACAATTATCCGCAGTGTTGCTTCTCGTCATCGCGGATGATAATTGTCCTCGGTAGTTGAACACGTCTGATTTGTATCATAGCTTAAGAATTAACTCAAAACATTTTCATTTCTTTACCTGAGTGGTTTGATTTTCGTTATAATGCCGCCGCTAAAAATAAAATATTATTAGCGAAGGAAGAATATACGGGGATAAGCATGGCAAAGCCGATCATCACACTCAATGGTCTAAAAATCGTCATAATGTTGGGAATGCTGGTCATTATTCTGTGCGGTATCCGGTTTGCCGCCGATATCATCGTCCCCTTTATCCTCTCGCTATTTATCGCGGTAATACTTAATCCTCTGGTACAACGCATGGTTCGCTGGCGAGTGCCGCGCGTACTGGCGGTGTCAATTTTGATGACCATTATCGTGATGGCGATGGTGTTAATGCTGGCCTATCTCGGTTCAACACTCAATGAACTGACCCGCACTTTGCCACAGTATCGCAGCTCAATCATAAAACCGCTGCAGGCTCTGGAACCTTTATTACAGCGCGTGGGTATTGATGTCTCAGTTGACCAACTGGCTCATTACATTGATCCGAACTCGGCAATGACGTTGCTCACCAACTTACTGACTCAGTTATCTAATGCCATGTCGTCAATATTTTTATTGTTGCTGACGGTGTTGTTTATGCTGCTCGAAGTTCCACAACTACCCGGTAAACTCCAGCAAATGATGGCGCGTCCGGTTGAAGGGATGGCGGCAATACAGCGCGCGATTGACAGTGTGTCGCATTACCTGGTACTAAAAACGGCTATCAGCATCGTCACCGGACTGGTCGCCTGGGCGATGCTCGCTGCACTGGATGTTCGCTTTGCTTTTGTCTGGGGATTGCTGGCCTTTGCGCTTAATTACATACCCAATATTGGTTCAGTTCTGGCAGCAATTCCCCCTATTGCTCAGGTACTGGTGTTTAATGGTTTCTACGAGGCGTTACTTGTACTGGCGGGATATCTGCTGATTAATTTGGTCTTCGGCAATATTCTGGAACCACGCATTATGGGGCGCGGGTTAGGACTTTCCACACTGGTGGTTTTTTTGTCATTAATTTTTTGGGGATGGTTGTTAGGACCTGTAGGTATGCTGCTTTCTGTGCCGTTGACGATTATTGTCAAAATTGCACTTGAGCAAACGGCGGGAGGCCAAAGCATCGCCGTTCTGTTAAGCGATCTCAATAAAGAGTGACGGCCTCCGTAGAGGCCGTTGAGGTTACAGAGCTTTGAGGATTGCATCCACGCTGGCTTTGGCGTCACCAAACAGCATGTGGGTGTTCTCCTTGAAGAACAGCGGGTTTTGCACGCCAGCATAGCCGGTGTTCATCGAGCGTTTAAAGACAATCACGTTCTGCGCTTTCCACACTTCCAGAACAGGCATGCCAGCAATCGGGCTCTTCGGATCGTCCTGTGCCGCCGGGTTAACCGTATCGTTGGCACCAATCACCAGTACGGTATCGGTATCAGCGAAGTCATCGTTGATTTCGTCCATTTCCAGCACGATGTCATACGGTACTTTCGCTTCCGCCAGCAACACGTTCATATGCCCTGGCAAACGCCCCGCAACCGGGTGAATCCCGAAGCGCACATTGATACCGCGCGCACGCAGTTTCTCGGTGATTTCTGCGACCGGATACTGTGCCTGCGCTACCGCCATGCCATACCCTGGAGTAATGATTACTGAATGCGAGTTTTTCAGCAGCTCCGCCGTCTCTTCTGCGGTGATTTCGCGGTGCTCGCCCACTTCCTGATCATCACCGGTAGAGGAACCATCAGTGCCGAAACCGCCCGCAATGACGCTGATAAAGGAACGGTTCATCGCCTTACACATAATGTAAGAAAGAATCGCGCCCGACGAACCGACCAGCGCACCGGTCACAATCAGCAGGTCGTTACTGAGCATAAAGCCCGCCGCTGCCGCCGCCCAACCGGAGTAGGAGTTCAGCATCGACACCACCACTGGCATATCAGCGCCACCGATGGAAGCCACTAAATGCCAACCGAAGACCAGCGCTATAGCGGTCATTATCAGCAATGCCAGCACCTGCAAGCCAACACTATCGGTACGAACAAACACCATCAACAGCAGGAAGGAAACGACCAATGCAGCCAGGTTCATTTTATGGCGGTTTGGCAGCATCAACGGTTTAGACGAAATCTTTCCGCACAGCTTACCGAACGCCACAACCGAACCGGTAAAGGTTACCGCACCAATAAAGATGCCAAGGAACACTTCCGTCAGGTGAATGTTGGCCAGAATCGGTGCCATTCCCGCGTCATGATGCAGATAGCTGTTAAAGCCAACCAGCACCGCCGCCAGCCCCACGAAGCTATGCAGGATCGCCACCAGTTCCGGCATTTCAGTCATTTCGACTTTCTTCGCCAGACGGATACCAATCGCGCCACCAATGACCATCGCAACCAGGATCCAGCCAACATTGCCAGTATCCGGCCCGAAGATGGTTGCAATTAACGCAATCGCCATCCCGGCGATACCGAAGTTGTTACCACGGCGAGACGTTTCATGTTTAGAAAGCCCGGCCAGACTGAAGATAAACAGGATCGCGGCAACAATGTATGCAGCTGTAACTAATCCTCCAGACATATGTTACCCCTTAGTTTTTGCGAAACATTTTCAGCATGCGCTGAGTCACGGTAAAGCCACCGAAAATATTAATGCTGGCGATAAGCACCGCGATAAAACTAAGGAAGCTAACCCAGCCGCCCTGGCCAATCTGCAATAGAGCTCCGACAACAATAATCCCTGAAATCGCGTTAGTAACCGACATCAGCGGCGTATGCAACGCGTGGGAGACATTCCACACCACGTAATAACCTACGACGCAGGCCAGCGCGAAAACGGTAAAGTGCCCGAGGAATTCTTTCGGTGCTACGCTTGCCAACCAGCCGAAAAGGATGATTGCCAGCGCCATCAGCGCATATTTACGCCACGGTGAGCAGGCACATTTTTCTTCGGTTTTAACATCAGGTGCCGCCTTCTGTGCTGCCTGCGGTTGGACAGAAACCTGAATCGGCGGCGCCGGCCAGGTAATTTCGCCAGAACGGAGCACGGTCACGCCGCGAATCACCACATCATCAAAATCAACCGTGATATTGCCGTCTTTCTCTTTGCACAACAGTTTCAGCAGATTGACAAGGTTGGTGCCGTAAAGCTGTGAGGATTGCGTCGGCAGGCGACCAGGAAGATCGGTGTAGCCAATCACTTTGACACCATTCTCCGTGGTGAAGATTTCACCCGGCACGGTGTATTCACAGTTACCACCGTTTTGGGCTGCCAGGTCGACAATCACACTACCCGACTTCATAGAATCAACCATTTCACGGGTAATCAGTTTCGGTGCTGGTTTGCCTGGAATAAGCGCGGTGGTCACAATGATATCGACCTCTTTTGCCTGGGCGGCAAAGAGTTCCATTTCTGCTTTGATGAACGCTTCCGACATCACTTTGGCGTAACCATCGCCGCTACCGGCTTCCTCTTTAAAATCCAGCTCGAGGAATTCCGCGCCCATACTTTGAACTTGTTCTTTCACTTCCGGGCGGGTATCGAATGCACGCACAATTGCGCCGAGGCTGTTTGCTGCGCCAATGGCGGCCAGACCTGCAACACCCGCACCAATCACCATCACTTTTGCTGGCGGCACTTTACCTGCTGCTGTGATTTGCCCGGTAAAGAAACGCCCAAACTCATGAGCCGCTTCAACAATGGCGCGATAACCAGCGATGTTCGCCATCGAACTTAACGCATCAAGCGATTGAGCACGTGAGATACGTGGTACAGAGTCCATCGCCATCACGGTTACGTTACGCTCCGCGAGTTTTTGCATTAACTCCGGATTCTGCGCGGGCCAGATGAAGCTTACCAGCGTGGTTCCCGGATTTAGTAACGCAATTTCATCATCTAACGGCGCATTGACCTTCAGAATGATCTCTGACTGCCAGACGTTATTCCCTTCTACAATTTCGGCGCCCGCTTGCACAAACGCTTTATCGTCAAAACTAGCCAGTTGACCTGCGCCGCTCTCTACCGCGACGGTAAAACCTAGTTTCAGCAACTGCTCCACTGTTTTCGGCGTTGCTGCAATACGGGTTTCATTGGTTAACCGTTCTCTTGGTATGCCAATTCGCATGATATTCCCTTCCATCGGTTTTATTGATGATGGTTTGCCTGTGTTTTTGATACACAAGCCGCTCATGTACGAGCTAAATGTTACTCCGTTAAAATAAATTAGTAACAAACGCCTATAACGTACTGAAAATAATGCCTGTGATCTAGCGTCAAAAATCAGTATTTCGGCGTGAACTCGCAAAATATTAACGATTCAGCCTTGATAGCGGGATAAACACCATAGAACACAGGATAATGGGCGATAATTGTCTTTGATAATCAGGTAAAACATGAGATTTCACCGAGGCCAGCCACCGGTTAACATTAAATTAACTTATACAATTCAGCCAGTTCAGTCATTCTTCTGTTATTGTGGCTATTTTTTAAGCGCGGATGCTCATTCGATCAGATTTAAAATCAAATCAAGAAGTCTGATATCAAAAAATCACGCAGACAGTTACACACTTTAAATGCAATAATCAGCCACGTTTCTCGTTAATAACAATACCAGTATCTGGTTTGCGCAAGGCGAAGGATTATTTTTATGAAGCTTAAGAACACCCTCCTGGCGTCGGCACTGCTTTCTGCTACGGCATTTTCCGTTAACGCAGCAACAGAACTGACACCGGAGCAAGCGGCAGCGGTTAAACCTTTTGACCGTGTAGTGGTTACCGGTCGTTTTAATGCCATTGGTGAAGCGGTTAAAGCCGTTTCCCGTCGCGCTGATAAAGAAGGCGCCGCCTCTTTTTATGTTGTCGACACTTCAGATTTCGGTAACAGCGGTAACTGGCGTGTAGTTGCCGATCTTTATAAAGCCGATGCTGAAAAAGCAGAAGCTGATAAGAATCGCGTTTTTAATGGCGTTATTGAACTGCCTAAAGACCAGGCTGTTTTGATCGAACCGTATGACACCGTGACCGTCCAGGGCTTCTTCCGCAGCCAACCGGAAGTGAACGATGCCATCACCAAAGCAGCAAAAGCGAAAGGTGCCTACTCTTACTACATCGTTCGCCAGATAGATGCCAACCAGGGCGGCAACCAGCGTATTACTGCGTTCATCTACAAACAAGATGCTAAAAAACGCATCGTCCAGAGCCCGGATGTGATCCCTGCGGATTCTGATGCTGGTCGCGCGGCACTGGCCGCAGGTGGCGAAGCCGCGAAGAAAGTTGAAATCCCGGGCGTTGCCACCACTGCATCACCAAGTGCTGAAGTTGGTCGTTTCTTTGAAACTCAGTCCTCAAAAGGCGGACGTTACACTGTCACGCTTCCTGACGGCACCAAAGTAGAAGAACTGAACAAAGCGACCGCAGCAATGATGGTTCCGTTCGATAGCATTAAGTTCTCGGGTAACTACGGCAACATGACCGAAGTCTCCTACCAGGTTGCTAAACGTGCCGCGAAGAAAGGTGCTAAGTATTACCACATCACCCGCCAGTGGCAGGAACGTGGTAACAACCTGACCATCAGTGCAGACCTGTATAAATAAATAACTATTCAGTATCACATTAAGGCGGCTTTATGCCGCCTTTCAGATTTTTAGCTACAAATTTTCCCGCAACCATTGCATGCCGCCACTTCTCTTCGTAAAATCCCGCGCTTTAGTGGCATTCACCATTTTTATGCGTTTTGCCCTAATATTTATTCTTCTGAACACGTTTTAAACACTGGATATCGATGGAAAAGAAACTGGGACTGAGCGCACTCACCGCGCTGGTATTAAGCTCAATGCTGGGCGCGGGTGTTTTCAGTCTGCCGCAAAATATGGCGGCGGTTGCCAGCCCGGCAGCATTGCTCATCGGCTGGGGTATTACTGGCGCTGGCATCTTATTGCTGGCCTTTGCCATGCTGATCCTGACACGCATTCGTCCCGACCTTGACGGCGGTATTTTTACCTATGCACGGGAAGGGTTTGGTGAGTTAATCGGCTTCTGCTCCGCGTGGGGATACTGGCTATGTGCGGTTATCGCCAACGTCTCTTATCTGGTTATCGTCTTTTCCGCATTAAGTTTCTTCACCGATACGCCGGAACTACGCCTGTTTGGCGATGGTAACACCTGGCAATCGATCGTCGGTGCATCGGCATTGTTGTGGATTGTTCACTTTTTGATCCTGCGCGGCGTACAAACCGCCGCCAGCATTAACCTGGTGGCGACATTGGCAAAATTATTGCCGCTTGGTTTGTTTATTGTGCTGGCGATGATGATGTTCAAACTGGACACCTTCAAGCTCGACTTTACTGGCCTTGCGCTTGGCGTGCCGGTATGGGAACAGGTGAAAAACACCATGCTGATCACACTGTGGGTATTCATTGGTGTGGAAGGTGCGGTGGTTGTTTCTTCACGGGCGCGGAATAAACATGATGTTGGCAAAGCAACGCTTCTGGCGGTGCTTTCTGCACTGGGCGTTTATTTATTGGTCACCCTGCTTTCGCTGGGGGTGGTTGCTCGTCCTGAACTGGCTGAGATTCGTAACCCGTCTATGGCCGGTCTGATGGTGAAAATGATGGGGCCGTGGGGCGAGATTATCATCGCTGCCGGATTGATCGTTTCTGTTTGTGGCGCGTATCTAAGCTGGACCATTATGGCGGCAGAAGTCCCCTTCCTGGCAGCGACCCATAAGGCATTCCCGCGTATTTTTGCGCGCCAGAATGCACAAGCCGCACCGTCTGCCTCGCTGTGGCTGACCAACATCTGCGTGCAAATTTGTCTGGTGCTGATCTGGCTGACCGGCTCTGATTACAACACGTTGCTAACCATCGCCTCAGAGATGATTCTGGTGCCCTATTTCCTGGTTGGCGCGTTCTTGTTGAAAATCGCTACTCGTCCACTGCATAAAGCGGTAGGTGTCGGTGCCTGCATTTATGGCTTATGGTTATTATACGCTTCAGGCCCAATGCACCTGTTGTTGTCCGTCGTTTTGTATGCGCCAGGGCTACTGGTCTTCCTGTACGCGCGTAAAACGCATACACATGATAATGTATTGAATCGTCAGGAAATGGTGCTGATTGGCATGTTGTTAATTGCCGCAGTTCCGGCCACCTGGATGCTGGTGGGATAACTTTCGTCCCATCGTTTGCTTGCAAAGGAGATTAACGATGGGGAAAACCCAGCCCTTGCCAATATTAATCACTGGCGGAGGCCGTCGTATCGGCCTCGCTCTCGCCTGGCATTTCATTAATCAAAAGCAACCGGTGATTGTCAGCTATCGGACGCACTATCCTGCCATTGATGGACTGGTTAATGCAGGTGCGCAGTGTATTCAGGCTGATTTTTCAACGAACGACGGCGTGATGGCGTTTGCCGATGAAGTGTTAAAAACCACCCACGGCCTGCGTGCCATTTTGCATAACGCCAGTGCGTGGATGGCAGAAAAACCAGGTATGCCACTGACTGATGTTCTGGCCTGCATGATGCAGATCCATGTTAATACCCCTTACCTGCTCAACCATGCGCTGGAAAGATTACTACGCGGTCACGGACACGCCGCCAGCGATATCATTCACTTCACCGATTATGTGGTGGAGCGCGGAAGCGACAAACATATTGCCTATGCTGCAAGCAAAGCGGCACTGGATAATATGACCCGTTCATTTGCCCGCAAGCTGGCACCGGAAGTGAAAGTGAATTCTATTGCACCATCGCTGATCCTGTTTAACGAGCATGATGATGCCGAATATCGCCAACAGGCGCTGAATAAATCACTGATGAAAACCGCGCCTGGTGAGAAAGAAGTTATCGATCTTGTCGATTACTTACTCACCAGTTGCTTTGTAACCGGACGCAGTTTCCCGCTTGATGGCGGTCGTCATTTGCGTTAATGCAGTTTCATCCAGCAAATAATTAGCACCCATGCGCTTAGCCCCCAGCACGCAACAGAACCCACAAAAGCAGCGGGCAAGCGCATGATTCCGGTGAAATACCACAACGACGCCAGATAAACAAAATAGGGAATAATCGACCACATACTGAAAACGATTGTGGCGCGTAAGGCTTCAATCCCACGTTCACTGACAACAATATAATGCGCGATGAGCGCAAAAGTCGGGAAAAGCGGGATCAGCCCGGCGATATAGTAATTTTTCGTTTTGGCTAATACACCAATCAACACCACCACCAGCGCACCAAGCGCGGCTTTGATTACCAGCCCCATTGTTTTACCTTAACACTTCCATAACAAGTCATCTGTAGAATACCCGATGCAACCTTGTTTAGAAACGATTGATAGTAAGTAAAATCAGCGCGGTGTATTGTGACGTTTTTATATCTGCCGTGAATAATATGAACACTATCGTTTTTGTGGAAGATGACACAGAAGTTGGTTCACTGATTGCCGCGTACCTGGCAAAGCATGATATGCAGGTTACCGTGGAACCGCGCGGCGACCATGCCGAAGAGACAATTCTGCGGGAAAATCCGGATCTGGTGCTGCTTGATATCATGCTGCCAGGCAAAGACGGAATGTCCATCTGCCGCGATTTACGCGCAAAATGGTCCGGGCCGATTGTTCTGCTGACCTCTCTCGATAGCGATATGAACCACATTCTGGCGCTGGAAATGGGCGCCTGCGACTATATTCTCAAAACAACGCCCCCCGCTGTTCTGTTGGCGCGTTTACGTTTACATTTGCGTCAGAACGAACAGGCGACGCTGACCAAAGGTATTCAGGAAACATCTCTGACACCTTACAAACCATTGCATTTCGGTACGTTAACTATCGACCCCATCAACCGCGTAGTGACACTTGCTAACCATGAGATTTCACTCTCGACGGCTGATTTTGAATTGTTATGGGAACTAGCCACCCATGCCGGACAAATTATGGACCGCGATGCGCTGCTGAAGAATTTACGCGGCGTCAGTTATGACGGGCTGGATCGTAGCGTGGATGTAGCTATTTCGCGGTTACGAAAAAAACTGCTCGATAACGCTGCCGAACCCTACCGCATTAAAACCGTGCGTAACAAAGGCTATCTTTTTGCGCCTCATGCGTGGGAATAAACGATGAAAAAACTGTTTATCCAGTTTTATCTTTTGCTGTTTGTCTGCTTTCTGGTGATGTCTCTACTGGTTGGCCTGGTGTACAAATTTACCGCCGAACGTGCAGGCAAACAGTCGCTGGATGATTTGATGAACAGTTCGCTGTATCTGATGCGTAGCGAATTACGCGAGATCCCTCCACACGACTGGGGAAAAACGTTGAAGGAGATGGATTTAAATCTCTCTTTCGATCTGCGCGTCGAGCCGCTGAGTAAATATCATCTCGATAATAACGCCATGCACCGATTGCGTGGCGGAGAGATTGTTGCTCTGGATGATCAGTACACCTTTTTACAGCGTATCCCGCGCAGCCACTACGTTCTCGCCGTGGGTCCCGTTCCTTATCTTTATTTCCTCCATCAAATGCGTTTGCTGGATATCGTGCTGATCGCCTTTATTGCCATCTCCCTCGCCTTTCCGGTGTTTATCTGGATGCGTCCGCACTGGAAAGACATGTTAAAACTGGAAGCGGCGGCGCAACGATTCGGCGATGGGCATCTCAATGAGCGTATTCACTTTGATGATGGTTCAAGCTTTGAACGACTTGGCGTGGCGTTTAACCAGATGGCGGACAATATCAACGCGTTGATTGCCAGTAAAAAGCAGCTTATTGATGGCATTGCCCATGAACTGCGAACACCATTAGTGCGCCTGCGTTATCGGCTGGAGATGAGCGACAACCTGAACGCCACCGAGTCCCAGGCCTTAAATCGCGATATCAGTCAACTGGAAGCCTTAATTGAAGAACTGCTGACTTATGCCCGGCTCGATCGCCCGCAAAATGAACTGCATTTTAGCGAACCAGACCTGCCGTTGTGGCTGTCAACACATCTGCAAGATATTCAGGCCGTGACCCCCGACAAAACGGTACGGATAAAAACGATCACGCCAGGTAATTACGCGGCACTGGATATGCGCTTAATGGAGCGCGTGCTGGATAACTTACTCAACAACGCCCTGCGCTACTGCCATTCAACCGTTGAAACCAGCCTGCTACTGGCAGGAAACAGAGCAACATTGATTGTTGAAGATGATGGTCCGGGAATTGCGGCAGAAAATCGCGAGCATATCTTTGAACCCTTTGTTCGCCTCGATCCCAGCCGGGACCGTGCAACTGGCGGCTGTGGGCTGGGGCTGGCGATTGTCCACTCCATCGCTCTGGCAATGGGCGGCACGGTCAATTGTGACACCAGCGAACTGGGGGGCGCCCGCTTCTCGTTCAGCTGGCCACTGTGGCACAACATCCCGCAATTTACTTCTGCCTGACACCAAACGCACGGTGGTTAAGTTGTCGTCAATGTGCTATAAATAAAGTATGTTGTAACTAAAGTGGTAATTTTATGGCCCGTTACGATCTTGTTGACCGACTCAATACGACTTTTCGCCAGATGGAACAAGAACTGGCAGCGTTTGCCGCTGAACTTGAACAACACAAGTTGCTGGTTGCCCGCGTGTTCTCGTTACCGGAGGTCAAAAAGGAGGATGAGCATAATCCGCTTAATCGCATTGAGGTTAAGCAACATCTCGGGAAAGAAGCGCAGGCGCTGGCACTGCGTCATTTCCGCCATTTGTTTATTCAACAACAGTCCGAAAATCGCAGCAGCAAGGCGGCTGTTCGTCTGCCTGGCGTGTTGTGCTATCAGGTCGATAATCTTTCACAAACGGCGCTGGCAAGTCATATACAGCGCATCAATCAACTTAAAACCACTTTCGAGCATATCGTCACGGTTGAGTCAGAACTGCCTACGGCAGCGCGTTTTGAATGGGTACATCGTCATTTGCCGGGGCTGATTACCCTTAACGCTTATCGCACGCTCACCGTTCTGCACGACCCCGCCACTTTACGTTTTGGCTGGGCGAATAAACATATCATTAAAAATTTGCATCGTGATGAGGTGCTGGCGCAGTTGGAAAAGAGCCTGAAATCGCCACGTAGCGTTGCACCGTGGACGCGCGAGGAGTGGCAGGGAAAACTGGAACGCGAGTATCAGGATATTGCCGCCCTGCCACAGGATGCGAAGTTAAAAATCAAACGTCCGGTGAAGGTTCAGCCAATTGCCCGTGTCTGGTACAAGGGGGATCAAAAACAAGTTCAGCACGCCTGCCCGACACCGCTTATCGCGCTGATAAATAGGGATAATGGCGCAGGCATGCCAGACGTTGGTGAGCTGTTAAATTACGATGCCGACAATGTTCAGCATCGTTTTAAACCCCAGCCGCAGCCGCTTCGTTTGATCATTCCACGGCTGCACCTGTATGTTGCAGATTAACGCCCTGCTTTCATACTGCCGACCATCTGTTCTGGTCGTACCCAGCTATCAAACTCGGCTTCGCTAAGATAGCCCAGCGCAAGGGCGGCAGCTTTTAAGGTCAGCCCTTCTTTGTGCGCTTTTTTGGCGATCTCCGCAGCTTTGTCATAGCCAATATGGGTGTTTAGCGCGGTCACCAGCATCAGCGATTCATTGAGTAATTGGTTGATACGCTCACGATTCGGCTCTATTCCCACCGCGCAGTGTTTGTTAAAACTTTCCATGCCATCTGCCAGCAAGCGTACCGATTGCAGGAAATTGTGGATCACCATCGGACGGAAGACGTTCAGTTCGAAGTTACCAGAAGCGCCGCCGATGTTGATTGCCACGTCATTCCCCATCACCTGGCAGCAAAGCATGGTTAATGCTTCACACTGCGTTGGGTTCACTTTTCCCGGCATGATTGAACTACCCGGCTCGTTTTCCGGGATTGAGATTTCGCCAATGCCGCAACGTGGACCAGAAGCCAGCCAGCGGACGTCATTGGCAATTTTCATCAGTGACGCCGCCAATCCTTTTAACGCACCGTGCGCCTGAACCAGCGCATCACAGGTCGCCAGTGCTTCAAATTTGTTCGGTGCGGTAACAAACGGCGCACAGGTAATGACCGAAAGCTCGTCCGCCACGCGACGGGCATATTCCGGATGGGTGTTTAGTCCAGTACCCACAGCTGTACCGCCCAGAGCCAGTTCCGCTACGTGAGGCAGGCTGTATTCGATATGTTTGAGATTATGCTCAAGCATTGCTACCCAGCCGGAAATCTCCTGCCCCAAGGTCAGCGGCGTAGCGTCCTGCAAGTGGGTACGACCAATTTTGACGATATCAGCATACGCGCGGGATTTCTCATTCAGAGTTTGTGTCAGGGTTTTAAGTTGTGGAATGAGTTGCTTACGCAGCGCCAGCAGCGCCGCAACGTGCATTGCTGTTGGAAAGACATCATTGGAACTCTGGCTTTTGTTCACATCGTCGTTAGGGTGAACTTTACGTTCCATCCCGCGCACACCGCCGAGCAGTTCACTCGCCCGATTGGCCAGCACTTCGTTCATGTTCATATTACTTTGCGTGCCGGAACCGGTCTGCCAGATTCCCAGTGGGAATTCATCATCATGCAGCCCCGCCAGCACTTCATCCGCCGCCTGACGAATGGCGCTCGCTTTCTCTTCAGACAGCAAGCCTAAATCTTCATTAACTTTTGCCGCTGCGCGCTTGGTTAGCGCCAGCGCATGAATCAGTGAGGTTGGCATTTTCTCCGTCGAAATGCGGAAATGCTCCAGCGAGCGTTGAGTTTGTGCGCCCCACAGCTTATCTGCCGGGACATCGATCGCACCCATCGAATCTTTTTCGCTGCGTACTGTTTTCATGGCCTGCTCCTCACCTGATTAATTTTTTTCTTCTTTGCTTACGTTAAGCAACTTTTAGCTCACTCATTATTTACTATTTGATAACAAATGTTTGGTATTTCGTGCCATGTAAAAAAGCCGCCCCGAAGGGCGGCTCTGCTTATTTCACGCAGCGGCTACACTGCGTGAGTTGTATCTGCTGGAAGAAGTCATTTCCTTTATCATCCACCAGGATAAACGCCGGGAAATCTTCCACTTCGATTTTCCAGATGGCTTCCATTCCCAGTTCCGGATATTCAACACATTCCAGACTTTTAATACTCCCCTGCGCCAGCACTGCCGCAGGACCGCCGATACTGCCGAGATAGAAACCGCCATGTTTTTTACAGGCATCTGTCACCTGCTGGCTGCGGTTACCTTTCGCCAGCATGATCATGCTGCCGCCCTGCGCTTGCAGTTGATCGACGTAAGAATCCATACGTCCGGCAGTCGTTGGGCCAAGAGAACCGGAGGCATAACCTTCCGGCGTTTTGGCCGGACCCGCGTAGTAAATTGGATGATCTTTAATATACTGCGGCAGCCCTTCGCCGTTATCCATCCGCTCTTTCAGTTTGGCATGAGCGATATCACGACCGACGATAATCGTGCCGTTAAGCGATAAGCGTGTAGAAACGGGATACTGCGACAACTGTGCGAGGATCTCTTTCATTGGACGGTTAAGGTCAACGCGTACCGCTTCGCCTTCTCCCGCTTTACGCAGTTCTTCAGGGATGTATTTGCCAGGATTATGTTCCAGTTTTTCGATCCAGATCCCCTGACGGTTAATCTTCGCTTTGATATTACGGTCAGCAGAACAAGAGACGCCCATACCAATCGGGCAGGATGCGCCGTGGCGTGGCAGGCGAATAACGCGAATGTCATGGGCGAAATATTTCCCGCCAAACTGCGCGCCCAGACCGAGATTTTGCGCTTCAATCAGCAATTCGTTTTCCAGTTCCACATCGCGGAACGCCTGACCGTGCTCGTTCCCTTCCGTTGGCAGTTCGTCATAGTATTTAGCGGAAGCCAGTTTCACCGTTTTAAGGTTAGTTTCCGCAGAAGTTCCGCCAATAACGAACGCAATATGATACGGAGGACACGCCGCCGTACCCAGTGTGCGCATTTTCTCAACCAGATAATTTTTCAGTTTCCCCGGCGTCAGTAACGCTTTGGTTTCCTGATAGAGATACGTCTTGTTTGCCGAACCGCCACCTTTGGCGATACAGAGGAATTTGTACTCGTCGCCATCAACGGCATAAAGATCGATCTGCGCTGGCAAGTTAGTGCCGGTATTCACCTCTTTATACATATCCAGCGGCGCGTTTTGCGAGTAGCGCAGGTTATCTTCGATGTAAGTGTTATAGACACCGCGCGCCAGCGCCGCTTCGTCGCCACCACCGGTCCATACACGCTGCCCTTTTTTACCAACGATAATCGCGGTGCCGGTGTCCTGGCAGGTTGGCAGAACGCCTTTTGCGGCGATATCGGAGTTTCGCAGGAATTGCAGTGCCACATACTTGTCGTTTTCGCTGGCTTCCGGGTCACGCAAAATATCGGCTACCTGCTGTTGATGGGCCGGACGCAGCATGAATGACGCATCATGAAACGCCTGACGCGCCAGAAGAGTTAACGCTTCTGGTGCAACTTTCAAAATCTCCTGTCCTTCAAATTCAGATACGCTGACATGTTCGCTGGTCAGCAGGTAATACTCGGTATCATCTTTTTTGAGTGGGAAAGGAGCCTGATAATGAAAGGGTTTGTTTGACATTGTTCTCTCACTTACTGCCTGGTTTGGTTATGCTTTGGGCGGGTGTTCCATTGCCCTGTTAAAAGCGAGTTACATTATCCTACACACTTTTTTAACAAAAACTGAGACTAGTACGACTTTTTGCGGCTCCAGGTTACTTCCCGTAGGATTCTTGCTTTAATAGCGGGATTAATTTCCACATCTAAACAGGGATTGATCATGCAAAAACTCATTAACTCAGTGCAAAACTATGCCTGGGGCAGCAAAACGGCCTTGACTGAACTTTATGGCATGGAAAATCCGTCCAGCCAGCCGATGGCCGAGTTGTGGATGGGCGCGCATCCAAAGAGCAGTTCACGTGTGCACGATGCCGCAGGAGATATCGTTTCACTGCGTGATGTGATTGAGAGTGATAAAGCGACTCTGCTGGGAGATGCCGTTGCCAAACGCTTTGGCGAGTTGCCTTTCCTGTTCAAAGTATTATGCGCAGCCCAGCCGCTCTCCATTCAGGTGCATCCGAACAAACGCAATTCTGAAATCGGTTTTGCCAAAGAAAATGCGGCCGGTATTCCGATGAATGCCGCCGAGCGTAATTATAAAGATCCTAATCACAAGCCTGAGCTGGTTTTCGCCCTGACCCCTTTCCTCGCGATGAACGCATTTCGTGAGTTTTCCGACATTGTCTCCCTGCTTCAGCCAGTCGCGGGCGCACATCCGGCCATTGCTCACTTTTTGCAGCAGCCCAATGCCGAACGTTTAAGCGAACTGTTTGCCAGCCTTTTAAATATGCAGGGTGAAGAGAAATCCCGCGCGCTGGCGATTTTGAAATCGGCGCTCGACAGTCAGCAGGGCGAACCGTGGCAAACGATTCGTTTAATTTCTGAATTTTACCCTGATGACAGCGGTCTGTTCTCCCCGCTGTTGCTGAATGTGGTGAAATTGAATCCTGGCGAAGCGATGTTCCTGTTCGCTGAAACACCGCACGCTTACCTGCAAGGCGTGGCACTAGAAGTGATGGCGAACTCCGATAACGTGCTGCGTGCGGGTCTGACGCCTAAATACATTGATATTCCAGAGCTGGTTGCCAACGTGAAGTTCGAAGCCAAACCGGCCAACCAGTTGTTGACCGAGCCGGTGAAACAAGGCTCAGAGCTGGACTTCCCGATTCCGGTTGATGATTTTGCCTTCTCGCTGCATGACCTTAGCGATGAAGAAACCACCATCAGCCAGCAAAGTGCCGCCATTTTGTTCTGCGTCGAGGGCGATGCAACGCTGTGTAAAGGTTCTCAGCAGTTACAGCTTAAACCGGGTGAATCAGCGTTTATTGCCGCCAACGAGTCACCGGTGACTGTCAAAGGCCACGGCCGTTTAGCCCGTGTTTACAACAAGCTGTAAGAGCTTACTGAAAAAATTAACATCTCTTGCTAAGCTTATTAAAGGCTTATAACACCTTCAGGCGGCCAGTCCGCCTGATTTTATTTTATGGATAATCATTATGAATAAATCGCTGGTAGCGGTAGGCGTCATTGTTGCGCTCGGCGTAGTCTGGACAGGCGGCGCATGGTACACAGGCAAGAAGATTGAAACCCATCTCGAAGACATGGTCGCGCAGGCGAACGCGCAACTCAAACTAACAGCTCCTGAATCCAACCTGGAAGTGAGTTATCAAAACTATCATCGCGGCGTATTCAGCAGCCAGTTGCAACTGGTGGTGAAACCCATTGCCGGGAAAGAAAATCCGTGGATTAAAAGCGGTCAGAGCGTCATCTTCAACGAATCGGTTGATCATGGTCCCTTCCCCCTTGCCCAGCTTAAAAAACTGAACCTGATTCCGTCGATGGCATCAATTCAAACCACGCTGGTCAATAATGAAGTAAGCAAACCACTGTTTGATATGGCAAAAGGTGAAACGCCTTTTGAGATTAACTCCCGCATTGGTTACAGCGGTGATTCCAGTTCCGATATTTCGCTCAAGCCCCTGAATTACGAGCAAAAGGATGAAAAAGTCGCCTTTAGCGGCGGCGAGTTCCAGTTAAATGCTGACAGAGACGGCAAAGCCATCTCCCTGTCAGGGGAAGCACAAAGCGGTCGGGTGGATGCGGTTAACGAATACAACCAGAAAGTGCAGTTGACCTTTAATAATCTGAAAACTGACGGTTCCAGCTCACTGGCAAGTTTTGGTGAACGCGTGGGCAATCAAAAAGTCTCGCTGGAAAAAATGACCATTTCAGTGGAAGGCAAAGAGCTGGCATTGCTGGAAGGCATGGAGATCAGCGGTAAATCGGATCTGGTCAATGACGGGAAAACGATCAATAGCCAACTGGATTACTCGCTAAATAGCCTGAAGGTTCAGAATCAGGATCTGGGCAGTGGCAAGCTGACTTTAAAAGTCGGCCAAATTGATGGCGAAGCCTGGCATCAGTTTAGCCAGCAATATAACGCGCAAACTCAGGCGCTGCTGTCACAGCCAGAAATTGCCAACAATCCCGAACTTTATCAGGAGAAAGTGACGGAAGCCTTCTTTAGCGCCCTGCCGCTGATGTTGAAAGGCGATCCGGTGATTACTATCGCACCACTGAGCTGGAAAAACAGTCAGGGTGAAAGTGCGCTGAATCTGTCGCTGTTCCTGAAAGATCCGGCAACGACTAAAGAAGCGCCGCAAACGCTGGCGCAGGAAGTAGACCGCTCGGTTAAATCTCTGGATGCGAAACTGACCATTCCGGTGGATATGGCAACTGAACTGATGACTCAGGTAGCGAAGCTGGAAGGATATCAGGAAGATCAAGCGAAAAAACTGGCGAAACAGCAAGTTGAAGGTGCGTCAGCAATGGGCCAGATGTTCCGTCTGACCACCTTGCAGGACAATACCATCACCACCAGCCTGCAATATGCTAACGGTCAGATCACGTTAAACGGACAGAAAATGTCGTTAGAAGATTTTGTTGGCATGTTTGCGATGCCAGCTCTTAACGTTCCGGCTGTACCGGCAATTCCGCAGCAGTAATTCACGGCCAAAACGCCGGAGAATTTTCACTCCGGCGTTTTTTCTCACTTCAGCATAAAGTCATACTGAATGCTCATTTTCACATCCCAGTAATTCAAGCGATCGCCAAACGCGCTGCCGTTGCGCTTTTCACGCCCTTTATCGGCTGCAAGAAAGAAATTCATCCCTTGTAGCGGCCCTTCGCTAACCCGATAGTTCACACCACCTAAGATACCCGCGCCTTCAATCCGCACGTCTCGTTTACTGGATTCATAGCCGCGGGTCACAATCGGTGCAAATGTCAGCGTAAATTGCGGGGTTAAACGATAATTGACGCCCAATTGCCAGGACTGCATTCCTTCGCGGTTACGATCAAGACTTAATGAAAAGGGATAGCCAATGTCGGTGTCCACTACGGCTCCATTCATCGCATGACGCAAATAACCGCCACTGCCAAATACGCTTCCCCACGGCGCGATCCAGGTCAATTGTCCACTAACCAACGCCGTTTCATTGGGCTGGCTGGTATTACGACTTAAACCTTCGAGTTGCGCATAAAAGCCGAGCAACTCCCCTTTCAACGTATAATTCGGGTCGAGCGGTATGCTTTTCTCGAGAATACTTTGTATCTGATTGGAAACATCTTTCTGTACCGATGCCCCCAGAGAATAGCGACTGGTATCATCATGCCAACTGGCGGCTAAAAAAGAACGTGCGCGATGTTTATCGTATTTTCCCGTCTGGCTGTTATAAACCCCTTCATCACGAATACCGGTTGTTGAATCGGTCCATAAAAATACTCGTGAACGCCACATTCCCCACAATTCAATATTTGGCGTTAAAGCCCAGTAACCTAACGCCCCTTCGGAAACAGTCGGCAATGTCCGTTGCGAACTACCAGCAATTAACGGAATACGATAAGGTAAGCTGCCATAACTATAATCTGTTCCGAAGCGACCTAATTTAAGCAGGCTATTTTCACTGGGTTTTATTTTTACTGCCCCTAGGGCAAAGCCAAAACTTTTATCACCATCAAGATACCATCGGGTACTCATATCAGCGCGAGCACCTAATTTATAAACATAATACGCCCCACCTTCGACACCAATAATATTAGAATAATAGCCACTATTAAAATCGAGTAATCCTCCCTGTACCCATGCGTAAATGTCTCTTCCCGTGCCAGCACTGGGCTTGTCGGCCCTGCGCAATTCATTTTTCAGTCTGATGCGTAGTCCCGCTTCATCGTCAGCCAGTTGTGCAGCGTAAGCGGTGGTAAGGCCAGAGGCTGCCGTAAGGGAAATAACGGCTATGGCCACTATTTTTCTCATAGTTGCACCTTTGATGTTCTGATTATTTTTATGGGATATTAATTAGTGATATCGCTGATTAATTGCTGCTGCATTTGTTTGCGATTATCAATTTCAACTACGATTTCTTTGAATTTTTTATCCGTGAGCGGATAAAACCAGATTATTATAAATGCCAGTAGCATAAACCCGCAGGGTACTAAGGCAATTGATGTGCGGATCCCCATAATAACTTCCGGTGTTTGCACCTGATTGGCAATATATCCGCTTAATCCCAAAATAAACGCAGGAATTGAGCCACCGATTGCTTGTCCACATTTGCGCGTAAATGAGAATAGCGAATAGGTAAGTCCTTCAATCCGCACACCGGTCAGGTATTCACCGTATTCTACGGTATCAGCTTCCAGCGCCCACATCACGGTCATGGTAATCCCCTGACCAATTGAAGCGATGGCTAATGCGACCAGTGCCACCGGCAGCGACCAGACGGAAACCCAGAAGAACAGCAGATAACCACAGGTTCCCAGCAGAGCACCAATCAGGAAGGTATTCTTTTTACCGATTCTGGCGACCATCCCCGGCACCAGCGGTGCCGATGCCACGGTACCGACCAGGTTTTGCACCAGCACCAGTACGGTGAACAAGCCGGTATCATTCAACACATAGCGCACATAGAACAACAACGAGGCGCTAACAGCGAAGGTCGAAATCAGCACACACAGCGCTCCGATGCACAACATAAACAGCGGACGATTCCGTTTCAGCGTTTGCAGACTGATCTTCAACGAAGGCTGCGCCACAATACGCACCACATTTTCACGCGTCGATTTAAAGCAGATGAAGTAAAGCACCATTCCGGCCATCGCCAGCACAATCGTCCAGAAATGGTATACCGACACCATCTCCTCCGGGCTGGAGTTCTTAATGCTCGGTCCTATCAGAAATGCCAGGCAGACAAAGGTCAATGAAGCGGCAATCCCGCGAGCCGCGCCCAGACGGGCGCGGGATTGTGGTTGTTGGGTCATCGCGGTAGCAAGTGAACCATAAGGAATATTCACCAGGCTGTAGCAAAGCCCGAGGCCCATGTAGGTCAAATATGCATACACCACTTTGCTGCTATGGCTCCAGTCGGTCGGCACCCAGAATACCAGTACGCTGAAGATCATTAACGGCGCTGTGCCGAAGAGTAAAAATGGGCGGAATTTTCCCCAGCGGGTATTCACACTGTCCACTACTCGCCCGGCCAGGACGTCGGCAAAGGCATCGAATACCCGCACCAGTAACAGCATGGTGCCCGCCGCAGCGGCACCGACGCCTGCGACGTCGGTGTAGTAACTCAACAGGAAGAGCGCCCCCATTGCGAAGGCGAAGTTATTGGCGACGTCACCGAGGCTGTAGCCGACGATGGTGCGCCAGGAGAGTTGTTGATTCATTGTTTGCCTCCCTGCTGCGGTTTTTCACCGAAATTCATGCCAGTCCAGCGTTTTTGCAGCAGGAAAGCCGCCGATTTCGGTTTGCGGTCGCGGGTGAAGATCCCTTTCTTGTTGCCGCCAACGCGCATAATGCCCTGCGAGGTCGCAAAATCAGCGAAGTTCCATACCTGTTCACCGACGACGGCGCTGACGCGATCAAAGACGCGGTGATACATATCCAGCCATGCACACTGATACTCTTCACTCCACATGTCGGTGTACATCGAGTGCAGACCCGCTAACGTATCTACGCCGTATTCGGTGATGATAATCGGCTGATGCAGTTTCTCTTGCCAGGCAAGCAGTTCTTTTTCCAGTACCTTCTCTGCCGTTTCCAAATCGCCGCTTTGGACATACCAACCGTAATAACGATTCAGGCACAGCACATCAAAGAGATCGCTGATGGTATCGGTGTGAGCGTCGCAGAACATTACATTGACGCAGGTGATCGGTCGCGTCGGGTCGAGTTTACGCGTTGCTTCCGCCAGTGGTGCGAAATATTCCCGTGCACCTTGCGGACGGGTATCCGGTTCGTTGGCAATACTCCACATCACCACGCTGGGGTGGTTTTTGTCACGCGCAATCAGCTCTTTAATCGCCTGTAAGTGCGCCTGCTGAGTTTCCCCGTTGACGGCCTCTTCGCTGTAGAGTTCTTTTGGCTTGTTACCCGCTTCAAATCCAATGCCTAAAGAGAGGTTAAAGCCGACGGCAGCAGTTTCATCAATCACCACAATGCCATTTTCATCAGCCCAGTCGAGCATCTCTTCAGCGTAAGGGTAATGCGAGGTACGGTAAGAGTTGGCACCAATCCAGTCCATCAATGCGTGATCGTGCACCATCAGCACGTTATCGAATCCTTTACCGCGTAAATCCGCATCTTCATGACGACCAAAACCAGTGAAGTAGAACGGTTTGTGGTTGATCAGGAACTGTTCGCCCTTCACTGCCACTGACCGGATGCCGACGCGTAGCGGGTAGATATCACACTCTGTCTGGCTTTTGGCTGTGACGCACAGTTCATAGAGATAACCTTCACCCGGTTGCCAGAGGTGCGGATTCACCACTTGCAAAGTCCCGCTGGTGCCTTGTCCAGTTGCAACAACCTGTTGATCTGCATCACGCAGTTCAACGCTGACATCACCATTTGCCATCACCTGCCAGTCAATAGACGCGTGGTTACAGTCTTGCGCGACATGCGTCACCACGGTGATATCGCCCACCCAGGTGTTCGGTGTGGTGTAGAGCATTACGCTGCGATGGATCCCGGCGTAGTTAAAGAAATCATGGAAGTAAGACTGCTTTTTCTTGCCGTTTTCGTCGGTAATCACCATTCCCGGCGGGATAGTCTGCCAGTTCAGTTCGTTGTTCACACAAACGGTAATACGTACACTTTTCCCGGCAATAACATACGGCGTGACATCGGCTTCAAACGGCGTATAGCCGCCCTGATGCTCCATCACTTCCTGATTATTTACCCACACTTTGCCGTAATGAGTGACCGCATCGAAACGCAGGACGATACGCTGGCCCGTCCAACCTTTCGGTATAAAGACTTCGCGCTGATACCAGACGTTGCCCACATAATTACGAATATCTGCATCGGCGAACTGATCGTTAAAACTGCCCGGCACAGCAATTGCCCGGCTTTCTTGTAATGCGCTTTCCCACCAACGCTGAGAGATTCCACAGTTTTCCCGATCCAGGCTGAATGCCCACAGGCCGTCGAGTTTTTTGATTTCACGAGTTGGGGTTTCTACAGGACGTAACATAAGGGACTCCTCATTAAGATAAAAATACTGGTCAACCTTTAATCTGATTAGTTGACCAATTCTGTGTTGAACACAGTTATCTGTGAGAAACCCATGGAAGAGAAATGGAAATAAAAAGAACTGGCACCGCGATCAAAAAACCAAAAACTGCAATACCCACAGCGTGATATGGATCGCATTAATCTTTAAAACAGCGTTGACAGAAGACACAAAATAAGCAATCGAACGCTCGTTCGATTGCTTATAAAACGATAAATTCCCATGACATATGGTTTCGACGAATGTTTTAGTGGGATTTTTCGACCAGGTGAGAACGTTTTTTGTTCAGCTGTGTTGAGGCATTGAACGCGGGCACTCTCTTCACCGGCCCGCAGAAAGTGAGGATCAGGATGCGGTCAAGATACCGCCAATCATCGCACGTAGCCCCTGGGCAAATAACGCTTCTCGCGCCAGGTCTTCCGCTTCGATATCGGCCAGCACGCCATAGGTCAGATCCAGCAGTAAACGAGAGGTCATTGCCGTGTTAATGTCAGGGCTTATCTCGCCTTTTTGCTGGGCATCCCTCATGCGCTGGGCAATACATTCCGTGATGGTCAGATGTTTATTCTTAAGCATGGTGGCAACCTGTGGATTGCGCATCCCTTCTGCCATAATTTCGACCACCAGCGCTCGTTGTCCAAAGGCTTCATGAGTGAGAGAGACTATCGACTCGACCATATAGTCAACGAAATGGATCCCTTCAATCGGTTCCCGGAAGCGGGCCAACGCCCTCTCCTGGTCCTGGAGAATAATCGCCTGAATCAAGGCTTCTTTCGAAATGAAGTGGTGATAAAGCGTCCCGGGACTGATAGCGCAGGATTTACAGATGGCTTTCATTGAGGCACTGTGAAATCCATTTTCTGAAAAAATCTCTCTGGCAGCATTGAGGATCCGGGTCCGTGTCGGTTGTGCTTCAGTTTGCATGTTATCCATCGTTAAACCAATATAGTTAGCATGAATAACTAGTTTACCGCGTTGTCCGGTGAGCGCCTATCATTGCAGTTGAATTGTGCGAAGGTACACCCGTTTCGTTTACTATTTGCACGATAATTGGTCAACCAACAGGCGGAATTTGGCTACCAGTTGTCTGGTGGAGGCTTATCCCTACTCGACAAGCGGTGTCGGTAAACAACACTCACTCGGTTGTTTACCGACCTGTTAGCTTATTAATTAAGTTCCTGTACCCCACCGCCGGAGACGGTGAGTATTTGCCCGCTTATCCAGCTGGCAGCTGGTGAACAGAGGAATAGCGCCGCGTTGGCAATATCTTGCGGTTGGCCCAGACGCCTGATTGGCGTGTGCTGCAACATTTTCTGTTCAATTTCTGGTGTAATAACGGATTTCAGGGCATCAGTTAATATTGCCCCAGGCGCTATGCCATTCACCCGAATATTTTTTTCACCCAGGTCAAACGCCATATTCCTGACCAGATGGCTGGCCGCCGCTTTAGATGACGCATAGGAGGTCATGTTTTTATTTTTATTTTCTGCCGCCATAGATGTGATGGTCAAAATAACGCCTCCGCCATTTTTTTCCATTTCAGGCGCAATGAGTTGTGACAGACGGAAAAAAGAAAACACATTCAGTTCATAAGCGCGGCGGAAATCCGCCATTGGCATATCAAACGGTTTAGGACCACCACCACCAGCATTGTTAACCAGAATATCAACTTTGCCCAGCTTACTGATGGCAAAGCCTGCCAGAGCAGATAACTCCTGTTCGGAAGTAATATCACAGCGCCAGGCAAATGCCTGCCCACCCAACTGTTGAATTTCATCTACAACATGATTAGCTGCATCGGCGTTAATATCACTGACCACTACAGATGCGCCAGCTGTCGCGAACGTAATGGCGATTTCTTTACCAATACCTGCACCCGCACCTGTAATGATGGCGCATTTTCCGTCGAGTCTCAGGTTGTCAGAATTAAACACATAAACCTCCTGTGAACTTCAGTAAAAATAAAAGGCACCGCCTGTGTGCCACATTTTTTATCATTAACCTTGAGGAAAGGACACTACCAGGTATAGCAGATAAAGAGAGGATTATTTCGCCGCAATGAGCCGGGCGGGAATAATAAGATTACGTGAATGCGTCTCTTCATGGGTGATTTTTTGCATCATGCGATCCGCAAGTGTCGTACCAAGTTCCCGCGCAGGCGTGCTGGCCCAGGTAACGGGTATATCATCAAGTGCAGTTGACGTCGAATCGGTAAATGCCGCCAGTGAAACCTGTTGTTCAAAGTAACGATCGACGCCACTTTCGCCACTTTGTCGTCCAGCTTTCAGCAAGCCAAACCATGCCCCCATTGCAATGGTTTCGTTGTAACAAACCACGGCGCTGATGGTCGGGTTATGACGCAAAAGCGCCGTAATGGCTTCCGCAGCTTGCTTCTGACTCGAGGCACACTCCAGTACCCAATCACTGTGAAACGGCAGGCTGAATTTTAATAGTGTCGCGCAATAGCCACCCACTCGTTCCGCCCGGGTTAAAGAGGAACTTTGCCCTCCCAGCCAGGCAATACGCTGGTGTCCATTGCGAATGAGATGCTCCGTCAATAACTGCGCTGCCTGCATGTTATCCGGGCGAACAGTATCAACATCATCAAGATAACTGGCTCGGGAAGCGAAAATCACCGGGATACCTTTTTCTTCTGCCATGCGCCGCAGGTCATCACTGCTACCCGCCGCACCGGCAATGACGACGCCATCGACGCCCTGGTTCAGTAGCAGTGAAAAGCGCTGGGTCAGTTGCTCGCCGTCTTTACCGCCGTGGAGCAAAAAAACCATTCGCCCCTGCGCTTCCAGTGCCTCCGTCAGCCCGGCTGTTAATTCAGCGTAAAACGGCGCAGACAAGTCACGCACAATTAAGCCAACCACACCACTCTGCCCGCCGCGTAGTGCCGACGCCTGGCGATTGCGCACAAACCCCAGTTCTTCAATGGCGGCGTTAACCCGTTCCCCTGTAGCGGTAGATATTCGCCCTTTGCCACTTAGCACCAGCGAAACAGTACTGACCGACACGCCCGCAGCCAGCGCAACATCATGAATGGTGATTTTTTTGGCGGTAGCCATGCAGATGACCTACTCCCTGATTTTGTGACAGATAAAACGTTTTACCTTTTATTTATCTTATACCCGCTATTATCGTTGCGTAATGTGATTTATGCCTCACTAAAATTTGATAAAACGTTTTATCTTCTCGCGCAATTTACTGAATCCAGATTGTTCTCTACGAGGAGTCGTTTTATGACGGCGAAAGCAGCACCGAAAGTTACGCTGTGGGAATTCTTCCAGCAGCTAGGCAAAACCTTTATGTTGCCTGTCGCATTACTGTCGTTCTGCGGCATTATGTTGGGGATTGGCAGTTCCCTTAGTAGCCACGATGTCATCACACTGATCCCGGCATTGGGTAATCCTGTGTTGCAGGCCATCTTTACCTGGATGAGTAAGGTTGGTTCGTTCGCGTTTAGTTTCCTGCCAGTGATGTTCTGTATCGCCATCCCACTGGGTCTGGCGCGCGAAAACAAAGGCGTCGCGGCGTTCGCTGGTTTTGTTGGTTACGCGGTAATGAACCTGGCGGTGAACTTCTGGTTGACCAATAAAGGCATTCTGCCGACCACCGATGCTGCTGTGCTGAAAGCCAATAACATTCAAAGCATTCTTGGGATCCAGTCGTTCGACACCGGGATCCTCGGTGCGGTGATCGCCGGTATTATCGTCTGGATGCTGCATGAACGTTTCCATAATATCCGCCTGCCGGATGCGCTGGCATTCTTCGGCGGTACGCGCTTCGTGCCAATCATCTCCTCGCTGGTGATGGGCCTTGTCGGTCTGGTGATTCCATTGGTCTGGCCGATCTTCGCCATGGGCATTAGTGGATTAGGTCATATGATTAACAGCGCGGGTGATTTCGGACCTATGCTGTTTGGTACGGGTGAGCGTCTGCTGTTACCATTTGGTCTGCATCACATTCTGGTGGCATTAATTCGCTTTACCGACGCAGGCGGCACGCAGGAAGTCTGCGGTCAAACCGTCAGCGGCGCACTAACCATCTTCCAGGCGCAATTGAGTTGCCCGACCACTCACGGTTTTTCTGAAAGCGCCACGCGTTTCCTCTCGCAGGGCAAAATGCCTGCATTCCTCGGCGGTCTGCCAGGTGCAGCGTTAGCTATGTATCACTGTGCGCGCCCGGAAAATCGCCATAAAATTAAAGGCCTGCTGATTTCTGGCCTGATCGCCTGTGTCGTTGGCGGCACTACCGAACCGCTGGAATTCCTGTTCCTGTTCGTAGCGCCAGTTCTGTATGTCATCCACGCGCTGTTAACCGGCCTCGGCTTCACCGTCATGTCTGTGCTCGGTGTCACCATCGGTAATACCGACGGCAATATCATCGACTTTGTGGTGTTCGGTATTCTGCATGGACTGTCAACCAAGTGGTACATGGTGCCAGTGGTGGCGGCAATCTGGTTTGTTGTTTACTACGTCATCTTCCGTTTCGCTATCACCCGCTTCAATTTGAAAACCCCTGGCCGCGATAGCGAAATTGCCAGCTCAATCGAAAAAGCCGTTGCCGGTACGCCTGGTAAATCAGGTTACAACGTTCCGGCAATCCTCGAAGCCTTAGGCGGTGCCGACAATATTGTCAGCCTCGATAACTGCATTACTCGTCTGCGTTTGTCAGTGAAAGATATGTCCCTTGTTAATGTGCAGGCACTGAAGGACAATCGGGCAATTGGCGTAGTACAACTTAATCAACATAACCTGCAGGTTGTTATCGGGCCGCAAGTTCAGTCAGTCAAAGATGAAATGGCCGGTCTGATGCGTACTGTTCAGGCATAAGGATAAGATATGTTCGATTTTTCGAAGGTCGTGGATCGTCATGGCACATGGTGCACACAGTGGGATTATGTCGCTGACCGTTTCGGCACTGCTGACCTGTTACCGTTCACGATTTCAGACATGGATTTTGCCACCGCTCCCTGCATTATCGAGGCGCTGAACCAGCGCCTGATGCACGGCGTGTTTGGCTACAGTCGCTGGAAAAACGATGAATTTCTCGCGGCTATCGCCCACTGGTTTTCCACACAGCATTACACCGCCATTGATACGCAGTCGGTGGTATATGGCCCTTCCGTTATCTATATGGTGTCGGAGCTGATTCGTCAGTGGTCCGCTGTCGGTGAAGGTGTGGTGATCCATACCCCGGCCTACGACGCATTTTACAAAGCCATTGAAGGTAATCAGCGCACCGTGATGCCCGTTGCTTTAGAGAAGCGGGTTGATGGTTGGTTTTGCGATATGGGTAAACTGGAAGCCGTGTTGGCGAAACCGGAGTGTAAAATTATGCTCCTGTGTAGCCCTCAGAATCCTACAGGTAAAGTCTGGACTTGCGATGAACTGGAAACAATGGCTGACCTGTGCGAACGCTATGGTGTGCGCGTTATCTCCGATGAAATCCATATGGATATGGTATGGGGCGAGCAACCGCATATTCCCTGGAGCAATGTAGCTCGCGGCGACTGGGCGCTACTGACTTCTGGTTCGAAAAGTTTCAATATTCCGGCTCTGACCGGGGCTTACGGGATTATTGAAAATAACGACAGCCGTGAAGCGTATTTATCGGCCCTGAAAAGCCGTGATGGGCTTTCTTCCCCTGCGGTACTGGCGTTAACCGCCCATATCGCCGCCTATCAGCAAGGCGCGCCATGGCTTGATGCCTTACGCGTCTATCTGAAAGATAACCTGACGTATATCGCAGAGACGATGAACGCCGCGTTCCCTGAACTCAACTGGCAGATTCCCCAATCCACTTATCTCGCATGGCTTGATTTACGTCCGTTGAACATTGATGACAACGCGTTGCAAAAAGCCCTGATTGAACAAGAAAAAGTGGCAATCATGCCGGGATATACCTACGGTGAAAAAGGCCGTGGCTTTGTTCGGCTCAATGCCGGATGCCCACGTTCTAAACTGGAAAAAGGTGTCGCTGGATTAATTAACGCCATCCGAGCTGTACGCTAATTGCGATTGCGCAACGCAAATAATCGTTGCGCAATCGTAGATTTTTACCCTGCTTTGTTTTTATAATGGTGCGCACTTTTATATCCAGAAAAAGAGTGCGACCATGATTGATACCACCCTGCCATTAACTGATATCCATCGCCACCTTGATGGCAACATTCGTCCCCAGACCATCCTTGAACTTGGCCGCCAGTATAATATCTCGCTACCTGCACAATCCCTGGAAACGCTAATTCCACACGTTCAGGTCATTGCCAACGAACCCGATCTGGTGAGTTTTCTGACTAAGCTTGACTGGGGCGTTAAAGTTCTCGCCTCGCTCGACGCATGCCGTCGCGTGGCGTTTGAAAATATTGAAGATGCTGCCCGAAACGGCCTGCACTATGTCGAACTGCGTTTTTCGCCAGGTTATATGGCAATGACGCATCAGTTGCCTGTTGCGGGCGTTGTCGAAGCCGTTATTGACGGCGTACGTGACGGTTGCCGCACCTTTGGTGTGCAGGCGAAACTTATCGGCATTATGAGCCGGACCTTTGGCGAAGCTGCCTGCCAGCAAGAGCTGGAGGCATTTTTAGCCCACCGTGATCAGATTACCGCACTGGATTTAGCCGGTGATGAACTTGGTTTTCCGGGGAGTTTGTTCCTCTCTCACTTCAACCACGCGCGTGATGCAGGCTGGCATATTACCGTCCATGCAGGCGAAGCTGCCGGGGCAGAAAGTATCTGGCAAGCCATTCGTGAGCTGGGAGCTGAACGCATTGGGCATGGCGTAAAAGCCATTGAAGATCGGGCGCTGATGGATTTCCTCGCCGAGCAACAAATTGGCATAGAATCCTGCCTGACCTCCAATATTCAGACCAGTACCGTGGCATCTCTGGCGGCACATCCGCTGAAAACGTTCCTTGAGCATGGTATCTGCGCCAGTATTAACACCGACGACCCGGGTGTTCAGGGCGTCGATATCATTCACGAATATACCGTTGCCGCGCCCGCTGCAGGTTTATCTCGCGAGCAAATCCGCCAGGCGCAGATTAATGGTCTGGAAATGGCTTTCCTCAGCGCAGAGGAAAAACGCGCACTGCGAGAAACAGTCGCAGCGAAGTAACAAAAATGGATGGTGCTAATTGCACCATCCCCTTTTCAAGCCAGGCACAAAGTCGAGCGATGTTTGGCGGACTCGATGCCCAGCTCAATCAACTCCATTACCTGAATGGCCTGACTTGCTGGCACCGGGTTTTCACCGTCGCCATTCAACGCATCACGAATGGCAGCATAGTAAGCCGGATAATTCCCCGGCACGGTCAACAGCGTTTCTTCAACACGTTCCTCGCCTTCAACACGGGTTAGTACACCGTCACGCATATCGTAGCCCCAGTCTTCCTGCGGCAGACGCTCACCATTTTTCAACCGATCTTCCTGCGGATCGAGGCCGTATTTAACATAGCTGCCACGGGAGCCATGCACGATATAACGTGCTGACTCAGCTGCCGCCAACATGGTGCCGTGTAAAATGACCCGCCGCTGTGGGTAGGACAAAATGGCGTGGAAATAATCAGTCGACTGCGCCCCTGGGCGCAACTGTGCTAAATCCACCGTCATACTGACGGGTAAGCCAAAAAACGTAATAGCTTGATCGAGCAAATGCGGTGCCAAATCGTACCAGATACCGCTGCCAGGGCCGCCCTGTTCACGCCAGCGATCGCGCACCTGCGGCCGAAAGCGGTCAAAATGAGACTCAAAGTACGCAACTTCACCCAGCGAGCCTTCCGCGAGCAAACCTTTTAGTGTCAAAAAATCGCTATCCCAGCGACGATTATGAAACACCGACAATACGCGACCCAGACTTTTTGCTAACGCATCCAGTTCTCGAGCTTGTGACAGTGTCACGGTAAAAGGTTTGTCGACGACAACATGTTTACCCGCTTCAAGCGCCGCTTTGGCTAACGGGAAATGGGTATCATTTGGTGTGGGAATGACAATCAAGTCTATGTTGGGATCATTAAAAAGATGCTTTGGTTCAGAGACAACCGTCACTGTTGGCCAGTCGGCTTTTACTTTTGTTTCGTCACTGCTGGAAATTACTGCCAGTTCTAGTCCGGGCGTGCCCGCAATCAGGGGCGCATGGAAGGTTTTGCTCGCATAACCATACCCAATCAACCCAACACGGATGTTGTCGCTCATGTCATTGCCTCTCAGAGAAGTACGATCGCTATTTGACACTATCCTTTACCCTCTCTCAACAGTTTAATAACCAGCCCGCAATAAGGGATGTTATTTAACTTAAGTCAAAGAAATGGCGAATTTTCTAATGATAAAAGCTAAATATCGCAAAAACCTCAGCAAAAATCTTGCTGGGGCAATTATTGCTAAGTAACATTTACCCCCTGAAGTTAATGGATCACTCAACATAGATGTGGGCAGTAATGAATCGTCTTATTGAATTAACAGGTTGGATCGTTCTTGTCGTTTCTGTCATTCTCCTTGGCGTGGCGAGTCACATTGACAACTACCAGCCGCCAGAACAGAGTACACCAGTACAACATAAGTAATACCTGCACTTGCAGAACAGCATGCAGCCCGTCCGGATGCATGTTTTAACTTGTCGGGTATTAAACCAGGAATTTATTATCTTGTGGTGTGTTGTCGGCGATTGGCAGGGATAGTAAAGCGCGTTACTCTTTTCAGGACAGTATTTCATCCCTGAATATTTACCATCAGCACATTCTTATTATTGTTATTACATAAGCGTTCACTTTTGGTGAAGTTTTATCATTACATATAATACCTACCACTTTGGTATTAATTATTTTATGGGCCTTTTATGACTGTTCAGGACTACTTATTAAAATTTCGCAAAATCAGTTCACTCGAAAGCCTGGAAAAACTCTACGATCATCTTAATTACACACTGACGGACGATCAGGACCTTATCAACATGTATCGCGCCGCCGATCACCGCCGCGCAGAGCTGGTGTCTGGCGGGCGTTTGTTTGACCTGGGCCAGGTGCCGAAGTCCGTCTGGCATTATGTCCAATAAAGAAAGTAGCGATTGATAATAAAAACCTTATAATAACGCCCCTAAAATTAGATTTGCCTGTTTGCTGTCGCTATTCTGGAGAACCTATGACCACCACAACGCCACAACGTATTGGAGGCTGGTTGCTTGGCCCTTTGGCCTGGCTGTTAGTCGCTCTATTGAGTACGACGCTGACGCTGTTACTGTATACCGCAGCGTTATCTTCTCCTCAAACATATAAAACGATCGGCGAACAAGCACTGACAACGCAAATCTTATGGGGCGTTTCTTTTATTACCGCCATCGCCATGTGGTATTACACTTTGTGGTTGACCATCGCTTTCTTTAAACGTCGGCGTTGTGTTCCTAAGCACTATATTATCTGGCTACTGATCTCCGTATTACTGGCTGTTAAAACCTTCGCTTTTTCGCCAGTTGCAGATGGCGTAGCCGTGCGCCAGTTGTTGTTCACTTTGCTGGCAACCGCATTGATAGTCCCCTATTTCAAACGCTCGTTGCGGGTCAAAGCGACGTTTGTGAATCCGTAATAACCTTACAGTTAACCTGTTGTCGCCTGCTCTGGATTAACGGATAATAGGCGGCTTTTTTATTTCAGGCCGAAAAATGACTGACTACCTGTTACTGTTTGTCGGAACTGTACTGGTCAATAACTTTGTACTGGTTAAGTTTCTGGGCCTCTGTCCGTTTATGGGCGTTTCCAAAAAGCTGGAAACTGCAATGGGGATGGGGCTGGCAACAACATTTGTGATGACGCTGGCGTCAATCTGCGCCTGGCTTATCGACACGTGGATCTTGATTCCACTCAACCTGATTTACCTGCGCACGTTAGCGTTTATTTTAGTGATCGCTGTAGTGGTGCAGTTCACCGAGATGGTGGTGCGTAAAACCAGCCCGGTGCTTTATCGTCTGCTGGGGATTTTTCTGCCGCTTATTACCACCAACTGTGCGGTGCTTGGTGTCGCGTTGCTGAATATTAATCTCGGGCATAATTTCTTGCAGTCGGCGCTGTACGGTTTTTCAGCAGCTGTCGGCTTCTCGTTGGTGATGGTGCTTTTCGCAGCCATCCGCGAGCGCCTGGCTGTGGCTGATGTCCCGGCACCTTTTCGTGGTAATGCCATTGCGCTGATTACCGCAGGTCTTATGTCTCTGGCCTTTATGGGCTTTAGTGGTTTGGTGAAGTTGTAATGAATGCTATCTGGATTGCCGTTGCCGCCATCAGCCTGCTGGGCCTGGCGTTTGGCGCCATTCTGGGTTATGCCTCCCGCCGTTTTGCGGTGGAAGACGATCCGGTCGTTGAGAAAATTGACGAAATTTTACCGCAGAGCCAGTGTGGTCAATGCGGTTATCCTGGCTGTCGCCCGTATGCGGAGGCTATCAGTTGCAACGGTGAAAAAATCAACCGCTGCGCCCCTGGTGGCGAAGCAGTCATGCTGAAAATTGCCGAGTTGCTCAACGTCGAACCACAGCCGCTGGATGGCGAAGCGCAGGAGTTGACGCCTGCGCGTATGGTAGCGGTTATCGATGAAAATAACTGTATTGGCTGCACTAAGTGTATTCAGGCGTGTCCGGTGGACGCCATTGTCGGCGCTACCCGAGCAATGCATACCGTCATGAGCGATCTGTGCACAGGTTGTAATCTGTGTGTAGACCCATGCCCAACGCATTGCATCTCCTTACAACCGGTTGCAGAAACGCCAGACAGCTGGAAATGGGATCTGAACACCATTCCCGTGCGCATCATTCCCGTGGAACACCATGCTTAAGTTATTCTCTGCTTTCAAAAAAAATAAAATCTGGGACTTCGATGGCGGCATTCATCCACCGGAGATGAAAACTCAGTCCAACGGTACTCCCCTGCGCCAGGTTCCGCTGGCGCAGCGATTTGTTATTCCACTGAAACAGCATATTGGTGCTGAAGGCGAGCTGTGCGTTAACGTTGGTGATAAGGTACTGCGCGGACAGCCACTCACCCGTGGACGCGGCAAAATGCTACCGGTTCACGCACCAACGTCTGGTACCGTTACGGCTATTGCGCCCCACTCTACGGCTCATCCTTCAGCTTTAGCTGAATTAAGCGTGATTATTGATGCCGATGGGGAAGATTGCTGGATCCCACGTGACGGTTGGACCGATTATCGCTCACGCACTCGGGAAGAATTAATCGAACGCATTCATCAATTTGGCGTCGCCGGACTGGGTGGTGCTGGCTTCCCTACTGGCGTTAAATTGCAGGGCGGCGGCGATAAAATCGAAACGTTGATCATTAATGCCGCAGAATGCGAGCCGTATATTACCGCCGATGACCGCTTGATGCAGGATTGCGCCGCCCAGGTCGTAGAAGGTATTCGCATTCTTGGGCATATTCTACAGCCACGCGAAATTCTGATCGGAATTGAAGATAACAAACCGCAGGCAATTTCCATGCTGCGTGCAGTGTTGGCGGATTCTCACGATATTTCTCTGCGAGTTATTCCGACCAAATATCCCTCTGGCGGCGCCAAACAGTTAACCTACATCCTGACCGGAAAGCAGGTTCCACACGGCGGTCGTTCATCAGATATCGGCGTGTTAATGCAAAACGTCGGCACGGCTTACGCAGTAAAACGAGCCGTTATTGATGGCGAGCCGATTACCGAGCGTGTCGTGACGCTGACTGGCGAAGCAATTGCACGCCCCGGCAACGTCTGGGCACGACTGGGTACGCCGGTCCGTCATTTATTGAACGATGCAGGATTCTGCCCTTCTGCCGATCAAATGGTGATTATGGGCGGCCCGCTAATGGGCTTTACCTTGCCGTGGCTGGATGTTCCGGTCGTAAAAATCACCAACTGTTTACTGGCACCGTCTGCCAATGAACTTGGCGAACCACAGGAAGAACAAAGCTGCATCCGTTGTAGCGCCTGTGCTGATGCCTGCCCTGCAGATCTCCTGCCGCAACAGTTGTACTGGTTCAGCAAAGGCCAGCAACACGATAAAGCCACCACACATAACATTGCCGATTGTATTGAATGCGGGGCCTGTGCGTGGGTTTGCCCAAGCAATATCCCTCTTGTGCAATATTTCCGTCAGGAAAAAGCCGAGATTGCCGCCATTCGTCAGGAAGAAAAACGCGCAGCCGAAGCAAAAGCGCGCTTTGAAGCTCGTCAGGCACGTCTGGAACGTGAAAAAGCCGCACGTCTTGAACGCCACAAGAACGCGGCGGTTCAACCTGCGGCCAAAGACAAAGATGCGATTGCTGCCGCACTGGCACGCGTAAAAGAAAAACAGGCCCAAGCCACACAGCCTATTGTGATAAAAGCTGGCGAACGCCCGGATAACAGCGCGATTATTGCGGCACGGGAAGCGCGTAAAGCGCAAGCCAGAGCGAAACAGGCTGAATTGCAACAGACTAACGAAGCCGCAACCGTTGCCGATCCGCGGAAAGCGGCAGTGGAAGCCGCAATTGCTCGCGCCAAAGCACGCAAGCAGGAGCAACAGCCTGCTAACGAAGAGCCGCAGGAACAGGTTGACCCGCGTAAAGCTGCCGTCGAAGCGGCTATCGCCCGTGCTAAAGCTCGCAAGCAGGAGCAACAGCCTGCTAACGAAGAACCGCAGGAACAGGTTGATCCGCGTAAAGCTGCCGTTGAAGCCGCTATTGCCCGTGCCAAAGCGCGCAAGCTGGAACAGCAGCAGGC
>NZ_RHJQ01000016.1:0-92872 GCF_004211995.1 Escherichia sp. E14S1
GAGTCCCGTCCGTTCCGCCACCCTAATTAGGGGCGTAGTTCAATTGGTAGAGCACCGGTCTCCAAAACCGGGTGTTGGGAGTTCGAGTCTCTCCGCCCCTGCCAGAAATCATCCTTAGCGAAAGCTAAGGATTTTTTTTTATCTAAAATAACCCTCTCCGTAGTAAATCCTTCCACCGGCGTCCTTGCCAGCCATTCAGATTAATACACTTCATCCAGTACGTTAATTTTCAATAGATCTCGAATCAGCGCGTGTTTGTCGCTATTTTGCAGCCATATGGCATAGAGCGGCCGTGAAAGTGTTGTACTGTCGACAACAGTATGCAAACCGCCTTTTTTGCGCGCCCAACTTACCGGTAGCCAGGTGCAGCCATTAAGCATTTCAATCTGTTGTTGTGCCAGTTCAGCAGAACTGGTTGTCAGGATTGGAACTTCATCAGCACCGATCAAACCTGTCTCATGCTGTTGAAAATCCGGCCCCCATTCCAGACGCAGATAGTTAAGATCACCCTTTAACTTAGAGGGGGCGCTGGCATAGAGCGCTAAAGTGAAATGTCCCAACAACTGGCTACTAAATTCGTCCATTTTGGGCGCTTCAGTGGTAATAAGAAGATCAAGTTGACGTTCATGTAGCTGTTTTACCAGAGACTGTCGTTGGGCAATCCGCGCTTCAAATTGCAAGCCTGTGTGGGCATCCTGATTCTGATACAAGCGCCCCAGCCACTGATTAAGCATACACTCCCACAGCGAGGCGCTGGCACCGATAGAAAACTCATTATGTCGTGAGGTATGCGCCACCTCCTTGCGGGCGGCCTGCCAGGTGCTCATGAGCGTTTCTGCATAAGGCAGAAGCTTTTCTCCGGCAGCGGTTAAACGGATATTGTTTCTATGGCGGGTGAAAAGATTCACACCTAGTTGATTTTCCAGTTGTCTGATTCGAAAGCTCACGGCTGATTGGGTCAGATAGAGCGATTCAGCCGCTCGACCAAAGTGACGCGTTCGGCTAACTTCCAGGAAAGTTTTTAACAATTCCGTATCCACAGTGCTCTCCGCAAAATTATTTGTCGTTATGATTTAAATGTTTTGTTTTACACTCTGTCAAGCGTAACTAATACTCCGCGCCATAACTAGCTCGGTCAAAGAATTAGGAGCGTGCAGGATGGCGGAAAGCTTTACGACGACTAATCGATATTTCGACAATAAACATTATCCACGTGGATTCTCTCGTCATGGTGATTTCACCATCAAAGAGGCACAACTGCTTGAGCGTCATGGTTATGCCTTCAATGAGCTGGATCTCGGCAAGCGCGAGCCGGTTACCGAGGAAGAGAAACTCTTCGTAGCAGTATGCCGTGGCGAACGTGAGCCAGTGACAGAAGCAGAACGCGTGTGGTCCAAGTATATGACGCGTATTAAACGTCCAAAACGTTTTCATACCCTTTCCGGCGGTAAACCGCAGGTCGAAGGTGCTGAAGACTACACCGATTCCGACGATTAATAAAAAGGGCGAAATGCCCTTTTTTTATGTCAGCAGTTTTTGCAAATGGATGAGCAAGCGGTCAATCGCACGATAGCTAACCGCCTCCTGCAAATGCTGGCGTGTGATGATGTCAGACTGATCAATATCAGCAATGGTTCGTGCTACTTTCAGTAATCGCTGCCAGGCACGAATCGATAACCCCAGATGGATCAGCGTTTCTTCCAGCCACTGCGCATCTGCGCTCTCAAGCTTGCAGAATTGCCGTATTTCCGGGCTATCCAGCCAGGCATTCAGTTTATTCTGCCGCTTAAATTGGCGCTCTCTGGCGGCCATTACACGTTGTTTAACGGTGGCGCTGCTTTCTCCTGGCACTACCGCTTTACTCAAAATGCCGGGGGGCGGTAATGGGATCTCTAGTGAAAGGTCAAAGCGGTCAAGAAAGGGACCAGAGAGTCGGTTGAGATAACGTAATGTTTGTTCTGGTGTGCAGCGGTTATGGTTTCCCTGATAATGTCCGGTAGGGCTGGGGTTCATCGCCGCGACAAGCTGGAAACGGGCTGGATAGGTTATTTTTGCTCGAGTGCGTGAAAGATGGATCTGCCCGGATTCAATCGGCTCTCGCAAGGCATCCAGTGTACGCCGTTCAAATTCAGGTAGCTCATCAAGAAAAAGCACGCCGTTATGCGCCAGCGAAATTTCACCTGGCCCGGGAATTGCGCCACCGCCTACCATCGCAGTTAACGACGCACTGTGATGCGGTGAGCGGAATGGGCGCTGCCGCCATTGTTTTTGCACTGACTCGGCATTCACCAGGCTTAATATTGCGGCACTCTCCAGAGCTTCTTCATTACTTAAATCTGGCAATAAGCCATTAATACGGCTGGCGAGCATTGTTTTACCTGTTCCTGGTGGTCCAATCAGTAAAAGGTTGTGGCCCCCTGCGGCGGTAATTTCCAGCCCTCGCTTACCTTGCTCCTGACCGACAACATCACTGAGATCATGTTGTAATATCCGGGATACAACATCAGTTGGTGACGGGCGTTCGAGAGCATGCTTACCTTCGAGAAACGCACAGACAGCCTGCAGATGATCGGCTATCAGGCATCCTTCACCGTTAATTAGCCCCACTTCATCTTCGTTATCTTTCGCGACGATAATTTTTCTGCCTGACTTAATGGCTTCAGTTGCACTGGAGATTGCGCCAGGAACGCCGCGCAGAGCGCCTGTAAGCGCCAGTTCCCCGACTAATTCATATTCATGCAACTTATTGGCTGTAAGCTGTTCAGAGGCTGCCAGCAAAGCAATAGCGATAGGTAAATCATATCGCCCTCCTTCTTTCGGCAGGTCGGCTGGTGCAAGGTTAATGGTGATTTTTTTCGCCGGATATTCATATCCACTATTGATAATGGCGCTGCGCACGCGATCGCGTGCTTCTTTTACCGTTGTTTCTGGTAAGCCCACCATCGTTAATCCTGGTAGACCTTTACTGATATGAACCTCAACAGTGATCGGGGGTGCGTTTACTCCCAGAGCTGCACGAGTATGAACAATTGACAGTGACATAAGCCCTCCTTGAGCCACTATTATGAGCATAAGAGATCGCTGCTGTAGTCTGCCAGATTGCGTTAATTAGCGGCTGATTCCCGTTTATTTATGCAACGTGAACTGAGTTGTATGAGTGATGGAATGACTCTCGCAAAATTGAGAAGTAAAAAACTTAGCCTCTGGGCGAGGGTAAGAAATATACGGGAATTGAATTTTTTTTCACTCATCTTTTTTTATATAAAAAACAATGGTTTTTATCGAAATGATTGGGAATGCAACAAAATATGATTAAAAAATATCTTGTGCTATTCGCAAAATCTATGGTAACTCTTTAGGTATTCCTTCGAACAAGATGCAAGAAAAGACAAAATGACAGCCCTTCTACGAGTGATTAGCCTGGTCGTGATTAGCGTGGTGGTGATTATTATCCCACCGTGCGGGGCTGCACTTGGACGAGGAAAGGCTTAAAGATCAAGCCTTAACGAACTAAGACCCCCGCACCGAAAGGTCCGGGGGTTTTTTTTGACCTTAAAAACATAACCGAGGAGCAGACAATGAATAACAGCACAAAATTCTGTTTCTCAAGATTCAGGACGGGGAACTAACTATGAATGGCGCACAGTGGGTGGTACATGCGTTGCGGGCACAGGGTGTGAACACCGTTTTCGGTTATCCGGGTGGCGCAATTATGCCGGTTTACGATGCATTGTATGACGGCGGCGTGGAGCACTTGCTGTGCCGACATGAGCAGGGAGCGGCAATGGCGGCTATCGGCTATGCCCGTGCTACTGGCAAAACTGGCGTATGTATCGCCACGTCTGGTCCGGGCGCAACCAACCTGATAACCGGGCTTGCGGACGCGCTGTTAGATTCCATCCCTGTTGTTGCCATCACCGGTCAGGTGTCCGCTCCGTTTATCGGTACCGACGCATTTCAGGAAGTGGATGTCCTGGGATTGTCATTAGCCTGTACCAAACACAGCTTCCTGGTACAGTCGCTGGAAGAGTTGCCGCGCATCATGGCCGAAGCGTTTGAGGTTGCCAGCTCAGGTCGTCCTGGTCCAGTTCTGGTCGATATCCCAAAAGATATCCAGTTAGCCAGCGGCGATCTGGAACCGTGGTTCACCACCGTTGAAAACGAAGTGACTTTCCCACATGCCGAAGTCGAGCAAGCGCGCCAGATGCTGGCAAAAGCGCAAAAACCGATGCTGTACGTTGGCGGTGGCGTGGGCATGGCACAGGCGGTTCCGGCTTTGCGTGAATTTCTCGCTGCCACAAAAATGCCTGCCACCTGTACGCTGAAAGGGCTGGGCGCAGTTGAAGCGGATTATCCGTACTATCTGGGAATGCTGGGAATGCACGGCACCAAAGCGGCGAACTTCGCGGTGCAGGAATGTGATTTACTGATCGCCGTAGGTGCACGTTTTGATGACCGGGTGACCGGCAAGCTGAACACCTTCGCACCACACGCCAGTGTTATCCATATGGATATCGATCCAGCAGAAATGAACAAGCTGCGTCAGGCACATGTGGCATTACAGGGTGATTTAAACACGCTGTTGCCTGCGTTACAGCACACGTTAAATATCAATGACTGGCAGCAATACTGCGCGCAGCTGCGTGATGAACATGCCTGGCGTTACGACCATCCCGGTGATGCTATCTACGCGCCGTTGTTGTTAAAACAACTGTCGGATCGTAAACCTGCGGATTGCGTCGTGACCACAGATGTGGGGCAGCACCAGATGTGGGCTGCGCAGCACATCGCCCATACTCGCCCGGAAAATTTCATCACCTCCAGCGGCTTAGGCACTATGGGATTCGGTTTACCGGCAGCGGTTGGCGCGCAAGTCGCACGACCGAACGATACCGTTGTCTGTATCTCCGGTGACGGCTCTTTCATGATGAATGTGCAAGAGCTGGGCACCGTAAAACGCAAGCAATTACCGTTGAAAATCGTCTTACTCGATAACCAACGGTTAGGGATGGTTCGACAATGGCAGCAACTGTTTTTCCAGGAACGATACAGCGAAACCACCCTTACCGATAACCCAGATTTCCTCATGTTAGCCAGCGCCTTCGGCATCCCTGGCCAACACATCACCCGTAAAGACCAGGTTGAAGCGGCACTCGACACCATGCTGAACAGTGATGGGCCATACCTGCTTCATGTCTCAATCGACGAACTTGAGAACGTCTGGCCGCTGGTGCCGCCTGGTGCCAGTAATTCAGAAATGTTGGAGAAATTATCATGATGCAACATCAGGTCAATGTATCGGCTCGCTTCAGTCCGGAAACCTTAGAACGTGTTTTACGCGTGGTGCGTCATCGTGGTTTCCACGTCTGCTCAATGAATATGGCCGCCGCCAGCGATGCACAAAATATAAATATCGAATTGACCGTTGCCAGCCCACGGTCGGTCGACTTACTGTTTAGTCAGTTAAATAAACTGGTGGACGTCGCACACGTTGCCATCTGCCAGAGCACAACCACATCACAACAAATCCGCGCCTGAGCGCAAAAGGAATATAAAAATGACCACGAAGAAAGCTGATTACATTTGGTTCAATGGGGAGATGGTTCGCTGGGAAGACGCGAAGGTGCATGTGATGTCGCACGCGCTGCACTATGGCACCTCGGTTTTTGAAGGCATCCGTTGCTACGACTCGCACAAAGGACCGGTTGTATTCCGCCATCGTGAGCATATGCAGCGTCTGCATGACTCCGCCAAAATCTATCGCTTCCCGGTTTCGCAGAGCATTGATGAGCTGATGGAAGCTTGTCGTGACGTGATCCGCAAAAACAATCTCACCAGCGCCTATATCCGTCCGCTGATCTTTGTCGGTGATGTTGGCATGGGCGTAAACCCGCCTGCGGGATACTCAACCGACGTGATTATCGCCGCTTTCCCGTGGGGAGCGTATCTGGGGGCAGAAGCGCTGGAGCAGGGGATCGATGCGATGGTTTCCTCCTGGAACCGCGCAGCACCAAACACCATCCCAACCGCGGCGAAAGCCGGTGGTAACTACCTCTCTTCCCTGCTGGTGGGTAGCGAAGCGCGCCGCCACGGTTATCAGGAAGGTATCGCGCTGGATGTGAACGGTTACATCTCTGAAGGCGCAGGCGAAAACCTGTTTGAAGTGAAAGACGGTGTGCTGTTCACCCCACCGTTCACCTCATCCGCGCTGCCGGGTATTACCCGTGACGCCATCATCAAACTGGCGAAAGAGCTGGGAATTGAAGTGCGTGAGCAGGTGCTGTCGCGCGAATCACTGTACCTGGCGGATGAAGTGTTTATGTCCGGTACGGCGGCAGAAATCACGCCAGTGCGCAGCGTAGACGGGATTCAGGTTGGCGAAGGCCGTTGCGGCCCGGTTACCAAACGCATTCAGCAAGCCTTCTTCGGCCTCTTCACTGGCGAAACCGAAGATAAATGGGGCTGGTTGGATCAAGTTAATCAATAAATACAAAAAATGGGACGGCACGCACCGTCCCATTTACGAGACAGACACTGGGAGTAAATAAAGTATGCCTAAGTACCGTTCCGCCACCACCACTCATGGTCGTAATATGGCGGGTGCTCGTGCGCTGTGGCGCGCCACCGGAATGACCGACGCCGATTTTGGTAAGCCGATTATCGCGGTTGTGAACTCGTTCACCCAATTTGTACCGGGTCACGTCCATCTGCGCGATCTCGGTAAACTGGTCGCCGAACAAATTGAAGCGGCTGGCGGTGTTGCCAAAGAGTTCAACACCATTGCGGTGGATGATGGGATCGCCATGGGCCACGGGGGGATGCTTTATTCACTGCCATCTCGCGAACTGATCGCTGATTCCGTTGAGTATATGGTCAACGCCCACTGCGCCGACGCCATGGTCTGCATCTCTAACTGCGACAAAATCACCCCGGGGATGCTGATGGCTTCCCTGCGATTAAACATTCCGGTGATCTTCGTTTCCGGCGGCCCGATGGAGGCCGGGAAAACCAAACTGTCCGATCAGATCATCAAGCTCGATCTGGTTGATGCGATGATCCAGGGGGCAGACCCGAAAGTTTCTGACTCCCAGAGCGATCAGGTTGAACGTTCCGCCTGCCCAACTTGTGGTTCCTGCTCCGGGATGTTTACCGCTAACTCGATGAACTGCCTGACCGAAGCGCTGGGCCTGTCGCAACCGGGTAATGGCTCGCTGCTGGCGACCCACGCCGACCGTAAGCAGCTGTTCCTCAATGCCGGTAAACGCATTGTTGAATTGACCAAACGTTACTACGAGCAAAACGACGAAAGTGCACTGCCGCGTAATATCGCCAGTAAGGCGGCGTTTGAAAACGCCATGACGCTGGATATCGCAATGGGCGGTTCTACCAACACGGTACTTCACCTGCTGGCGGCGGCGCAGGAAGCGGAAATCGACTTCACCATGAGTGATATCGATAAACTTTCCCGAAAGGTTCCGCAGCTGTGTAAAGTTGCGCCGAGCACCCAGAAATACCATATGGAAGATGTTCATCGTGCTGGTGGTGTTATCGGTATTCTCGGCGAACTGGATCGCGCGGGGTTACTGAACCGTGATGTGAAAAACGTACTTGGCCTGACGTTGCCGCAAACGCTGGAACAATACGACGTTATGCTGACCCAGAATGACGCGGTAAAAAATATGTTCCGCGCTGGCCCAGCGGGTATTCGTACCACACAGGCGTTCTCGCAGGATTGCCGTTGGGATTCTCTCGATGACGACCGCGCAAACGGCTGCATCCGCTCGCTGGAGCACGCGTACAGCAAAGACGGCGGCCTGGCGGTACTCTACGGTAACTTTGCGGAAAACGGCTGCATCGTGAAAACCGCAGGCGTCGATGACAGCATCCTCAAATTCACCGGCCCGGCGAAAGTGTACGAAAGCCAGGACGACGCGGTAGAAGCTATCCTCGGCGGTAAAGTCGTCGCGGGTGATGTCGTGGTGATCCGCTATGAAGGCCCGAAAGGCGGCCCTGGCATGCAGGAAATGCTCTACCCAACCAGCTTCCTGAAATCGATGGGACTCGGCAAAGCCTGTGCGCTGATCACCGACGGTCGTTTCTCCGGCGGGACTTCCGGCCTCTCCATCGGCCACGTTTCACCGGAAGCGGCAAGCGGGGGCAATATCGCGATCATTGAAGATGGCGACCTGATCGAAATCGACATTCCGAATCGCGGCATTCAGTTGCAACTGAGCGAGCAGGAAATTGCCGCGCGTCGTGAAGCGCAGGAAGCGCGTGGCGACCAGGCCTGGACGCCGAAAAACCGTGAACGCCAGGTTTCCTTTGCCTTGCGCGCCTACGCCAGCCTGGCAACCAGCGCCGACAAAGGTGCGGTGCGCGATAAATCGAAACTGGGGGGTTAATGATGGCAGACTCACAACCCCTCTCCGGCGCTCCGGAAGGTGCCGAATATTTAAGAGCGGTGCTACGCGCACCGGTCTATGAAGCGGCGCAGGTCACGCCGCTACAAAAAATGGAAAAGCTGTCATCGCGTCTTGATAACGTGATTCTGGTTAAGCGCGAAGACCGCCAGCCAGTGCACAGCTTTAAGCTGCGTGGCGCATACGCCATGATGGCGGGCCTGACGGAAGAACAGAAAGCGCATGGCGTGATCACCGCCTCGGCGGGTAACCACGCGCAGGGCGTGGCGTTTTCTTCCGCACGGTTAGGCGTGAAGGCGCTGATCGTCATGCCAACCGCCACCGCTGACATCAAAGTTGATGCGGTGCGCGGCTTCGGTGGCGAAGTGCTGCTTCACGGCGCAAACTTTGATGAAGCGAAAGCCAAAGCAATTGAACTGTCGCAGCAGCAGGGCTTCACCTGGGTACCGCCGTTCGATCATCCGATGGTGATCGCCGGGCAAGGCACGCTGGCGCTGGAACTGCTCCAGCAGGACGCCCATCTTGATCGCGTATTTGTACCGGTCGGTGGCGGCGGCCTGGCGGCGGGTGTGGCAGTGCTGATCAAACAGCTGATGCCGCAAATCAAAGTGATCGCCGTAGAAGCGGAAGACTCCGCCTGCCTGAAAGCGGCGCTGGATGCAGGTCATCCCGTTGATTTGCCGCGCGTAGGGCTATTTGCTGAAGGCGTTGCGGTAAAACGCATCGGCGACGAAACCTTCCGTTTATGCCAGGAGTATCTCGACGACATCATCACCGTCGACAGCGATGCTATCTGTGCGGCGATGAAAGACCTGTTCGAAGATGTGCGTGCGGTGGCGGAACCCTCTGGTGCGCTGGCGCTGGCAGGGATGAAAAAATACATCGCCCAGCACAACATTCGCGGAGAACGACTGGCGCATGTACTTTCGGGGGCAAACGTCAATTTCCACGGCCTACGCTACGTCTCGGAACGCTGCGAATTGGGCGAACAGCGTGAAGCGTTGCTGGCGGTGACTATCCCGGAAGAAAAAGGCAGTTTCCTCAAATTCTGCCAGCTGCTTGGCGGGCGCTCGATCACCGAGTTCAACTACCGTTTTGCTGATGCCAAAAACGCCTGCATCTTTGTCGGCGTGCGCCTGAGCCGTGGCCTTGAAGAGCGCAAAGAAATTTTGCAGATGCTCAACGATGGCGGCTACAGCGTGGTTGATCTCTCCGACGACGAAATGGCGAAGCTTCACGTGCGCTATATGGTTGGCGGGCGTCCATCGCATCCGTTGCAGGAACGCCTCTACAGCTTCGAATTCCCGGAATCACCGGGCGCGCTGCTGCGTTTCCTCAACACGCTGGGTACGCACTGGAACATTTCGTTGTTCCATTATCGCAGTCATGGTACTGACTACGGACGCGTGCTGGCGGCGTTTGAGCTTGGCGACCATGAACCGGATTTTGAAACCCGGCTAAATGAGCTGGGCTACGATTGCCACGACGAAACCAATAACCCGGCGTTCAGGTTCTTTTTGGCGGGTTAGGGAAAAATGCCTGATGGCGCTTCGCTTATCAGGTCTACCCACGCGACAACGTTATTTGTGGTTTGGCAAAATCTTCCAGAACGCCTCAATCAGCGGCTCATGCAGCCGCTTTTTCTGCGCACACACACCCAGTTCAAACGGCGTTTTCTCATCGCTGCGCTCTAAAATCATTACGCGGTTACGCACCGGTTCCGGGCTGTTTTCCAGCACTACTTCCGGCAACAAGGCCACGCCGCAGCCGAGCGCCACCATCGATACCATCGCTTCATGTCCGCCAACCGTGGCGTAAATCATCGGGTTGCTGATTTTATTGCGTCGAAACCACAGTTCAATGCGGCGGCGTACCGGTCCCTGGTCGGCCATGATAAACGGCACTGTAGACCAGTCCGGCTTCTCTACCGAAACCTGATTACGCACCGGGCACGGTAGGGCAGGCGCGATCAGCACCACCGTCAGATTCTCCAGCATCGAAAACGCCACTGCGCCGGGTAACGTCTCCGGTTTCCCGGCAATTGCCAGATCCGCTTCGCCAGTGACCACCTTTTCCATCGCATCTGCCGCATCACCAGTAGTGAGTTTAATCTCCACTGACGGATGTTCCGCGCGGAAGCGGTCGAGAATCGGTGGAAGATGGCTGTAAGCGGCGGTCACCGAGCAGAAGATATGTAATTCTCCTGAGAGCGACGGCCCTTGCTGATCGATGGTGTGGCGCAGTTGCTGATACTGCAACAGCGTTTGCTGGGCGAAAACACGCAGCTCTTCCCCCGCTTCCGTCAGCGTTACCGTGCGGTTATCGCGCACAAACAGCGGCTGACCGAGATCTTCTTCCAGGCGCTGAATCTGCCGTGAGAGCGTGGATGGGCTTACGTGCATCGCCCGCGCGCTGCGGCCAAAATGGCGGCTTTCCGCCAGATGCAGGAAGGTTTTCAGATCGCGTAAATCCAATGGCGCAGCCCTCAATGTTGACGTTGCAAAAATTGCAATGTGACGTTGTGAATATATCAATTTCCGCAATAAATTTCCTGTCATATAGTGAATTCAATCTCGCAAACGCGAACTGAACAATAAGAAGCACAACATCACGAGGAATCACCATGGCTAACTACTTCAATACACTGAATCTGCGCCAGCAGTTGGCACAGTTGGGCAAATGCCGCTTTATGGGGCGCGATGAATTCGCCGACGGCGCGAGCTACCTTCAGGGTAAAAAAGTGGTCATCGTCGGCTGTGGCGCACAGGGTCTGAACCAGGGCCTGAACATGCGTGATTCTGGTCTCGATATCTCCTACGCTCTGCGTAAAGAAGCAATTGCCGAGAAGCGCGCATCCTGGCGTAAAGCGACCGAAAACGGTTTTAAAGTTGGCACTTACGAAGAACTGATCCCGCAGGCGGATCTGGTGGTTAACCTGACGCCAGACAAGCAGCACTCTGATGTAGTGCGTTCCGTACAGCCGCTGATGAAAGACGGCGCGGCGCTGGGTTACTCGCACGGTTTCAACATCGTCGAAGTGGGCGAGCAGATCCGTAAAGACATCACCGTAGTAATGGTTGCGCCGAAATGCCCTGGCACCGAAGTACGTGAGGAGTACAAACGTGGGTTCGGCGTACCGACGCTGATCGCCGTTCACCCGGAAAATGATCCGAAAGGCGAAGGCATGGCGATCGCTAAAGCCTGGGCGGCAGCAACCGGTGGTCACCGTGCGGGCGTGCTGGAATCGTCCTTCGTTGCAGAAGTGAAATCTGACCTGATGGGCGAGCAAACTATTCTGTGCGGTATGTTGCAGGCTGGCTCTCTGCTGTGCTTCGACAAGCTGGTGGAAGAAGGCACCGATCCGGCATACGCAGAAAAACTGATTCAGTTCGGTTGGGAAACCATCACCGAAGCGCTGAAACAGGGCGGCATCACGCTGATGATGGACCGTCTCTCTAACCCGGCGAAACTGCGTGCTTACGCGCTGTCAGAACAACTGAAAGAGATCATGGCACCGCTGTTCCAGAAACATATGGACGACATCATCTCCGGCGAATTCTCCTCCGGCATGATGGCGGACTGGGCCAACGACGATAAGAAACTGCTGACCTGGCGTGAAGAAACCGGCAAAACCGCGTTCGAAACCGCGCCGCAGTATGAAGGCAAAATCGGCGAGCAGGAGTACTTCGATAAGGGCGTACTGATGATCGCGATGGTGAAAGCGGGTGTTGAACTGGCGTTCGAAACCATGGTTGATTCCGGCATCATTGAAGAGTCTGCTTACTATGAATCACTGCATGAACTGCCGCTGATTGCCAACACCATCGCCCGTAAGCGTCTGTACGAAATGAACGTGGTTATCTCCGATACTGCCGAGTACGGTAACTATCTGTTCTCTTACGCTTGTGTGCCGCTGCTGAAACCGTTTATGGCAGAGCTGCAACCGGGCGACCTGGGTAAAGCTATTCCGGAAGGTGCGGTAGATAACGCGCAGCTGCGTGATGTAAATGAAGCGATTCGCAGCCATGCGATTGAGCAGGTAGGTAAGAAACTGCGCGGCTATATGACGGATATGAAACGTATTGCTGTTGCGGGTTAATAGCGATTCAGAGTTCAAGGCCTTCTCCTGGAGAAGGCCTTGCTGTTAGTTGCGGTATAACACCTTAATGATGTGGTAACCGAACTGGGTATGCAGCGGGCCAGTCGGCTCCAGCACCGGACAAGAGAAAACCACTTTATCGAACGCCGGAACCATCTGACCCTGGCGGAATTCACCTAAATCACCGCCGCGTTTGCCTGACGGGCAAATGGAGTGTTTCTTCGCCAGCTTGCCGAAATCGGCACCGTTCTTAATCTGCTCGAGAAGATCCAGAGCCAGTTTCTCTTCTTTTACAAGGATATGCAGTGCTGCTGCTGTTTTTGCCATGATCGTGCCTTGAGTGGTAAGGATGAGGCTGGCTATACTACCACGCTGTTATTTTCCCCTCCCGACTTTCATTGAGCGATTTTCCTATGCGTCTAAACCCCGGCCAACAACAAGCTGTCGAATTCGTTACCGGCCCCTGCCTGGTGCTGGCGGGGGCGGGTTCCGGTAAAACTCGTGTTATCACCAATAAAATCGCCCATCTGATCCGCGGTTGCGGTTATCAGGCGCGACATATCGCGGCGGTGACCTTTACCAATAAGGCGGCGCGCGAGATGAAAGAGCGTGTCGGGCAGACGCTGGGGCGTAAAGAGGCGCGCGGGCTGATGATCTCCACCTTCCACACGCTGGGGCTGGATATCATCAAACGCGAGTATGCAGCATTGGGGATGAAGGCAAACTTCTCGTTGTTTGACGATACCGATCAGCTTGCTTTGCTTAAAGAGTTGACCGAAGGGCTGATCGAAGATGACAAAGTTCTCTTGCAACAGCTAATTTCGACCATCTCCAATTGGAAAAACGATCTAAAAACACCGACGCAGGCGGCGGCTGAGGCAAAGGGCGAGCGGGATCGAATTTTTGCCCATTGTTATGGACTGTATGATGCGCACCTGAAAGCGTGCAATGTTCTCGACTTCGACGATCTGATTTTATTGCCGACGTTACTTCTGCAACGCAATGAAGAAGTACGCGAGCGCTGGCAGAACAAAATTCGCTACCTGCTGGTGGATGAGTATCAGGACACCAACACCAGCCAGTATGAACTGGTGAAACTGCTGGTGGGCAGCCGCGCGCGCTTTACCGTGGTGGGTGACGATGACCAGTCGATCTACTCCTGGCGCGGCGCACGTCCGCAAAACCTGGTGTTGCTGAGTCAGGATTTCCCGGCGTTGAAGGTGATTAAACTCGAGCAGAACTACCGCTCTTCCGGGCGTATTCTGAAAGCGGCGAATATTCTGATCGCCAATAACCCGCACGTCTTTGAAAAGCGTCTGTTCTCCGAACTGGGCTACGGCGCGGAACTAAAAGTTTTAAGCGCGAATAACGAGGAACATGAAGCAGAGCGCGTCACGGGGGAGTTGATTGCACATCACTTCGTCAATAAAACGCAGTACAAAGATTACGCTATTCTTTATCGCGGTAACCATCAGTCGCGGGTGTTTGAAAAATTCCTGATGCAAAACCGCATCCCGTACAAAATATCCGGTGGTACGTCGTTTTTCTCTCGTCCTGAAATCAAGGATTTGCTGGCTTATCTGCGCGTGCTGACTAACCCGGACGATGACAGCGCATTTCTGCGTATCGTTAACACGCCGAAGCGAGAGATTGGCCCGGCTACGCTGAAAAAACTGGGTGAGTGGGCGATGACGCGCAATAAAAGCATGTTTACCGCCAGCTTTGATATGGGCCTGAGTCAGACGCTTAGCGGACGTGGTTATGAAGCATTGACCCGCTTCACTCACTGGTTGGCAGAAATCCAGCGTCTGGCGGAGCGGGAGCCGATTGCCGCGGTGCGTGATCTGATCCACGGCATGGATTATGAATCCTGGCTGTATGAAACATCGCCCAGTCCGAAAGCTGCCGAAATGCGAATGAAGAACGTTAACCAGTTATTTAGCTGGATGACGGAGATGCTGGAAGGCAGCGAACTGGATGAGCCGATGACGTTAACCCAAGTGGTGACGCGCTTTACTCTGCGCGACATGATGGAGCGGGGGGAAAGCGAGGAAGAACTGGATCAGGTGCAACTGATGACTCTGCACGCGTCGAAAGGGCTGGAGTTTCCCTATGTCTACATGGTCGGTATGGAAGAAGGATTTTTGCCGCACCAGAGCAGCATCGATGAAGATAATATCGATGAGGAGCGGCGACTGGCCTATGTCGGCATTACCCGCGCCCAGAAGGAATTGACCTTTACGCTGTGTAAAGAACGCCGTCAGTACGGCGAACTGGTGCGCCCGGAGCCAAGCCGCTTCCTGCTGGAGCTGCCGCAGGATGATCTGATTTGGGAACAAGAGCGTAAAGTGGTCAGCGCCGAAGAACGGATGCAGAAAGGGCAAAGCCATCTGGCAAATCTGAAAGCGATGATGGCGGCAAAACGAGGAAAATAATCAAGGCCGGATAAGAAGCGAGCATCGCATCCAGCACCTTGCACGTTAATGCACTTCCAGCGGCCAGTGGACATAGCTCTGCCACTGGCTTTCCTGATCGATAACCTCTGTACCCAGCGGATGCTGGATCAGCCAACCTTGTGGCAGCGTTAAGGTCAACTGCTCATGATCGGCCTGTAATTTAATATCTGGTACTAAATCATCACGACGACGGCTGGCAAAAATGATGGCGAGGCGCAGTAAACGACAGAGTTGTTCTGCGACGCGCGGCGGTACGGCATTTTGCTGATGCAGCGATGAGAGATCGACCGGATTCGTCTGGTTGAGTAATAACGTCGCCAGCAGCTTTTTCTGCGCGGGGGTAAAACCGGGAAGATCCAGGTTACGCACCAGATAAGCGGCATGTTGCGGCGCTTGTTTGAAATCAACGCTAAGGCCAATTTCATGAAGCTGACAGGCGCTGACCAGTAAATCGCGGCTAATCGCTTCAAGATGCCAGATATTTTCGACCTGATCGAACAAGTTAGCGGCGAGTTTAGCCACACGCTGTGCTTGATCGGTATCAATCATAAAGCGACGTTGAATATTACGCAGTGTTCGGCTGCGAATATCCTGCTCGACCGCCAGATGTAACATGCCGTAAACCAGGCCTTCACGCAGTGCGCCGCCGGCCAGCGTCATACACTGGATATTCAGCTCGGTAAAAATGGCTATCAGGATCGCCAGACCACTTGGGAATACTAACGCGCGTTCCAGCGTCAGCCCTTCGATTTCCAACTCTTCCAGCCTGCCACAGTGAATAGCGCGCTGTTTCAGTTGCTGCAATTTCGCCAGGGTAATGCGTTCATCCATACCCTGCGCCATCATGATTTCCTGCAAAGCCTGCACGGTGCCGGAAGCACCAACGCACACCTTCCAGCCGTGATAGCGCAATTCATCGGCAACTGGACGTAGCACTTCGCGCGCGGCTTGTTCGGCTGCGACAAAGTTTTCTTGCCCCAGATTACGATCGGCAAAATAGCGCTCAAGCCAGGTAACGCAGCCCATAGACAGGCTGAACAAGGACGTCGTTTGTGCGCCGGTGCCGGTTACCAGTTCAGTACTGGCGCCGCCGATATCCACCACCAGGCGCTGATCTGCACCGCCAGTGGTGTGAGCAACGCCCTGATAAATCAGGCGTGCTTCCTCTTCACCGCTAATGACCTGTACCGGACAGCCAAGGATTTCCTGCGCTTTAGCGATGAAATCACCAGCATTGACGGCAAGACGTAACGTCGCCGTGGCGACAACGCGAATTTGCGAGGGAGGGATATCTTGCAAACGTTCAGCAAACAGACGCAGGCATTGCCAGCCGCGCTCCATTGCTTCATTAGACAGGGCATTTTCGCTGTTCAGGCCAGCAGCCAGACGCACTTTGCGTTTAATTCGCGTCAGCGTCTGGATACTGCCAGCCACCTCGCGCACAACCAGCATATGAAAACTATTCGAACCGAGATCAATAGCGGCATAAAGCGACGAGGTGGAACCCATACTCTTCATCCTTCAATCTGTCTCTGCGTTGGCTGCGTTCTTTCACCCAAATCACTTACTACAATAAGCTCGTCGGGATTCATTCTCTTGCCATCTTGATACAGTTTGAATGATTTTGAGTATGACATTTTTTATTTAACCTGAACGACGACGATTACGCGGAGCGCCAGTACGACGCGGACCATTGCCTGTACGCGGGCGCGTGAGGCGCAGCGGTTTTGGCAGATCGGTCATCAATGCGTCCGGATTGTATTTGCTTACCGGAATTGAGTGACCAATATAGGTCTCAATAGCAGGCAAATTCAATGCATACTCTTCACATGCCAGGCTGATGGAATGACCACTTGCGCCAGCGCGACCTGTACGACCAATACGGTGAACGTAATCTTCACAGTCATCGGGTAAATCGTAGTTAAAGACGTGCGTCACAGCCGGGATATGCAGGCCACGCGCGGCAACATCGGTGGCAACCAGAATATCCAAATCACCACGGGTAAATTCATCAAGAATACGCAGACGTTTTTTCTGCGCTACATCACCCGTTAACAGGCCAACACGATGACCATCTGCCGCCAGGTGACCCCAGATCTCTTCACAACGATGTTTGGTGTTGGCGAAAATAATCGCTCTGTCTGGCCACTCTTCTTCGATCAGCGTTTGCAATAAACGCATCTTTTCTTCGTTAGAAGGGTAGAAAAGTTCTTCTTTAATGCGGTGGCCCGTTTTCTGTTCCGGTTCCACTTCAATATATTCGGCATTGTTCATCTGCTCGAACGCCAGTTCACGTACCCGGTACGAAAGCGTGGCGGAGAACAGCATGTTGAGACGCTGGTTTGCAGGCGGCATACGGCGGAACAGCCAGCGGATATCTTTAATAAAGCCCAGATCGTACATACGATCAGCTTCGTCCAGCACCACTACCTGAATGGCGCCGAGGTTGATGTGGTTCTGTTTGGCGTAGTCGATCAAACGACCCGTAGTGCCAATCAAAATGTCAACGCCGCTTTCCAGCACTTTCAGCTGTTTGTCGTAGCCGTCGCCACCGTAAGCCAGACCCAATTTCAGGCCAGTAGCTTGCGCCAGTGGTTCCGCATCGGCGTGGATCTGCACGGCAAGTTCACGCGTCGGTGCCATAATTAAGGCACGCGGTTGATTCACCTTGCGATCGGCAATCGCAGGATGAGAGAGAAGATAATGAAACGTCGACGTCAGAAACGCCATCGTTTTCCCGGTACCAGTTTGCGCCTGCCCGGCTACGTCACGACCCACCAGCGTTAGCGGAAGGGCCAGTGCCTGAATGGGCGTACAGTTATGAAACCCTTTTTTTTCAAGGGCTTCTACAACTTTCGGATGCAGGGCGAAGTCGGAAAACTTCTGTTCTGTTAAATGTGTTTTGCTCATAGTGTGGTAGAATATCAGCTTACTATTGCTTTACGAAAGCGTATCCGGTGAAATAAAGTCAACCTTTAGTTGGTTAATGTTACACCAACAACGAAACCAACACGCCAGGCTTATTCCTGTGGAGTTATATATGAGCGATAAAATTATTCACCTGACTGACGACAGTTTTGACACGGATGTACTCAAAGCGGACGGGGCGATCCTCGTTGATTTCTGGGCAGAGTGGTGCGGTCCGTGCAAAATGATCGCCCCGATTCTGGATGAAATCGCTGACGAATATCAGGGCAAACTGACCGTTGCAAAACTGAACATCGATCAAAACCCTGGCACTGCGCCGAAATATGGCATCCGTGGTATCCCGACTCTGCTGCTGTTCAAAAACGGCGAATTGGCCGCAACCAAAGTGGGCGCACTGTCTAAAGGTCAGTTGAAAGAGTTCCTCGACGCTAACCTGGCGTAAGGGAATTTCATGTTCGGGTGCCCCGTCGCTAAAAACTGGACGCCCGGCGTGAGTCATGCTAACTTAATGTTGACTTCGTATTAAACATACCTTATTAAGTTTGAATCTTGTAATATCCAACGCTTCCTGTTTTTCTTAAATGCGAAGTGAACAGATTTCTGGCTCGTCACTCAATCCGTCTTGTCGTTTCAGTTCTGCGTACTCTCCTGTGACCAGACAGCGAAAAGACATGAGTTGATGACCGTAAACAGGCATGGATGATCCTGCCATACCATTCACAACATTAAGTTCGAGATTTACCCCAAGTTTAAGAACTCACACCACTATGAATCTTACCGAATTAAAGAATACGCCGGTTTCTGAGCTGATCACTCTCGGCGAAAATATGGGGCTGGAAAACCTGGCTCGTATGCGTAAGCAGGACATTATTTTTGCCATCCTGAAGCAGCACGCAAAGAGTGGCGAAGATATCTTTGGTGATGGCGTACTGGAGATATTGCAGGATGGATTTGGTTTCCTCCGTTCCGCAGACAGCTCCTACCTCGCCGGCCCTGATGACATCTACGTTTCTCCTAGCCAAATCCGCCGTTTCAACCTCCGCACTGGTGATACCATCTCTGGTAAGATTCGCCCGCCGAAAGAAGGTGAACGCTATTTTGCGCTGCTGAAGGTTAACGAAGTTAACTTCGACAAACCAGAAAACGCCCGTAACAAAATCCTCTTTGAGAACTTAACGCCGCTGCACGCAAACTCTCGTCTGCGTATGGAGCGTGGTAACGGTTCTACCGAAGATTTAACCGCACGCGTACTGGATCTGGCATCGCCTATCGGTCGTGGGCAACGTGGTCTGATTGTGGCACCGCCAAAAGCGGGTAAAACCATGCTGCTGCAGAACATTGCTCAGAGCATCGCTTACAACCATCCAGACTGCGTACTGATGGTTCTGCTGATTGACGAACGTCCGGAAGAAGTGACCGAGATGCAGCGTCTGGTTAAAGGTGAAGTTGTTGCTTCTACCTTCGATGAACCAGCATCTCGCCACGTTCAGGTTGCGGAAATGGTGATCGAGAAGGCAAAACGCCTGGTTGAGCATAAGAAAGACGTTATTATTCTGCTTGACTCCATCACTCGTCTGGCTCGTGCCTACAACACCGTCGTACCGGCTTCCGGTAAAGTGTTGACCGGTGGTGTGGACGCCAACGCCCTGCATCGTCCGAAACGCTTCTTCGGTGCAGCACGTAATGTGGAAGAGGGCGGCAGCCTGACCATCATTGCAACGGCGCTAATCGATACCGGCTCCAAAATGGACGAAGTTATCTACGAAGAGTTTAAAGGTACAGGTAACATGGAACTGCACCTCTCTCGTAAAATCGCTGAAAAACGCGTCTTCCCGGCAATCGACTACAACCGTTCTGGTACTCGTAAAGAAGAGTTGCTTACCACTCAGGAAGAGCTGCAGAAAATGTGGATCCTGCGCAAAATCATTCACCCGATGGGCGAAATCGACGCAATGGAATTCCTCATTAATAAGCTTGCGATGACCAAGACCAATGATGATTTCTTCGAGATGATGAAACGCTCATAAGTTAGTGTTACAGCAAAACGCCACGTGTTTACGTGGCGTTTTGCTTTTATATCTGTAATCTTAGCGGTATACCTGTGATGGTGTGAAAATTCCTGGTTTTTGCGGGTGTTTTATGCGATTTACATATCAATTGGTTGATTTTTGCTCATTTCTGAGAGATTCAGAAAGTAGTTTCCCTTCTGAATAAAGGTCTTCGTGGGTATACTTCAGCTAATAATTTTCTCTGAGAGCATGCATTGTGAATTTACTGACAGTGAGTACTGATCTCATCAGTATTTTTTTATTCACGACACTGTTTCTGTTTTTTGCCCGCAAGGTGGCAAAAAAAGTCGGTTTAGTGGATAAACCTAACTTCCGCAAACGTCACCAGGGATTGATACCGCTCGTTGGGGGTATTTCGGTTTATGCAGGGATTTGCTTCACGTTCGGAATTGTCGATTACTATATTCCACATGCAGCTCTCTATCTCGTTTGTGCCGGTGTGCTTGTGTTCATTGGCGCGCTGGATGATCGTTTTGATATCAGCGTAAAAATCCGTGCCACCATACAGGCAGCTGTTGGCATTGTTATGATGGTGTTCGGCAAACTTTATCTCAGTAGTTTGGGTTATATCTTTGGCTCCTGGGAGATGGTGCTTGGACCGTTTGGTTACTTCCTGACGCTGTTTGCTGTCTGGGCGGCGATTAATGCCTTCAACATGGTCGATGGTATTGATGGCTTGCTGGGCGGGTTATCCTGTGTCTCGTTTGCGGCAATCGGTATGATTTTGTGGTTCGACGGGCAAACCAGCCTCGCTATCTGGTGCTTTGCCATGATCGCCGCCATCCTGCCTTATATCATGCTCAACCTTGGTATTCTGGGGCGTCGCTACAAAGTCTTTATGGGCGATGCGGGTAGTACGCTGATTGGTTTTACTGTTATCTGGATCCTGTTGGAAACTACCCAGGGTGCCACACATCCAATCAGCCCGGTTACCGCCTTATGGATCATTGCTATCCCGCTGATGGACATGGTGGCGATTATGTATCGTCGTTTGCGTAAAGGCATGAGTCCATTCTCACCTGACCGTCAGCATATTCACCATTTGATCATGCGTGCCGGGTTTACTTCCCGCCAGGCATTTGTGCTGATTACCCTTGCTGCAGCGCTACTCGCTTCTATTGGCGTACTGGCAGAATATTCTCATTTTGTCCCGGAATGGGTCATGCTGGTGCTCTTTTTGCTAGCATTCTTCCTCTATGGATATTGCATTAAGCGTGCCTGGAAAGTTGCTCGCTTTATTAAGCGCGTAAAACGCAGACTGCGTAGAAATCGTGGTGGCAGCCCCAATTTAACCAAATAAATGAGGATGTGATGACACAACCAATGCCTGGGAAACCGGCCGAAGACGCTGAAAATGAACTGGATATTCGTGGGTTGTTTCGTACCTTGTGGGCTGGGAAGCTGTGGATTATTGGCATGGGGCTGGCGTTTGCCTTAATCGCGTTGGCGTATACTTTTTTTGCGCGTCAGGAGTGGAGTGCGACGGCGATTACCGATCGTCCAACCGTGAATATGCTGGGCGGGTACTACTCGCAGCAGCAATTTTTGCGTAACCTGGATGTTCGTTCAAATATGGCCCCTGCCGACCAACCATCGGTTATGGATGAAGCCTATAAAGAGTTTGTTATGCAACTGGCATCGTGGGATACCCGCCGCGATTTCTGGTTGCAGACTGACTATTACAAACAGCGGATGGTCGGTAACAGTAAAGCCGATGCGGCTCTGCTGGATGAAATGATCAACAACATCCTGTTTATTCCTGGTGATTTCGCCCGCTCGGTCAATGACAGCGTTAAGCTGGTTGCCGAAACCGCCCCCGATGCTAATAACCTGCTTCGTCAATATGTTGCTTTTGCCAGCCAGCGTGCAGCCAGCCATCTGAATGATGAGCTGAAAGGCGCATGGGCGGCGCGCACTATTCAGATGAAGGCTCAGGTGAAGCGTCAGGAAGAAGTGGCTAAGTCCATCTACGACCGCCGGATGAACAGTATTGAACAGGCACTTAAAATCGCCGAGCAACACAATATTTCTCGCAGTGCGACAGACGTGCCAGCCGAGGAATTACCTGATTCAGAAATGTTCCTGTTGGGGCGTCCGATGCTCCAGGCGCGACTGGAAAATTTACAGGCTGTCGGCCCAGCCTTTGATCTCGACTATGATCAGAATCGGGCCATGTTAAATACCCTTAATGTTGGTCCAACCCTGGATCCGCGTTTTCAGACCTATCGCTATTTGCGTACACCGGAAGAACCGGTAAAACGCGATAGCCCACGTCGTGCCTTCCTGATGATTATGTGGGGCATTGTCGGGGGGCTGATCGGGGCTGGTGTCGCATTAACCCGCCGTTGCTCGAAATAGCAACACAGCTGTGGTGAGCGCAAAGGCGCTCGCCGCTTATTCGAAGAGAATCGATGTGAAAGTACTGACTGTATTTGGTACGCGCCCGGAAGCCATCAAGATGGCGCCGTTGGTGCATGCGTTGGCAAAAGATCCTTTTTTTGAGGCTAAAGTTTGCGTCACTGCGCAGCATCGGGAGATGCTCGATCAGGTGCTGAAACTCTTTTCCATTGTACCTGACTACGATCTCAACATAATGCAGCCAGGACAGGGCCTGACAGAGATAACCTGTCGGATTCTGGAAGGACTAAAACCTATTCTTGCCGAGTTCAAACCAGACGTTGTGCTGGTTCATGGTGATACTACCACCACACTGGCAACCAGCCTGGCAGCGTTTTATCAGCGAATTCCTGTTGGTCACGTTGAGGCCGGACTGCGCACGGGCGATCTCTATTCGCCGTGGCCGGAAGAGGCTAACCGTACATTGACCGGGCATCTGGCGATGTACCATTTCTCACCAACTGAAACTTCCCGGCAAAATTTGCTGCGTGAAAACGTCGCTGACAGCCGAATATTTATTACCGGTAATACAGTAATTGATGCGCTGCTGTGGGTGCGCGACCAGGTAATGAGCAGCGATACGCTGCGTTCAGAACTGGCGGCAAATTACCCGTTTATCGACCCCGATAAAAAGATGATTCTGGTGACCGGTCACAGGCGTGAGAGCTTTGGTCGTGGTTTTGAAGAAATTTGCCATGCGCTGGCTGAAATTGCTACCACTCATCAGGACATCCAGATTGTTTATCCGGTACACCTTAACCCGAATGTCAGAGAGCCGGTCAATCGCATTCTGGGGCATGTGAAAAATGTCATTTTGATTGATCCCCAGGAGTATTTACCGTTTGTCTGGTTGATGAACCATGCCTGGTTGATTTTGACTGACTCTGGCGGCATTCAGGAAGAAGCACCTTCTCTGGGTAAACCGGTGCTGGTGATGCGCGATACCACCGAACGCCCAGAAGCGGTGACCGCAGGTACGGTACGTCTGGTGGGGACGGATAAGCAACGGATCGTCGAGGACGTGACGCGTCTTTTAGAAGACGAAGATGAATATCAAACTATGAGCCGAGCCCATAACCCGTATGGTGATGGTCAGGCATGCTCTCGCATTTTGGAAGCGTTAAAAAATAATCGGATATCACTATGAGTTTTGCGACCATTTCTGTTATCGGACTGGGTTATATCGGGCTGCCAACGGCGGCTGCGTTTGCCTCACGGCAAAAACAGGTGATTGGTGTTGATATCAACCAACAAGCGGTTGATACCATCAATCGTGGCGAAATCCATATCGTCGAACCTGATTTAGCGAGCGTGGTAAAAACTGCCGTAGAAGGTGGTTTTTTACGAGCGAGCACGACGCCGGTTGAGGCTGATGCCTGGCTGATTGCTGTCCCAACGCCATTTAAAGGCGATCATGAGCCGGATATGGCCTACGTCGAATCGGCTGCCCGCTCCATTGCGCCAGTGCTGAAAAAAGGCGCGTTGGTGATCCTTGAATCCACCTCGCCGGTGGGTTCAACCGAGAAGATGGCAGAATGGTTAGCAGAGATGCGTCCGGACCTGACTTTCCCGCAGCAGGTGGGTGAGCAGGCGGACGTCAATATTGCTTATTGCCCGGAACGCGTGTTGCCGGGCCAGGTGATGGTCGAGCTGATTAAAAACGATCGCGTCATTGGCGGCATGACGCCAGTTTGCTCGGCGCGCGCCAGCGAACTGTACAAAATTTTCCTCGAAGGTGAGTGTGTCGTCACTAACTCGCGGACGGCGGAAATGTGTAAGCTCACAGAAAACAGCTTCCGCGACGTGAATATTGCTTTTGCTAACGAACTGTCGCTGATTTGTGCCGAGCAAGGAATTAACGTCTGGGAACTGATTCGTTTGGCGAATCGCCATCCACGAGTCAATATTCTCCAGCCTGGTCCGGGTGTGGGCGGTCACTGCATTGCCGTCGACCCGTGGTTTATCGTGGCGCAGAACCCACAGCAGGCGCGGCTTATCCGTACCGCGCGTGAAGTGAACGATCACAAACCTTTCTGGGTGATTGATCAGGTGAAAGCGGCGGTCGCTGATTGTTTGGCTGCCACTGATAAACGCGCCAGTGAACTGAAAATTGCCTGCTTTGGTCTGGCGTTTAAACCGAATATTGATGACCTGCGCGAAAGCCCGGCGATGGAAATCGCTGAACTGATCGCCCAGTGGCACAGCGGCGAAACGCTGGTTGTTGAACCTAATATTCACCAGTTGCCGAAAAAACTGACCGGACTTTGCACGCTGGCGCAGCTTGACGAGGCGCTGGCGACGGCAGATGTGCTGGTGATGTTGGTAGATCACAGCCAGTTTAAAGCCATTAGCGGCGATGATGTTCAGCAGCAGTATGTGGTGGATACCAAAGGAGTCTGGCGCTGATACTGATTACAGTAAACGACTGTGTTGAGGGAGATAGAGAATGCCCGTCCGCGCCAGTATTGAACCACTAACTTGGGAAAACGCCTTTTTTGGCGTTAACAGCGCCATCGTGCGCATTAGTCCTGACGCACCGCTCCTGACGCCAGGCGTTTTGGCGCCGTGGTCACGAGTACAGGCCAAAATTGCCGCATCCAATACCGAAGAACTAGATGTCCTGCAACAGCTGGGATTCTCGCTGGTCGAAGGAGAAGTGGATTTTGCGCTCCCCGTGATCAACGTCAGTGAAAGCCGTGCGGAAGTGGCTCAAGAAGCAGATATTCCAGTACTACGCCAGTTAGCCCGTGAAGCATTCGCGCAAAGCCGTTTTCGTGCGCCGTGGTATGCGCCTGACGCCAGCGGTCGCTTTTATGCGCAGTGGATTGAAAATGCCGTGCGCGGCACCTTTGATCATCAATGCCTGGTTTTACGCGCGGCTTCTGGCGAGATTCGCGGCTATGTTTCTCTGCGAGAGTTGAATACCACTGACGCGCGCATTGGTTTACTGGCAGGACGCGGTGCAGGTGCTGAACTGATGCAAACGGCGCTAAACTGGGCGTATGCTCGCGGTAAAACAACATTGCGGGTGGCGACCCAGATGGGCAACACCGCCGCGCTTAAACGATACATACAAAGTGGTGCGAATGTAGAAAGCACCGCGTACTGGTTATACAGGTGATCACATGATTCCATTTAACGCACCGCCGGTGGTGGGAACCGAACTCGACTATATGCAGTCGGCAATGGGTAGCGGCAAACTGTGTGGCGATGGCGGTTTTACCCGTCGCTGCCAGCAGTGGCTGGAGCAACGTTTTGGCAGCGCCAAAGTACTGCTGACGCCATCCTGCACCGCTTCTCTGGAGATGGCGGCGCTGCTTCTGGATATCCAACCGGGCGATGAAGTGATCATGCCGAGCTACACCTTTGTCTCCACCGCCAACGCCTTTGTGCTGCGTGGAGCAAAAATTGTTTTTGTTGATGTTCGCCCGGACACCATGAACATCGACGAAACGCTGATTGAAGCGGCGATCACCGACAAAACGCGCGTTATTGTGCCGGTGCATTACGCGGGCGTGGCCTGCGAAATGGACACCATTATGGCGTTGGCGAAAAAGCATAACCTGTTTGTGGTGGAAGATGCCGCTCAGGGTGTGATGTCCACTTACAAAGGGCGTGCGTTGGGAACCATTGGTCATATTGGCTGCTTTAGCTTCCATGAAACCAAAAACTACACGGCGGGCGGTGAAGGCGGGGCGACGCTGATTAATGATAAGGCGTTGATTGAACGTGCCGAGATCATCCGTGAAAAAGGGACTAACCGCAGCCAGTTCTTCCGTGGTCAGGTTGATAAATATACCTGGCGCGATATCGGCTCCAGCTATTTGATGTCCGATCTGCAAGCTGCGTATCTGTGGGCGCAACTGGAAGCCGCTGAACGTATCAACCAGCAACGTCTGGCGCTGTGGCAAAACTACTACGATGCGTTAGCACCTCTGGCGAAAGCCGGGCGTATCGAGTTGCCGTCGATTCCGGATGACTGCGTGCAGAACGCGCATATGTTCTACATCAAGCTGCGGGATATTGATGACCGGAGCGCGTTGATTAGCTTCCTGAAGGAAGCGGAAATCATGGCGGTGTTCCATTACATTCCGCTGCACGGTTGCCCTGCGGGTGAACGCTTTGGTGAGTTTCACGGTGAAGATCGCTACACCACCAAAGAGAGCGAGCGCCTGCTGCGCCTGCCGTTGTTCTACAACTTGTCGCCCGTCAATCAGCGCACGGTGATTGCGACCTTGTTGAACTACTTCTCCTGATATGTCGCTGGCAAAAGCATCCTTGTGGACGGCGGCCAGTACGCTGGTCAAGATTGGCGCTGGGTTACTGGTTGGTAAATTATTGGCGGTGTCATTTGGTCCGGCAGGACTAGGGTTGGCGGCAAATTTCCGCCAGTTGATAACCGTGCTCGGTGTGCTTGCCGGGGCGGGCATCTTTAATGGCGTAACCAAATACGTTGCCCAGTACCACGATAATCCGCAGCAGCTGCGCCGTGTGGTCGGCACTTCATCTGCGATGGTGCTTGGCTTCTCCACGCTGATGGCGCTGGTCTTTGTGCTGGCAGCTGCGCCAATCAGCCAGGGATTGTTTGGTAATAACGACTATCAAGGGCTGGTGCGTTTAGTGGCGCTAGTGCAAATGGGGATCGCCTGGGGCAACCTGTTGCTGGCGTTGATGAAAGGCTTTCGCGATGCCGCGGGTAATGCGTTATCGCTGATTGTCGGCAGCCTGATTGGCGTTATCGCTTATTATGTCAGTTACCGTTTTGGCGGTTATGAAGGCGCGTTGCTTGGTCTGGCGCTGATTCCCGCGCTGGTGGTAATGCCTGCCGCCGTCATGTTAATTAAGCGTGGCGCTATCCCGTTAAGCTATCTAAAACCCAGCTGGGATAACGGTCTGGCAGGGCAGTTGAGTAAGTTCACGCTCATGGCGCTGATTACGTCGGTGACCTTGCCCGTTGCGTACATCATGATGCGTAAACTGTTGGCGGCGCAGTATAGCTGGGATGACGTGGGGATCTGGCAAGGGGTGAGCAGTATTTCCGATGCCTACCTGCAATTTATTACTGCTTCCTTTAGCGTGTATTTACTGCCCACGTTGTCGCGGCTAACGGAAAAGCGCGATATCACCCGGGAAGTGGTGAAGTCGCTGAAATTTGTTTTACCGGCCGTGGCGGCAGCGAGTTTCACCGTCTGGCTACTGCGTGATTTTGCCATCTGGTTACTGTTGTCGAATAAATTTACCGCCATGCGGGATCTCTTTGCCTGGCAGTTGGTCGGCGATGTGTTGAAAGTGGGCGCCTATGTCTTTGGTTATCTGGTGATCGCCAAAGCGTCGCTGCGTTTTTATATTCTGGCGGAAGTCAGCCAGTTCACTTTATTGATGGTATTTGCCCACTGGTTGATCCCCGTGCATGGCGCCCTGGGCGCGGCGCAGGCCTACATGGCAACCTATATCGTCTATTTCTCTCTTTGTTGTGGCGTGTTTTTACTCTGGCGTAGGCGGGCATGACTGTACTGATTCACGTACTGGGATCGGATATCCCTCACCATAACCAAACCGTTCTGCGGTTTTTCAATGACGCGCTGGCCGCGACGAGCGAGCACGCGCGCGAGTTTATGGTTGCTGGCAAGGACGACGGCTTAAGTGATAGTTGTCCGGCGCTTTCTGTGCAATTTTTCCCTGGGAAAAAATCACTGGCAGAAGCCGTTATCGCTAAAGCGAAAGCTAACCGCCAGCAACGGTTTTTCTTCCACGGCCAGTTCAATCCCAAGCTGTGGCTGGCGCTGCTTAGTGGCGGAATCAAGCCCAGCCAGTTTTACTGGCATATCTGGGGGGCAGATCTCTATGAAGTTTCCAGTGGATTGAAATATAAACTCTTTTATCCTCTGCGCCGACTGGCACAAAAGCGAGTGGGCTGTGTGTTTGCCACTCGGGGAGACTTGAGCTTTTTTGCCAAAACGCATCCAAAGGTGCGGGGCGAACTGATTTACTTCCCAACCCGGATGGACCCTTCTCTCAATACAATGGCGAACGATCGGCAACGTGAAGGGAAAATGACCATTTTGGTAGGGAACTCCGGCGATCGCAGCAATGAGCATATCGCCGCCTTGCGCGCTGTTCATCAGCAGTTTGGTGATACGGTAAAAGTGGTTGTACCGATGGGCTATCCGCCTAATAACGAAGCGTATATCGACGAAGTTCGTCAGGCGGGGCTCGAGTTATTCAGCGAAGAAAATCTGCAAGTTCTGAGCGAAAAACTGGAATTTGACGCCTATCTGGCACTACTTCGCCAGTGCGATCTCGGCTACTTTATTTTTGCCCGCCAGCAGGGCATTGGTACGCTGTGCTTACTGATTCAGGCGGGCATTCCTTGTGTGCTTAACCGGGAAAATCCGTTCTGGCAGGATATGACAGAACAGCATTTGCCGGTGCTGTTTACCACTGACGATCTCAACGAAGATTTTGTGCATGAAGCGCAGCGCCAGCTGGCGTCGGTGGATAAAAACACCATTGCCTTCTTTAGCCCGAACTATCTGCAAGGCTGGCAGCGGGCGTTGGCTATTGCCTCCGGGGAGGTCGCATGAGCCTGCTGCAATTCAGCGGCCTGTTTGTTGTCTGGCTGCTCTGCACGCTGTTTATCGCCACGCTGACATGGTTTGAGTTTCGCAGCGTGCGTTTTAACTTCAATGTCTTCTTTTCATTGCTGTTTTTGCTGACCTTTTTCTTCGGCTTTCCGCTGACCAGCTTGCTGGTGTTTCGCTTTGATGTTGCCGTGGTGCCGCCAGATATCTTGTTGCAGGCGTTACTTTCTGCGGGGGGATTTTACGCAGTTTACTACGTCACTTACAAAACACGCTTACGCAAACGCGTTGCCGATGCACCGCGCCGTCCAGTGTTTACCATGAACCGCGTGGAAACCAATCTCACGTGGGTGATTCTGATGGGTATCGCGCTGGTGAGCGTTGGCATCTTTTTCATGCATAACGGTTTTTTGCTGTTCCGGCTTAACTCCTACAGCCAGATCTTCTCCAGCGAAGTCTCAGGCGTGGCGTTAAAGCGTTTCTTTTACTTTTTCATCCCGGCAATGTTAGTGGTCTACTTTCTGCGCCAGGACAGTAAAGCGTGGCTGTTTTTCCTCGTCAGCACGGTCGCCTTTGGTTTGCTGACTTACATGATTGTCGGCGGCACTCGCGCCAATATCATTATCGCGTTCGCTATCTTCCTGTTTATCGGCATTATTCGCGGCTGGATTTCACTGTGGATGCTGGCGGCGGCGGGCGTGCTGGGGATTGTTGGCATGTTCTGGCTGGCGCTAAAACGCTACGGAATGAACGTGAGCGGCGATGAGGCGTTCTATACGTTTCTCTATCTCACCCGCGATACCTTCTCGCCGTGGGAGAATCTGGCGCTGCTGTTGCAGAACTACGACAACATCGACTTCCAGGGTCTGGCTCCAATTATTCGCGATTTCTATGTCTTTATCCCTTCCTGGCTGTGGCCGGGTCGCCCGAGTATGGTGCTGAACTCCGCCAACTACTTTACCTGGGAAGTGCTGAATAACCACTCCGGGCTGGCGATCTCGCCTACGCTTATAGGTTCACTGGTTGTTATGGGCGGCGCGTTGTTCATCCCGCTCGGGGCGATTGTGGTTGGTCTGATCATCAAGTGGTTCGACTGGTTGTATGAGCTGGGCAACCGCGAAACTAATCGCTATAAGGCTGCGATTCTCCACAGTTTCTGCTTCGGGGCGATCTTCAATATGATCGTGCTGGCGCGCGAAGGGTTGGATTCGTTTGTCTCGCGTGTCGTCTTTTTTATCGTGGTCTTCGGCGCAAGCCTGATGATTGCAAAACTGCTGTACTGGCTTTTTGATAGCGCCGGACTCGTTCATAAACGAATAAAATCATCGCTCCGGACGCAGGTTGAAGGATAACAATGAATAACACCACCACGGCACCGACCTATACGCTGCGTGGCTTACAGTTGATCGGTTGGCGTGATATGCAGCATGCCCTCGATTATCTGTTCGCTGATGGGCAGCTTAAGCAGGGAACGCTGGTTGCCATTAATGCCGAAAAAATGCTGACCATTGAAGATAACGTCGAGGTCAGGGAGTTAATTAACGCTGCCGAATTTAAATATGCCGATGGCATTAGCGTTGTGCGGTCGGTGCGTAAAAAGTACCCGCAGGCACAGGTTTCCCGCGTTGCCGGTGCCGATCTCTGGGAAGAAGTAATGGCGCGCGCAGGCAAGGAAGGGACGCCGGTATTTCTTGTGGGCGGTAAACCTGATGTGCTGGCGCAGACCGAAGCTAAACTGCGCGACCAGTGGAATGTGAATATCGTTGGCAGCCAGGATGGTTATTTTAAACCCGAGCAGCGTCAGGCGCTGTTTGAGCGTATTCACGCCAGTGGTGCGCAAATTGTCACTGTCGCAATGGGGTCACCAAAGCAGGAGATCTTCATGCGCGACTGCCGCCTGGTGCACCCTAATGCGCTGTATATGGGCGTTGGTGGAACGTACGATGTCTTTACCGGTCACGTAAAACGCGCGCCGAAAATCTGGCAAAAACTGGGACTGGAGTGGCTTTATAGACTGCTTTCGCAGCCGAGTCGCATTAAGCGCCAGCTTCGTTTGCTGCGTTATTTACGCTGGCATTACACCGGCGATCTCTGATTTTCCTCTCTCTGTAAAGCGACGGAGTGGTCACTTCGTCGCCTGCCTGTCTTTTTATTACACAAAGCATTCAAATTTTTAATGCTTTATTTGCCATTTCTCCTGAATTACGAAAACATTCGCAACACTCGATGTACCCATAACGATAACCGGTAACACCGGAAAGCATGCAAACACAACACGAGGATTTATGGCAGATAACAAACCAGAGCTACAGCGTGGGCTGGAAGCTCGACATATCGAACTCATCGCCCTGGGGGGCACCATTGGCGTCGGCCTGTTTATGGGGGCCGCCAGTACCCTGAAATGGGCCGGGCCATCCGTATTGTTGGCCTATATCATCGCCGGGCTGTTCGTCTTTTTCATCATGCGTTCAATGGGCGAAATGTTGTTCCTCGAACCGGTTACCGGTTCGTTCGCCGTTTATGCGCATCGTTACATGAGCCCGTTCTTTGGCTATCTCACTGCCTGGTCTTACTGGTTTATGTGGATGGCGGTGGGGATCTCAGAAATCACCGCCATTGGCGTTTATGTCCAGTTCTGGTTCCCGGAGATGGCGCAGTGGATACCCGCATTGATCGCAGTGGCGCTGGTGGCACTGGCGAATCTGGCAGCGGTGCGGTTGTACGGTGAAATCGAGTTCTGGTTCGCGATGATCAAAGTCACCACGATTATCGTGATGATTGTCATTGGTCTGGGCGTGATTTTCTTTGGCTTTGGCAACGGCGGGCAGTCGATTGGTTTTAGCAATCTCACAGAGCATGGCGGTTTTTTTGCGGGTGGCTGGAAAGGTTTCCTGACCGCATTGTGTATTGTGGTGGCGTCCTACCAGGGCGTGGAGCTGATTGGCATTACTGCCGGTGAAGCGAAGAATCCGCAGGTGACGCTGCGCAGTGCCGTAGGCAAGGTGTTGTGGCGAATCCTGATTTTCTACGTAGGCGCGATTTTCGTTATCGTCACCATCTTCCCATGGAATGAAATAGGCAGCAACGGCAGCCCGTTTGTACTGACTTTCGCCAAAATCGGCATTACCGCAGCGGCGGGCATTATCAACTTTGTGGTGCTGACGGCTGCGCTCTCTGGCTGTAACAGCGGCATGTACAGTTGCGGACGTATGCTCTACGCGCTGGCGAAAAACCGTCAGTTACCGGCGGCGATGGCGAAAGTTTCCCGTCACGGTGTGCCGGTTGCAGGAGTGGCGGTATCCATTGTCATCCTGCTAATTGGCTCATGCCTGAACTACATCATCCCTAACCCACAGCGCGTGTTTGTCTACGTTTACAGTGCCAGCGTGCTTCCGGGCATGGTGCCGTGGTTTGTGATTTTGATAAGCCAGCTGCGTTTTCGTCGTGCACACAAAGCGGCGATTGCCAGCCATCCGTTCCGCTCAATCCTGTTCCCGTGGGCCAACTACGTAACAATGGCATTCCTGATTTGCGTTTTGATCGGTATGTACTTTAATGAAGATACCCGTATGTCGCTGTTTGTCGGCATCATCTTCATGCTGGCGGTGACGGCGATTTATAAAGTTTTTGGCCTTAATCGCCACGGTAAAGCGCATAAACTGGAGAAATAAGCAGCAAAGCGCGCAAACCGTAACCAAACGCGCATTTTATTTAAAAAGGGACTAGACAGAGGGGGGGGAAGTCCGTATTATCCACCCCCGCAACGGCGCTAAGCGCCCGTAGCTCAGCTGGATAGAGCGCTGCCCTCCGGAGGCAGAGGTCTCAGGTTCGAATCCTGTCGGGCGCGCCATTTAGTCCCGGCGCTTGAGCTGCGGTGGTAGTAATACCGCGTAACAAGATTTGTAGTGGTGGCTATAGCTCAGTTGGTAGAGCCCTGGATTGTGATTCCAGTTGTCGTGGGTTCGAATCCCATTAGCCACCCCATTATTAGAAGTTGTGACAATGCGAAGGTGGCGGAATTGGTAGACGCGCTAGCTTCAGGTGTTAGTGTTCTTACGGACGTGGGGGTTCAAGTCCCCCCCCTCGCACCACGACTTTAAAGAATTGAACTAAAAATTCAAAAAGCAGTATTTCGGCGAGTAGCGCAGCTTGGTAGCGCAACTGGTTTGGGACCAGTGGGTCGGAGGTTCGAATCCTCTCTCGCCGACCAATTTTGAACCCCGCTTCGGCGGGGTTTTTTGTTTTCTGTGCATTTCATCACTCTCCCTTCGCAATAAACGCCCGTAGTAACTCATTGCCACACGGTATGATTTCGCCCTTAACTTATTGAAGGATGACTTCAGGCAAGGAGCGACCATGCTGCAACAGATTCCAACGCGTGCGTTTCACGTGATGGCGAAACCGAGCGGTTCCGATTGTAATCTGAACTGTGACTACTGTTTTTATCTCGAAAAACAATCCCTTTACCGTGAAAAGCCAGTCACGCATATGGACGAAGACACGCTGGAAGCGTATGTCCGTCACTATATCGCCGCCAGCGAACCACAAAACGAAGTCGCTTTTACCTGGCAGGGCGGTGAGCCAACGCTGATGGGGCTGGAGTTTTACCGCCGTGCCGTAAAGTTACAGGCGAAATACGGTACTGGCAGGAAGGTAAGTAACAGCTTCCAGACTAACGGTGTGCTGCTCGATGACGAATGGTGTGCATTTCTGGCAGAAAATCATTTTCTTATTGGGTTATCTCTGGATGGTCCGGCTGAGATCCACAATCAATATCGCGTGACCAAAGGTGGCAGACCAACGCATAAGCTGGTGATGCGTGCCCTGATGCTGCTGCAAAAGCATCATGTCGACTATAACGTGCTGGTCTGCGTCAACCGCACCAGCGCGCAGCAACCGTTGCAGGTTTATGATTTTTTGTGCGATGCGGGAGTCGAATTCATCCAGTTTATTCCGGTGGTCGAGCGCCTGGCTGATGAAACAGCTGCCCGCGATGGACTGAAACTACATGCGCCCGGCGATATTCAGGGCGACCTGACGGAATGGTCGGTACGCCCCGATGAGTTCGGTGAGTTTCTGGTGGCGATATTCGACCACTGGATCAAACGCGACGTCGGCAAGATTTTCGTGATGAATATCGAATGGGCGTTTGCCAATTTTGTCGGTGCGTCGGGTGCGGTTTGCCATCATCAGCCAACCTGTGGGCGCTCGATGATTGTTGAGCACAACGGCGACGTTTACGCCTGCGATCACTATGTTTATCCGCAATATCGACTGGGAAATATGCTTCAGCAGACCATCGCAGAAATGGTAGATTCTCCGCAGCAGCAGACTTTTGGTGAAGATAAATTTAAGCAGTTACCGGCGCAGTGTCGCAGTTGTAACGTGTTAAAAGCGTGCTGGGGAGGCTGCCCGAAACACCGCTTCATGCTCGATACCAGCGGAAAACCGGGGCTGAATTATTTGTGTGCCGGGTATCAGCGTTATTTCCGCCATCTACCGCCGTATCTTAAAGCAATGGCTGATTTGCTGGCGCACGGTCGTCCGGCCAGCGACATTATGCAGGCGCATTTGATGGTGGTGAATAAGTAAAAAAGCGGCCATTTTGTGGCCGCCTGCGGTTGATTGCCGGATGCGGCGTAAACGCCTTATCCGGCCTACATGATCGTGCAAATTCAATAAATTGCAGTGTTCTGTAGGCTGGATAAGATGCGTCAACATCGCATCCGGCAAAGGCAGATCACTGCGATAGCGCCGGATTAGTCAGATTTAATCTGCGCGCGTGGAGGATATTTCTTCAGGATCTCCATATACGCGTGCATTTCGGTTTGCAGTGGTACTCCCATCGGGATATGGCGCACGCCGATAGAATCGCTTTCCTGTGGATCGGTGTAGAGGTTAAACACCGACGATCCGGCTGTTTGCATTACCGTGCCGGTGAACCCACCCTGATACCCGCTCTGGGTATAAGCGTAAGGCTGCTGAATCAGGACGTGATACTTGAACTCATCCATACGCACAGCAGAGAGTTTGCCGTTGAGGAAGTAGTGCTCGGCCTTACGGTTAGACTGGCCGTTTGTTCCCAGGAAGAAAGATGTCTGGTCTACACCATCGATAAAGGTGGTTTTCGGCACTAAATTCGCAACTTTCGCCCCAGGATGCCCCGCCAGATCCAGTGCTGTTGGGAAGAGATCTGCCAGATCAACAATACCGTCAGATTTACGCGGTTGGATCATGCCTTTCCAGTACACGAAAGTCGGAACGCGAACGCCGCCTTCCCAGGTAGATCCTTTCGCTCCACGGAACGGTGTGCGACCGTGCGGAGGCACTTCGGCTTCCGGACCGTTATCGGAGGTGAAGACAATAAGCGTGTTATCCAGCTGACCGTTTTTCTCCAGCGTTTTGTAGAGATTAGCGAACACATCGTTCATCTCTACCATGCAGTCACCATACGAGGTGCGTGCCGGAGAGCTACCCGCATATTTGGCGTTCGGGTAGTTATCGAAGTGGCAGCCGCGAGTGCCATAATAGAGGAAGAAAGGTTTATCACTCTTCGCCATCTTGTCGAGGAACTTAACGCCATATTCCATCCAGCGTTGATCCAGGTCTTCCATATATTTCGGCGTAATGTCAGCAATGGCCTCCTGTTCGCCGCCGCGTACAGCATGAACATCATCTTTGCTAAATGGTAATTGCTTGATGTATTCAGAACGGTCCGGACTCAGGGCGACTTCCGGGTTGACGTGAACATCGCGCCATTCGGTATACATATCGGACACTGAGTTGAAGCCACGGAAATCATCAAAGCCGACGTTCTGCGGCTGCGACTCTTTGTTTTCCCCCATATGCCATTTCCCGATAGCCTGGGTGACGTAACCCTGGTCGTGCAGCAATTGCGGCAGGGTGGTTAACCCTTGCAGACCGCCCGGTTGCCCGTACATCGGCGGCATCAGAATGCCGTGGTGGATGGAGTATTGTCCGGTGAGAATGGTGGCGCGGGTAGGGGAAGAACTTGGTTGAGAATATGCAGAGGTTAAAATCAATCCCTGGCTGGCAACGGCGTCAATATCTGGCGTTGGGTTACCTACCGCCACGCCACCGCCATTAAAGCCGACATCCATCCAGCCCACGTCATCCAGTAAGAAAACAACCACGTTCGGTTTCTTACCGGTCTTTTTCTCTAATTCCGCCAGCTTCTGCTGGGTTTCTTTATCCTGTGCCGGATGCTGCATCACAGGCATCATATTATCGGCAATGGTGGTCGCCGGTTTAACTAGGTACTGGTTAGGGTGATCATACCCGGCATAACCTTCGCGCGCGGTAGCGGTTGACGGGGTATCTGCAGCACTGGCCAGCAAAGGAATAGCGGCGGCGATTGCGATCACCAGTAGTTTGGGTGAAAACGAAATTTCCATGCAAAATGCTCCGGTTTCATGTCATTAAATGGATGACGTAATTAAGCATTGATAATTGAGATCCCTCTCCCTGATAAAATGGGTATATAAATAATTATGATGAAAATATATTATTTATTTGCCATGAGAATGAATCGAAAGATCAGGAGAGCGTTTTCAATCCTACCCCTGGTGCGGGGGATATGTAAGGCAGGTTTATTGTATAGTGTTGATTATTGATGCTGTTTTTGATTAGGAGTGTAATTAATATATATATTGGTTATTGAATATTTTTAACAATTCACAGTATTTATAATTAAAGAGAGTAAGGTGCTGGATAATATTTACTCAGGTAATTATTGCGAATGAAAGAAACCTGGATTGCAGAATTTTCTCATAACAAGTATTAAAGGATGTTATTTCCCGGGCCTGTATGGCATAATAATTGGGTAGATGCTCATTCCATCTCTTATGTTCGCCTTAGTGCCTCATAAACTTAGGAATGACGCAGAGCCGTTTACGGTGCTTATCGTCCACTGACAGATGTCGCTTATGCCTCATCAGACACCATGGACACAACGTTGAGTGAAGCACCCACTTGTTGTCATACAGACCTGTTTTAACGCCTGCTCCGTAATAAGAGCAGGCGTTTTTTTATGGCTGAATAAACAACAGGCTACGTCGCTCTTGCGTCATTGGTTGTGCATTTAGCACCCTTACAAGAGAGCCTACCGTGACGATGGGAAGAAACTGATTATTCTCTATTCCGGTTAAATCGCGTCCGCAGCGAGCGGCGATATCTTCGACCAGCTCTTCTAACTCAACGGCATCGTTTACCAAATCCAGATCTTCGTCCAGTTTATCGTCGGCTTTAAGTGGCAGTGGGTAGCCGATATAGCCGTTTTCTTGCAAGGTATTCCACACAGCCCGAATGATCCATGTATCTACGGTACGAGGGTTAAACTGGCGTGCAAACTGACAAATGGAAAGCCCCTGACGTTTATCGGCCATGATTCGGCGTTTCTCGAGGAGCTTGATTTTATCCTGCTTCGCGGCGGCTATCAGAGACACAATAAAAAGTGATAACCAGAAGATGAAGGTGTTGCCCGTACGCACGAAGGAAATAGTCAGCCAGCCTACGCCAGCCAGAGCAGCACATATCAAAAAGCAGAGTAACAACCTTACCCGAACAGGATTACTTTCAGGCGATGGCAAGCGGAAAAGGTAGCGGGAAGGCATGTGCATTTTTGACATCCTTGTAAAAAAATATCGCCTCTGAACGAGGCGATATAAATTACTGCGGCGGGTTGTTCTGCAACGTCAACATCAAGCCGTCGCGGCGCATCGATGCGGCTTCTTCTGGTTTGTGCAGTCTGTCCAGCGCGTCGGCAAGCCATGCGTAATCGTAGGCGTCCGGGCGTTGTTTCAGCGCCGCGCGGAAGGCGAGCGATGCTTCCTGCCATTCGCCGTGCTTCATCAGTGACTGACCCAGCGTGCTCCACAACAGCGGGCGATCGCCGACGTTTTTGATTTGCTGGCGTAGCACTTTTTCAAGCTGTTCCGGATTGTTGGTTTTCAGTCGTGGGATCGGCAGCAGTAGGCGATCGTCATACTGGCGTTTCAGGCCGTCGATGATAATTTGCTGGGCAGTATCATGATCGTCACATTCAATAAGATGTTCCGCCATTGCCACCTGCAAAGCCACCTGATGACGCGTTTTCCGGCTTTGGTTTTTCCACCAGTTACGTAAACCTTCGCTGCCGTCATCGGCCCGTGCCTGATTCATCAGACCAATCCATGCCTGTTGTTCCAGCATTGCGCGATGTTCTTCATCACCAACGTGGGCTTTCGCCATTGACGGGATGATGTCCAGCAGTGAACTCCACGCGCCGGTACGGATATACGCTTGTTCTGCCAGACGCAGCACTTCCGGATGGCGTGGTGTGACTTCGAGTAACTTATCCACGCCGTGGCGTGCCGCATGATTTTCATTACGCGCCAGTTGCAGGCGAACGCGGGCGATTTCCACCGGAATAGTGTCGTTGCCCGCAAGTTCCGCTGCGCGTTCCAGATGCTGATTGGCGCGCGCTTCATCCCCGCGTTGTTGTGCGGCTTCGGCAGCCAGTAGGTAGTTCACCACCGGCTGTTCAGCGTGATCGGCATTTTTTGACATCAGCTTTTCAACTTGCTGATAATCGCCTTCCGCTAGTTTTAGCAGTGCCTGTTCAGTCTGCTTACGTGCGCGGCGACGCTTACGTCCGACAAACCAACCCCGGGTGTGCGCGCCGGTGCGGAAGATCCGCCGCAGTAGCCACTCAATGGCAAACAGCACGACCATCGCCAGAATCAAAATGATCGCCAGGCCAGTCACGCTGGTTTCGATATTGTAGTTGTCGGTCTGGATCAGTACGTAACCCTGATGACCGGCAATCATCGGGCCGACCACGATCCCCGCAACCAGCAACACAAAGAGCAATAACACTTTTAGCATGGTTATTCTCCTTGCGGCGCGGCTGCCGGGGCATCAGCTTGCGGTGCAGGTGCAGGTGCAGGTTTAGCTTCCGTTGCCCCTGCTGCCGGTTGTGCCAGCAGGTTACGCACGCGAGTCTGCATCAGTTTTTCCAGCATCGCCTGGCTTTGCAGTGTTTCCGGGAGATCCATCGAGATATTTTGCTGGCTTAACTGGTCCACCTCGTCGAGAAACGCTTTGGTGGTGGCATCTTCAGTATCGTAATAAGCACGAACCCAGGTGGAGACGTTCTCCAGCGCCTGGCGGTACGTCTCTTCCTGATGACGCGGCACTGCTTGTGCGGCGACCAGCAGACGGGAACGAATATTTTCGCGCAGATAGATATCCTGATTCGGCGCTAACAGCGGTACGGCAGTATCATCACGACGGCGAATCGTAATGAAGTTGTCCATAAAACTCTGCCAGCTTTTTTGCAGATTGACGCGCCATTCGCTGATGGAGCTGGAAAGCTCTTCACCATCGGAATCCATTGGCGAACCGTCGCTATCATTGTCGGCCAGACGCAGGTTATCCACTTGATTAGAGAGCTGATTCAACTTGAGGATAATGCCGTCATAATCCACCTGCGTTACCGCAGAAAGGCTGGCGATATCATCGGTAATTGCCCGACGAATAGCAATAAGGCTGGGGTCATTCATATCTGCCAGGCTGGCATCAGCGCTTTTCAGTAACGCTGCTGCGGTGGTGACGTCCTGATCGCTCCAGAGTTTACGTCCGGCAAGTTTTACCAGAAAGTCCGCCTGTGCCAGAAGCCAGGTTTTGGCATCGCTACCAGAGATGGTAGCGACCTTTTGTTGGACTTCATCCAGCTGTTTTGCCAGCGTTTCTTGCTGTCGATTCGCCTGCTCTAACTGTACAGACTGTTGCTTAATAATGCCTTCCAGCTCCGCTTTTTGGCTTTCCTGGGCTTTTTGCAGTGCCGTGAGTTGGCTCGCCAGGGCATCGCTGGTGGCAGTCTGACTGACGGCCTGTTGTTTACCCCAGCCATACAAACCGACGCCTGCTGCCAGAGCAATGGCGATAGCCACCGCACTGAGAATCAGAGCGGTACTATTCTTACTCTTCTTTTCTGCAACGACAGGTTGTGGCGTGGTGTCCACGGCCTCCCTGGTATCTTCAACCACGGCGGAGGTTTTTTCTTGTTCCGTCATTATGGCTTCCTGTTATGAGAGTTATTGTAATGCCCGTAAAAGCGCATCGTTGTCAGCGTTATCGGCGACCTTAATGTCATTCCAGCCCAGTTCCCGGGCGAGTTTCGCCAAACGCTCACTGACGACCAAAAGCCGACAGCGTAGTAACCAGTGCTCACGATACCATTGTGGGATCAATGACCAGAGTTGATGCAACATTTCACCGCTGGTAACAACGACGGTCGTCACCTCGCGGGATTGCCAACGCATCGCCTCTTCTGCACCGTCATAATGAATGGCGCACCGTTGATAACATTCACAAAAAGTGACTTCAGCACCGCGTGCCGTCAGAGTTTCTCCAATCAGCTCACGACCGCCGTTGCCACGTAATATCAGCGCACGTTTGCCCGCAATACTTTGTAATTCCGGTAATTGTAGCAAGACTTCACTGATTTCCCGATCCTGCGGATAACGAACCTGGTGCCCGCTCACGGTATGCAGCGCCAGCGCAGTGGTGCGGCCGATGGCGAAATAACCAGCAAGTAATGGCCATTTAAAAGCTTGCTGATGCAGTTGTGATTGGGCAAAAGCAACGGCGTGTTGCGAAAGGGCAAACAATAGATCGCCTTTACCAAGTGCTGATAGCTGGTCGGCAAGTTGTGGTAATTGCCGACCCGGGGAAAACTCTATCAGCGGAAAATGCCAGGCCACCTGCCCCAGTGTGCGCAGACGGCTCACTAACTCTTCTCCAGCTGGAGATGGGCGGGTGACCAGGATACTCATGCTGGCGCGTCTCCGTTGTAGACTTCAGCGAGAATCTCCCGTGCGCCGTTATTCAGTAGCTCTTCCGCCAGTGAAATCCCCATTTGCTCGGCATCCTGCGGCGCACCGCGGCGTTCACCACGAATAATCTGCGAACCGTCCGGCGCACCGACCAGCGCACGCAACCAGATTTTGCCGTCGACAAGTTCGGCATAGCTGCCAATCGGCACCTGACAACCCCCTTCCAGACGGGTATTCATCGCACGTTCAGCGGTGACGCGTAGCGCGGTTTCATGGTGATTAAGTGCGGCAAGAAGCTCGCGGGTACGCGTATCATCAAGGCGGCATTCAATACCTACGGCACCTTGTCCGACTGCCGGAAGAGAAATTTCTGGGGGCAGTGCAGCGCGAATGCGGGACTCCAGCCCTAAACGTTTTAATCCAGCCACGGCAAGAATAATGGCATCGTATTCGCCGTTATCCAGCTTGCTAAGGCGTGTTCCAACGTTCCCACGCAGAGAGCGGATAATCAGGTCCGGGCGGCGTTCCGCCAGTTGGCACTGGCGACGTAAGCTGGAAGTCCCGACGATACTGCCAGCCGGTAACGCATCCAGATTGTCATAATTATTGGACACAAAGGCATCACGCGGATCCTCGCGTTCGCAAATGGTGACCAGCCCCAGACCTTGCGGGAATTCAACCGGCACATCTTTCATCGAATGTACGGCAATATCGGCGCGGTTTTCCAGAAGCGCGACTTCCAGCTCTTTAACAAATAAGCCTTTTCCGCCTACTTTCGCCAGCGGCGTATCAAGAATTACATCGCCGCGCGTCACCATCGGTACTAGTTCAACGACTAATCCCGGATGGCTCGCCATCAACTTGTCTTTGACATAGTGTGCCTGCCAGAGTGCAAGTGGGCTTTGGCGTGTGGCAATTCTTAAAACATTGTCTAACATGCTTGTTACCGTCATTATCATCCGTGGTCCATCCTAACATCCTTGCTGGAGCGATGTCAGTGTTGTGGTGAAACGTTGACGTTAATGCAAAACGTAAATTGAATCCTGACAGGCGCTTCAAGCCGTCGTAATAAGGAATTTACAGAGAATAAACGGTGCTACACTTGTATGTAGCGCATCTTTCTTTACGGTCAATCAGCAAGGTGTTAAATTGATCACGTTTTAGACCATTTTTTCGTCGTGAAACTAAAAAAACCAGGCGCGGAAAGTGGTAACAGTTACCTTTGACATACGAAATATCCCGAATGCCGCGTGTTTCCGTTGATGTTGCCGGAATCACAGACATGACGGGTAGCAAATCAGGCGATACGTCTTGTACCTCTATATTGAGACTCTGAAACAGAGACTGGATGCCATAAATCAATTGCGCGTGGATCGCGCGCTTGCTGCCATGGGGCCTGCATTTCAACAGGTTTACAGTCTGCTGCCGACATTGTTGCACTATCACCATCCGCTAATGCCGGGTTACCTTGATGGTAACGTTCCCAAAGGCATTTGCCTTTACACGCCTGATGAAACCCAACGCCACTACCTGAACGAACTTGAACTGTATCGTGGAATGTCAGTACAGGACCCGCCGAAAGGCGAGCTTCCGATTACTGGTGTATACACCATGGGCAGTACTTCGTCCGTAGGGCAAAGTTGTTCCTCTGACCTGGATATCTGGGTCTGTCATCAATCCTGGCTCGATAGCGAAGAGCGCCAGTTACTACAACGTAAATGCAGCCTGCTGGAAAGCTGGGCTGCCTCGCTGGGTGTGGAAGTTAGCTTCTTCCTGATTGATGAAAACCGTTTCCGTCACAACGAGAGTGGCAGTCTGGGGGGCGAAGATTGCGGTTCCACCCAGCATATACTGCTTCTTGATGAATTTTACCGTACCGCCGTGCGTCTCGCCGGTAAGCGTATTCTGTGGAATATGGTGCCTTGCGACGAAGAAGAGCATTACGATGACTACGTGATGACGCTCTACGCGCAGGGCGTGCTGACGCCAAATGAATGGCTGGATCTCGGCGGCTTAAGCTCGCTTTCTGCTGAAGAGTACTTTGGTGCCAGCCTTTGGCAACTCTACAAAAGTATCGATTCCCCGTACAAAGCGGTGCTGAAGACACTGCTGCTGGAAGCCTATTCCTGGGAATACCCGAACCCACGCCTGCTGGCGAAAGATATCAAACAGCGTTTGCACGACGGCGAGATTGTGTCGTTTGGCCTCGATCCGTACTGCATGATGCTGGAGCGTGTTACTGAATACCTGACGGCGATTGAAGATTTCACCCGTCTGGATTTAGTACGCCGCTGCTTCTATTTAAAAGTGTGCGAAAAACTCAGCCGTGAACGCGCCTGCGTAGGCTGGCGTCGTGAAGTGTTAAGCCAGTTGGTGAAAGAGTGGGAATGGGACGATGCTCGTCTGGCAATGCTCGATAACCGTGCTAACTGGAAGATAGATCAGGTGCGTGAGGCGCACAACGAGCTGCTCGACGCAATGATGCAGAGCTACCGTAATCTGATCCGCTTTGCGCGCCGCAATAACCTTAGCGTCTCCGCCAGCCCGCAGGATATCGGCGTGCTGACGCGTAAACTGTACGCCGCGTTTGAAGCATTACCGGGTAAAGTGACGCTGGTAAACCCGCAGATTTCACCTGATCTCTCGGAACCGAATCTGACCTTTATTTATGTACCGCCGGGCCGTGCTAACCGTTCAGGTTGGTATCTGTATAACCGTGCGCCAACGATTGAATCGATCATCAGCCATCAGCCGCTGGAATATAACCGTTACCTGAATAAGCTAGTGGCCTGGGCGTGGTTTAACGGCCTGTTGACTTCACGTACACGCTTGTACATTAAGGGCAATGGCATTGTTGATCTGCCGAAGTTGCAAGAGATGGTGGCCGATGTGTCGCACCACTTCCCATTGCGTCTGCCCGCACCGACGCCAAAAGCGCTCTACAGTCCATGTGAAATTCGCCATCTGGCAATAATTGTTAATCTGGAATATGACCCGACGACGGCATTCCGTAACCAGGTAGTACATTTCGATTTTCGTAAGCTGGATGTTTTCAGCTTTGGTGAAGAGCAAAAATGCCTGGTGGGTAGTGTTGACTTGCTGTACCGCAACTCGTGGAACGAAGTGCGTACGCTGCACTTCAACGGTGAGCAGTCGATGATTGAAGCCCTGAAAACCATTCTCGGCAAAATGCATCAGGACGCCGCACCGCCCGATAGCGTGGAAGTCTTCTGCTACAGCCAGCATCTGCGCGGTTTAATTCGCACCCGCGTGCAGCAACTGGTTTCTGAGTGTATTGAACTGCGTCTTTCCAGCACCCGCCAGGAAACTGGGCGCTTCAAGGCACTGCGCGTTTCTGGTCAAACCTGGGGTTTGTTCTTCGAACGCCTGAATGTATCGGTACAGAAACTGGAGAACGCCATCGAGTTTTATGGCGCTATTTCGCATAACAAACTGCACGGCCTGTCAGTGCAGGTTGAAACCAATCACGTCAAATTACCGGCGGTGGTGGACGGCTTTGCCAGCGAAGGGATCATCCAGTTTTTCTTCGAAGAAACGCAGGATGAAAATGGCTTTAATATCTACATTCTCGACGAAAGCAACCGGGTTGAGGTGTATCACCACTGCGAAGGTAGCAAAGAGGAGCTGGTGCGTGACGTCAGCCGCTTCTACTCGTCATCGCACGACCGTTTTACCTACGGCTCTAGCTTCATTAACTTCAACCTGCCGCAGTTCTATCAGATTGTGAAGGTCGATGGTCGCGAACAGGTGATTCCGTTCCGAACCAAATCTATTGGCAACATGCCGCCTGCCAATCAGGACAACGATACGCCGCTATTACAGCAGTATTTTTCGTGATGAGCGAGCCGGAAAGCGAGGCTTATCCGGCATGCAATTTTAGCGAAAACTGACTGTTTCACCCGCCTGCTGCGTTGCCGCCTGTTCCAGCAAATCCCAGAAGGTTTCGCCGCTGCGATCACAAATCCACTCATCGCCTTTCAGGTCAAAATGGTAGCCGCCCTGTTTGGTTGCCAGCCATACCTGGTGCAGCGGTTCCTGACGATTAATAATGATTTTGCTGCCGTTTTCAAAGGTAATGGTCAGCACGCCACCGTTGATTTCGCAGTCGATATCGCTGTCGCCATCCCAGTCGTCCAGGTGCTCTTCAATGGTTAGCCACAGTTGGTCAGCCAGGCGATGAAATTCACTGTCGTTCATTGTTGTATCCTGTTTTTAAGTGATGGCGGCAGTATAGCGGCATGGGGTCAGGGCTTCAAAGGTTGCACCTCTGCTGCTGCGTTCCGGCATGATTCATCCGTCACCGGAATAATAATGTCTCTGTATAGCGAAAGATTTGTCTCTTCATTAGGGCGCAGGTACACCACGCCTTTCCCTGTTTCTGGTAAACATTATGATCAGGTTCACCGAGCGAGCATCCCCACGCTGACGGAACTAAAAAAGACAACAAACAAACCACATTGCGATAGTGCATAAAGCCATCCTGGCGCGAGGTGCCGATCACGAAACCACCAGCAAAACATAAATCCCCACGTGTAAGCGTTATACTCGCAGCAAATCCTCACTTTTCAGACTTCATAAAGAGTCGCTAAATGCTTGCTTTTACGCCTTCTCCTGCGATGATAGAAAGCAGAAAGCGATGAACTTTACAGGCAATCCATAATGAAAAACGTGTTTAAGGCACTCACTGTATTACTTACTCTCTTCAGCCTGACGGGCTGCGGTCTGAAAGGTCCGCTCTATTTCCCGCCTGCAGATAAAAACGCACCGCCGCCGACCAAACCGGTAGAGACGCAAACGCAATCCACGTTGCCGGATAAAAACGACCGCGCCACAGGCGATGGCCCATCCCAGGTGAATTACTAAAAGTCAGTTTCTGTACCCGCGTGATTGGAGTAAATGATGCAGTTCTCGAAAATGCATGGCCTTGGCAACGATTTTATGGTCGTCGACGCGGTAACGCAGAATGTCTTTTTTTCACCGGAGCTGATTCGTCGCCTGGCGGATCGGCACCTGGGGGTAGGGTTTGACCAGTTGCTGGTGGTTGAGCCGCCTTACGATCCTGAACTGGATTTTCACTATCGCATTTTTAATGCTGATGGCAGTGAAGTGGCGCAGTGCGGCAACGGCGCGCGCTGCTTTGCCCGTTTTGTGCGTCTGAAAGGGCTGACCAATAAGCGCGATATCCGCGTCAGCACTGCCAACGGGCGGATGGTTCTGACCGTCACCGATGATGATCTGGTCCGAGTAAATATGGGCGAGCCCAACTTCGAACCTTCCGCTGTGCCGTTTCGCGCTAACAAAGCGGAAAAGACCTATATTATGCGCGCCGCCGAGCAGACAATCTTATGCGGTGTGGTGTCGATGGGAAATCCGCACTGCGTGATTCAGGTCGATGATGTCGATACCGCGGCGGTAGAAACGCTTGGCCCTGTTCTGGAAAGCCACGAACGTTTCCCGGAGCGCGCCAATATCGGTTTTATGCAAGTGGTTAAGCGCGAGCATATTCGTTTACGCGTTTATGAGCGTGGGGCAGGAGAAACCCAGGCCTGCGGCAGCGGCGCGTGTGCGGCGGTGGCGGTAGGGATTCAGCAAGGTTTGCTGGCCGAAGAAGTACGTGTGGAACTCCCTGGTGGTCGTCTTGATATCGCCTGGAAAGGTCCGGGTCATCCGTTATATATGACGGGTCCGGCAGTACATGTTTACGACGGATTTATTCATCTATGAAGCAACCAGGGGAAGAACTACAGGAAACACTCACGGAGCTTGATGACCGGGCGGTTGTCGATTATCTGATTAAAAATCCTGAGTTTTTTATCCGCAATGCGCACGCAGTAGAAGCGATACGTGTGCCGCATCCGGTACGTGGTACCGTTTCGCTGGTCGAGTGGCATCTGGCTCGCGCGCGTAACCATATTCATGTTCTGGAAGAGAACATGTCGCTGTTGATGGAACAGGCTATCGCCAACGAAGGCCTGTTTTATCGCTTACTCTACTTGCAGCGTAGTCTCACCGCCGCCAGCAGTCTCGACGATATGCTGATGCGTTTTCACCGCTGGGCGCGTGATTTAGGGCTGGCGGGCGCGAGTGTGCGCCTGTTTCCGGATCGTTGGCGCTTAGGTGCGCCGTCGAACCATACTCATCTGGCATTAAGCCGTCAGGCTTTTGAACCACTGCGTATTCAGCGGCTGGGGCAGGAGCAGCATTATCTGGGGCCGCTTAACGGGCCGGAGTTGCTGGTGGTGCTACCGGAAGCGAAAGCGGTGGGATCGGTGGCGATGTCGATGCTGGGAAGCGATGCTGATTTAGGCGTAGTGCTGTTCACCAGCCGCGATGCCAATCACTATCAACAAGGACAGGGAACGCAGTTACTTGATGAAATTGCGCTGATGATGCCGGAGCTTCTGGAGCGTTGGATTGAACGCGTATGACCAATTTACATACCGATGTAGAACGCTATCTACGTTATCTGAGCGTGGAGCGTCAGCTTAGCCCGATAACCCTGCTTAACTACCAGCGCCAGCTTGAGGCGATCATCAATTTTGCCAGCGAAAATGGCCTGCAAAGTTGGCAGCAATGCGATGTGACGATGGTGCGCAATTTTGCTGTACGCAGTCGCCGTAAAGGGCTGGGCGCGGCAAGCCTCGCATTACGCCTCTCTGCGCTACGTAGCTTTTTTGACTGGCTGGTCAGCCAGAACGAACTCAAAGCCAACCCGGCAAAAGGTGTTTCGGCACCGAAAGCGCCGCGTCACCTGCCAAAAAATATCGACGTCGATGATATGAATCGGCTGCTGGATATTGATATCAACGATCCCCTCGCCGTGCGCGATCGGGCAATGCTGGAAGTGATGTACGGCGCGGGTCTGCGTCTTTCCGAACTGGTGGGGCTGGATATCAAACACCTCGACCTGGAGTCCGGCGAAGTGTGGGTGATGGGGAAAGGCAGTAAAGAGCGCCGCCTGCCAATTGGTCGCAACGCTGTGGCGTGGATTGAGCACTGGCTTGATTTGCGCGATCTGTTTGGCAGCGAAGACGACGCGCTTTTCCTGTCGAAACTGGGCAAGCGTATCTCCGCGCGTAATGTACAGAAACGCTTTGCCGAATGGGGCATAAAACAAGGGCTGAATAATCACGTTCACCCGCATAAATTACGTCACTCGTTTGCTACGCATATGCTGGAGTCGAGCGGTGATCTTCGTGGTGTGCAGGAGCTGCTGGGTCATGCCAACCTCTCCACCACGCAAATCTATACTCATCTTGATTTTCAACACCTTGCCTCGGTGTACGATGCGGCGCATCCACGCGCCAAACGGGGGAAATAATGCGTTTTTACCGGCCTTTGGGGCGCATCTCGGCGCTCACTTTTGACCTGGATGATACCCTTTATGATAACCGTCCGGTGATCCAACGTACCGAGCAAGAAGCTCTTATCTTTGTGCAAAATTATCATCCGGCGCTGCGCAGCTTCCAGAATGAAGATCTGCAACGTCTGCGTCAGACGGTACGGGAAGCGGAACCCGAGATTTATCACGACGTAACGCGTTGGCGTTTTCGTTCGATTGAACAAGCGATGCTCGACGCTGGGCTGAGTGCGGAAGAAGCCAGTGCCGGCGCACACGCGGCAATGATCAACTTTGCCAAATGGCGTAGCCGGATCGATGTTCCGCAGCAAACCCACGACACCTTAAAACAGCTGGCGAAGAAATGGCCGCTGGTGGCGATCACCAACGGTAACGCCCAGCCGGAGCTGTTTGGCCTGGGCGACTACTTTGAGTTTGTGCTGCGTGCTGGCCCACACGGGCGCTCAAAACCGTTCAGCGATATGTACTTCCTGGCGGCGGAAAAACTCAACGTGCCGATCGGCGAGATCTTACATGTCGGGGACGATCTCACCACTGACGTGGGCGGGGCAATTCGCAGCGGAATGCAGGCCTGTTGGATCAGACCGGAAAATGGCGATCTGATGCAAACCTGGGACAGCCGTTTACTCCCGCATCTGGAAATTTCCCGGTTGGCATCTCTGACCTCGCTGATATAATCAGCAAATCTGTATATATACCCAGCTTTTTGGCGGAGGGCGTTGCGCTTCTCCGCCCAACCTATTTTTACGCGGCGGTGCCAATGGACGTTTCTTACCTGCTCGATAGCCTTAATGACAAACAGCGCGAAGCGGTGGCCGCGCCACGCAGCAACCTTCTGGTGCTGGCGGGCGCGGGCAGTGGTAAGACGCGCGTACTGGTGCATCGTATCGCCTGGCTGATGAGCGTGGAAAACTGCTCGCCATACTCGATTATGGCGGTGACGTTTACCAACAAAGCGGCGGCGGAGATGCGTCATCGTATCGGGCAACTGATGGGCACCAGCCAGGGCGGCATGTGGGTCGGCACCTTCCACGGGCTGGCGCACCGCCTGCTGCGTGCGCACCACATGGACGCCAACCTGCCGCAGGATTTCCAGATCCTCGATAGTGAAGACCAGCTGCGCCTGCTTAAGCGTCTGATCAAGGCGATGAACCTCGACGAGAAGCAGTGGCCACCGCGCCAGGCAATGTGGTACATCAACAGCCAGAAAGATGAAGGGCTGCGCCCGCATCACATTCAGAGCTATGGTAACCCGGTGGAGCAGACCTGGCAGAAGGTGTATCAGGCGTATCAGGAAGCGTGTGACCGCGCGGGCCTGGTGGACTTCGCCGAGCTGCTGCTGCGCGCCCACGAACTGTGGCTTAACAAGCCGCATATCCTGCAACACTACCGCGAACGTTTTACCAACATCCTGGTGGACGAATTCCAGGATACCAACAACATTCAGTACGCGTGGATCCGCCTGCTGGCGGGCGACACTGGCAAGGTGATGATCGTCGGTGATGACGACCAGTCAATCTACGGCTGGCGCGGGGCGCAGGTCGAGAACATTCAGCGTTTCCTCAATGATTTCCCCGGTGCTGAAACTATTCGTCTGGAGCAGAACTACCGCTCAACCAGCAATATTCTGAGCGCCGCCAACGCCCTGATTGAAAACAACAACGGGCGTCTGGGTAAAAAACTGTGGACCGATGGCGCGGACGGCGAGCCGATTTCCCTCTATTGTGCCTTTAACGAACTCGATGAAGCGCGTTTTGTGGTTAACCGTATCAAAACCTGGCAGGACAACGGCGGGGCACTTGCCGAGTGCGCCATTCTCTACCGCAGCAACGCCCAGTCGCGTGTGCTGGAAGAGGCGTTATTGCAGGCGAGTATGCCGTACCGTATTTACGGCGGGATGCGCTTCTTCGAACGTCAGGAAATCAAAGATGCGCTCTCGTATCTGCGCCTGATTGCTAACCGCAACGACGACGCGGCCTTTGAGCGTGTGGTGAATACGCCAACGCGGGGTATTGGTGACCGGACGCTGGACGTGGTGCGTCAGACATCGCGCGATCGCCAGTTAACGTTGTGGCAGGCGTGCCGTGAATTGTTGCAGGAAAAAGCCCTCGCCGGACGTGCAGCCAGCGCCTTGCAACGGTTTATGGAATTAATCGACGCCTTAGCGCAGGAAACTGCCGATATGCCTCTGCATGTACAGACTGACCGGGTAATTAAAGACTCCGGCCTGCGCACCATGTACGAGCAGGAGAAGGGAGAAAAAGGCCAGACGCGTATCGAAAACTTAGAGGAACTGGTGACGGCAACGCGCCAGTTCAGCTACAACGAAGAAGACGAAGATTTAATGCCGCTGCAGGCGTTCCTCTCCCACGCGGCGCTGGAAGCGGGCGAAGGGCAGGCGGATACCTGGCAGGATGCGGTGCAGTTGATGACGCTACACTCGGCGAAAGGTCTGGAGTTTCCGCAGGTGTTTATCGTTGGTATGGAAGAGGGCATGTTCCCAAGCCAAATGTCGCTGGATGAAGGCGGGCGTCTGGAAGAAGAACGCCGTCTGGCCTACGTTGGCGTAACCCGCGCGATGCAGAAACTGACGCTGACCTACGCGGAAACTCGCCGTCTGTATGGCAAAGAGGTTTACCATCGCCCGTCGCGCTTTATTGGCGAGCTGCCGGAAGAGTGTGTGGAAGAGGTGCGCCTGCGCGCCACGGTAAGCCGCCCGGTCAGCCATCAGCGGATGGGTACGCCAATGGTCGAGAATGACAGCGGCTACAAACTCGGCCAGCGCGTGCGCCACGCCAAGTTTGGTGAAGGCACTATCGTCAATATGGAAGGCAGCGGCGAGCATAGCCGTTTGCAGGTGGCATTCCAGGGCCAGGGAATTAAATGGCTGGTGGCAGCTTACGCCCGGCTGGAGACGGTGTAATTTATGATTCCGTTGCGGGATGAGGTGCTGCGCACCTTATTCGGCCTACAGAAATGGCACCCGGTAGGCCGGATAAGGCGTTTACGCCGCATCCGGCATCAGCACCTTACTTAGCGCACTTCTTCACATCAATATTCCAGTCAGCACCAGACGCAACCTGATGTTTCTGCGCGAAATTATCCATATTCAGCGCCACGGAAACATTCAACAAGCTGTTCAGATACACCATCGGCTGGCCTTCCGGCACATCGCCGAAGCTGGCGACATACGGCATTTTCCCTGCGTATTTTTGCTGGGAACCTTCGGAAATGGTCACACATAACGTATCGTTGAGTTTGATCCCCGCCTGATTCAACAACTCGTCGCTGATATTGCTCCAGACGTTACCGTACTGAATATCAAGAATCGGGATATTGCCCTTCACTTCACCTTTTGTCGCTTTCGCTTTCTGATAAGGCAGTTCGACAACTTTTGCCGGAAGCTCAGGCCCCACCTGCTCAAAGGAAATCGCTCCGGAAGCCAGACGCGCACCGGTGTAGGCATATACATCGCGACCATGGAAGGTATATGACTTTTCGGAACCTTTCAGGCGGTTGGTTTTTTCATCGATTTGCCGGACGCCCTCAATACCCAGCGATTCCGCCACCAAAGTGAGCGTACCGTTATCTGGTGAAACGAAGTACTGACCGTTTTTGGTTTTCAGCACCACCGATTTACGGTCAGTGCCTACGCCCGGATCGACCACACTGACAAACACCGAACCTTGCGGCCAGTAACTGGCAGTCTGATACAGGCGATAAGCACCTTCCCAGATGTTATACGGTGGAATTTCGTGTGTTAAATCAAAGATTTTAAGATTATGGTCAACGCCGAAAGCGACGCCTTTCATCGCCGATACGGCCCCATCTTTCAGGCTAAAATCCGTTTGTAAAATCAAAGCGTTATCCGCATAAGCGGACGATGATCCCAGACACGTTAATAAAAATAACGTTGCGAGCGTTTTTTTCATTTTTGTTTCCCTTCATTTATCTGATGATTTTCCAGCTGTGTAGCCAGCCCCAGTTTGTCTGGCCTCCTCGAGTGTACAATGCTTAACTTTTCCGCTCGACGGAAATCATGGTAACAAAAGGATAGCGTTGCCACGGGATTGCCCCGCCTTTCACATACATATGTGAAATCGTGCCATCAAGATAAAGCAGCTGCTCGACGTCCAGTTTCGCTTTGGCATAACAGGCAAAATCATAAAAATTTGTCGCCTGCTGGCTCAACAAAAACACAGCGTTCCCTTGTTTATTAATCCCCACACCGTTACGGATTTTGCGTGAGGCGACGTTGGGATGAATACGCGGATTAATTACGCCATTTTCCATCAGCATTGGCCCTGACTGCACCGCAAACTGAATCTCTTTACTGGCTTTAAAGGCATCCAAACGAACGATGCCGACTTTATTTCCCGCAACATAAAAAACGCCGCCAGGACGGATAAAGAAATTACCTTCCCCCGAGGCGAGATTTAACGCCACTTTCTGCTGACCGTTTTCGATGTACAAACCGAGCGGCGCATAGCTTTCATCATAGATGCCGCCGTTCATCACCATCTGAACCTGATCCTGATTATTAACATCAGCCAGCAGCGCATGTAACGTTCCCCACGCTTCGCCATTGGCTTTTTGCCAGTACATTTTCACCCGTTCGGTTTGAGGATTAACGGTATACGCCTGCACAGTCAGCGTTGGGTCAGAGAGCGCGCAGTCATCAGCAGCAACAGCAAACAAGGGGAGCAAGGTGAGAGCGAGAAAAATCCGTTTGAGATTCAAGGTGATCATTCCTTTACCAATGAGTAGCCGATGCGCCATTATAGGTCCTGGATGTGGGATTTTTTTATCCTGTTAATGACCTTGACGAGTACCAAAAAGCGCGAAGTTCAACTATTGTTCTGTGGTGTTCTGTTGCGTGTTGACGGCAAAATTTTGCTGGCGTAACATGCGCGCACGATCACTCTAAGAGGACATTCGCCTTGGACACACCCAGTAGATACTGGCTCATTATCCTGTCATCCAGGATCAACTCCTAAGGCTATCCCCTTTTGCTGATAGCCTTAGCGGTTGTCAGCGACCTCAATTTTCCCGTCGCGCTGAGTCAGGCTGTTTAATGGTCTGAAACCCAATTTGTTTCTGTGTGCCCACCGAACTGTCCGATATTTTAAGCATTGGGAGTCCCGGTCATGCTGAGCGCATTTCAACTGGAAAATAACCGACTGACCCGGCTGGAAGTCGAAGAGTCACAACCCCTTGTAAATGCAGTATGGATTGATCTTGTCGAACCGGATGACGACGAGCGACTGCGCGTACAATCTGAACTTGGCCAGAGCCTGGCAACTCGCCCGGAACTGGAAGACATCGAAGCATCGGCGCGTTTCTTTGAAGACGATGACGGCCTGCATATTCACTCCTTCTTCTTCTTTGAAGATGCGGAAGATCACGCCGGTAACTCTACTGTAGCATTTACCATCCGCGATGGTCGTCTGTTTACACTGCGTGAACGCGAGCTGCCTGCATTCCGTCTGTATCGTATGCGCGCCCGCAGCCAGTCGATGGTAGACGGTAACGCTTACGAGCTGCTGCTGGATCTGTTCGAAACCAAAATCGAACAGTTAGCGGATGAAATTGAAAACATCTACAGCGATCTGGAGCAACTGAGCCGGGTGATTATGGAAGGGCGTCAGGGCGATGAGTACGACGAGGCACTCTCCACATTGGCAGAACTGGAAGATATCGGCTGGAAAGTTCGCCTGTGTCTGATGGATACCCAGCGCGCGCTCAACTTCCTGGTACGTAAAGCACGCTTACCGGGTGGGCAACTGGAGCAGGCGCGTGAAATCCTGCGAGATATCGAGTCCCTGCTGCCGCATAACGAATCCTTGTTCCAGAAGGTGAACTTCCTGATGCAGGCGGCGATGGGCTTTATCAACATCGAGCAGAACCGCATCATCAAGATCTTCTCGGTGGTATCCGTCGTGTTCCTGCCGCCAACGCTGGTTGCTTCCAGCTACGGGATGAACTTTGAGTTTATGCCAGAGTTGAAGTGGAGCTTCGGCTACCCGGCAGCGATTATCTTTATGATCCTCGCGGGCCTGGCACCGTATCTGTACTTTAAGCGCAAGAACTGGCTGTAAAAAGAAGGCGGTGGCTTAGCCTGGCTAAGCCACCTGTTATTCAAAGGCTCCAGGTATTTAACCCTTTTACTTCTTTCTCATAGAACCATTTGTTCGTGTTAACAGCAACATAGGCTGCTACGGCAATTCCCAGAATGTTAACGCCAATTAGTGCACCAACAAATAGAGATAGAATACCAAGTAATAGAACTATAATTGCTTTTTTCCATAATCCCAGGACAAATAAATATATCCAGGAACAGAAGAAAGCAATGAAATTCATTTGAATAGTTAAGCGTTGTCTTACTTTTAATGCTTTAAATGCTGCTTTATATTCTGGTGTTGCCCCCCAGAATCCAGGAAAACCATGTTGATCATAAAAATTAAATCGATATTTCCATTTTTCACTTAATGAACCATCGTTCATATATTCCTTACTCATAAATACTCCGTACTATTGTTTTGATGAATCAGTAGGTGCAAGCATTAGCATACTGAAAGTGGAAAAGTAGCAAATTAAAAAAATCATCGAACCATTGCCTGAACAGGCAAAATCTTCGGCTATCATTGTGATGATAGAGATGATATATACTGCTAATGTACCAAAAACATAAGTTTTTATATATATGAAACCACTATCACGGAGTCGTTGGCAATTCATATTGATGACGAGATAATGGAGTGCGATGGTAGAGACTATAACAAGAAAACCAGCTTCCCCATCGTTAAAAAAAACAATAAGAAAGGCAAAAATGAAATTTATTAAAATAAAGGAAAATATATATCGGCGTCTGGAAATCTTACCGTTCGATGTTGGGATAAACATACGTAACATAAATTTTACATCCTTGTGTGAGTCTCCTGTCAGCATGGCAATATGCCCACTCTCATGCAAGAGCAGGCATATTTTTTCAGAATATATTTATTTTTTATTTGGACGTTCTACGCTGCGTATAAATCGCATCCATCACAAAAATTGCCAGCGCCACCCAAATAAAGGCGAAAGTCACCATCTTATCGGCACCCGGTTTTTCACCATAAAACGTCACAGCCAGCAGGAACATCAGCGTCGGGCCAATGTACTGGAAAAAGCCTAACGTTGAGAGACGCAGGCGTGTCGCAGCGGCGGTAAAACACAACAGCGGTACGGTAGTGACAATACCGGCGGCGATCAGCAGTAAATTCAGCGACATAGGGTTTTGCCCCATATGGCTGGTTGAGCTGTCGGCAATAGCAAACAGGTAAATCGCCGCCACGGGCAGCAACCACATGGTTTCGATTAACATGCCGGTTTGCGCTTCAACGGCAATCTTCTTGCGTACCAGGCCGTAGAAGGCAAAACTAAACGCCAGCCCCAGCGCGATAATAGGTAGCGAACCAAAAGTCCACAGCTGGACCAACACGCCACATATCGCCAGAATCACCGCCAACCATTGCATCCGGCGGAATCGCTCGCCGAGGAAAATCATCCCCAGCACAATGTTCACCAGCGGGTTAATAAAGTACCCGAGGCTCGCTTCTAGCATATGGTGATTGTTCACCGCCCAGATAAACAGTAGCCAGTTGCCGCCAATCAGCACGGCAGAGACTGCCAGCATAAAAATTTTCTGTGGCGTCTGAATCAGCGTTTTTAAATAGGACCACTGGCGGCAGATGCTCATCAGCACCACCATAAAGAAAAACGACCAGATCACGCGATGCGTCAGGATCTCATCGGCGGGCACGTAGTAAATCAGCTTGAAGTACGCTGGGGCGATACCCCAAATAAAATAAGCGGCAAGAGCGAGTAATACGCCCTGCCGCGTTTGTTTTGCATCCATTGGAAAACTCATTTTTTGTTGTTGATAGCAGTTGACCTGCTCAGTTTGCTGACAAAGTGTGCTTTGTTCATGCTGGATGCGGCGTTAACGCCTTATTCAGCCTACAAAACCATGCAAATTCAATATATTGCATTTCTCTGGTAGGCCTGATAAGCGTAGCGCATCAGGCAATTTTGCGTTTGTCATAAGTCTCAGCAGTTTACCTGCTTTTATGTATTCAACCTACCATATAGGTGGCGGTAGCACTGGCAATATAAAGCTGTTCTTCATTGTGCAGTTCAACGCGGGCGACGGCGACTTTATTACCCGCACGCAGCAGGCTACTGGTAGCTGTAAAACGCTCGCCTCTGCCTGGACGTAGATAATCGACGCGAAGATCAATTGTCCCCATCCGCGATAGCCGCTGGCGCAGTTCATCCTCACTGATGGTTTCGTGGCGGGTTAAGGTGCTACCTACACACACCAGACCCGCGGCGACGTCCAGCGCCGACGCAATGACCCCACCGTGCAAAATGCTTTGCGCCCAGTTACCAACCATCATCGGCTGATTTTTAAAGGCCAGCTGTGCAAATTCTTTTTCGTAACGCTCCAGCTCCATCCCCAATGCGCGGTTAAATGGCATGTGATAAACAAACATTTCACCCACTAATTTCAGGGCTTGTTCGGCGGTCAGTACGGCAGACATATCATCCTTACACTTCATTGGTTAATGAAATGTTGATTTTATGCTTCTTTGTTGTTGGTTTCTACTTTAGGAAGGGATAACTAACGGCAATTGAGTTAAGTATGTAAAATAGCCCGCAGAAAAAATATTCATCTAATCAATAATTCGTTACGGAGAACACGATCGATGCGGACTCTACTGGGCTGCTTGTTGCCGATGTGTATGCTGCCGATAGTGGCAAATGCGCAAGAGGCAACGGTGAAAGATGTGCATGACGCGCCAGCAGTACGTGGCAGCATTATCGGCAATATGTTGCAGGAGCATGACAATCCTTTCACCCTTTATCCTTACGACACCAACTACATCATCTACACCCAAACCAGCGATCTCAATAAAGAAGCTATTGCCAGTTACGACTGGGCAGAGAACGCGCGTAAGGATGAAGTAAAGTTCCAGTTGAGCCTGGCGTTTCCGCTGTGGCGGGGGATTTTGGGGCCAAACTCTGTACTGGGCGCTTCCTACACACAGAAATCCTGGTGGCAGCTTTCTAATAGCGATGAGTCATCACCGTTTCGTGAAACCAACTATGAACCGCAATTGTTCCTCGGGTTCGCCACCGATTACAGCTTTGCAGGCTGGACGCTGCGCGATGTGGAGATGGGTTATAATCACGACTCTAACGGACGTTCTGACCCAACTTCCCGTAGTTGGAACCGTATCTACACCCGCCTGATGGCAGAGAACGGTAACTGGCTGGTAGAAGTGAAGCCGTGGTATGTCGTCGGTAATACGGACGATAACCCGGACATCACCAAATATATGGGTTACTACCAGCTTAAAATTGGTTATCACCTCGGTGATGCTGTGCTGAGCGCGAAAGGGCAGTACAACTGGAACACCGGTTATGGTGGTGCGGAGTTAGGCTTAAGCTACCCGATCACCAAACATGTGCGTCTTTATACCCAAGTCTACAGCGGCTATGGCGAATCGCTCATCGACTATAACTTTAACCAGACCCGCGTCGGTGTGGGAGTTATGCTAAACGACCTGTTCTAATGCGAGTTGATTGAAAGGCAAATCTGGAATCCAGCATCCAGGATTATCCTCTCAGAGACTAAAAGCATTGCAGTTTCTCGCGCAGGCGCTGAAAATAGCGCCTGTTTTTATTTCAGGCAATCGGGGTGAATGTGGCGCAGGCGGAAGTGTTGAATCTGGAGTCAGGAGCTAAGCAGGTTTTACAAGAAACCTTTGGCTACCAACAGTTTCGCCCTGGTCAGGAAGAGATCATCGATACCGTACTTTCTGGTCGCGATTGCCTGGTCGTCATGCCCACTGGTGGCGGAAAATCCCTTTGCTATCAAATTCCTGCCTTATTGCTAAACGGCCTTACCGTGGTTGTTTCACCGCTGATTTCGTTGATGAAAGATCAGGTGGATCAACTGCAAGCCAACGGCGTGGCGGCGGCGTGCCTTAACTCGACGCAAACCCGAGAGCAGCAACTTGAAGTGATGACAGGCTGCCGTACCGGGCAAATTCGTCTGCTCTATATCGCGCCGGAACGCCTGATGCTGGATAACTTCCTTGAGCATCTGGCGCACTGGAATCCGGTGTTATTAGCCGTTGATGAAGCGCACTGTATCTCCCAGTGGGGCCACGATTTCCGCCCGGAATATGCCGCGCTCGGTCAGCTGCGTCAGCGTTTTCCGACGCTGCCGTTTATGGCGCTAACCGCCACCGCCGACGATACCACGCGCCAGGATATTGTGCGCCTGCTGGGGCTGAACGATCCGCTGATTCAAATCAGCAGTTTTGACCGTCCGAATATTCGCTACATGCTGATGGAGAAGTTCAAACCTCTCGATCAGTTGATGCGTTACGTGCAGGAACAGCGGGGAAAGTCGGGCATTATCTACTGCAACAGTCGGGCGAAAGTAGAAGACACAGCCGCGCGTCTGCAAAGTAAAGGAATTAGCGCGGCGGCGTATCATGCCGGCCTGGAAAACGATGTTCGCGCCGATGTGCAGGAGAAATTCCAGCGCGATGACCTGCAAATTGTGGTGGCGACCGTGGCGTTCGGCATGGGCATCAATAAACCGAACGTCCGCTTCGTGGTGCATTTTGATATTCCGCGCAATATCGAATCCTATTATCAGGAAACCGGTCGCGCCGGGCGTGATGGCCTGCCCGCGGAAGCGATGCTGTTTTACGATCCGGCTGATATGGCGTGGCTGCGCCGTTGTCTGGAAGAGAAGCCGCAAGGGCAATTGCAGGATATCGAGCGCCATAAACTCAATGCGATGGGCGCATTTGCCGAAGCGCAAACTTGCCGCCGTCTGGTGTTGCTGAACTATTTTGGCGAAGGTCGTCAGGAACCATGTGGTAACTGCGATATCTGTCTCGATCCGCCGAAACAGTACGATGGTTCGACCGATGCGCAGATTGCCCTTTCCACTATCGGTCGCGTAAATCAGCGGTTTGGGATGGGTTATGTGGTGGAAGTGATTCGTGGTGCTAATAACCAGCGTATCCGCGACTATGGTCATGACAAACTGAAAGTCTATGGTATGGGCCGTGATAAAAGTCATGAGCACTGGGTGAGCGTGATCCGCCAGCTGATTCACCTCGGCCTGGTGACGCAAAATATTGCCCAGCACTCCGCGTTGCAGCTGACGGAAGCCGCGCGCCCGGTACTGCGTGGCGAATCCTCTTTGCAACTTGCCGTGCCGCGTATTGTGGCGCTCAAACCGAAAGCGATGCAGAAATCGTTCGGCGGCAACTATGACCGTAAACTGTTCGCTAAATTACGCAAACTGCGTAAATCGATTGCCGATGAAAGCAATGTCCCGCCGTACGTGGTGTTTAACGACGCAACCTTAATTGAGATGGCGGAACAGATGCCGATCACCGCCAGCGAAATGCTCAGCGTTAACGGCGTTGGGATGCGCAAGCTGGAACGCTTTGGTAAACCGTTTATGACGCTTATCCGCGCGCATGTTGACGGCGACGACGAAGAGTAGTCAGCGGCATAAAAAAGTGCCAGGATGAAGATTCCGTAAACGTTTTCCCCGCGAGTCAATTGTATGTTGATGTTATTCCTCACCGTTGCCATGGTGCACATCGTGGCGCTTATGAGCCCCGGTCCCGATTTCTTTTTTGTCTCTCAGACCGCCGTTAGTCGTTCCCGTAAAGAAGCGATGATGGGTGTGCTGGGCATTACCTGCGGCGTAATGGTTTGGGCTGGGATTGCGCTGCTTGGCCTGCATCTGATTATCGAAAAAATGGCCTGGCTGCATACGCTGATTATGGTAGGTGGTGGCCTGTATCTCTGCTGGATGGGTTATCAGATGCTGCGTAGTGCACTGAAAAAAGAGGTTGTTTCTGCACCTGCGCCACAGGTAGAACTGGCGAAAAGTGGGCGCAGTTTCCTGAAAGGTTTACTGACCAATCTCGCCAATCCGAAAGCGATTATCTACTTTGGCTCGGTATTCTCATTGTTTGTCGGCGATAACGTCGGCACCACCGAACGCTGGGGCATTTTCGCGCTGATTATTGTCGAAACGCTGGCATGGTTTACCGTCGTTGCCAGCCTGTTTGCCCTGCCGCAAATGCGCCGTGGTTATCAACGTCTGGCGAAGTGGATTGATGGTTTTGCCGGGGCATTATTTGCCGGATTTGGCATTCATTTGATTATTTCGCGTTGATGCCAGACGCGTCATCAGAGTAAGTCGGATAAGGCGTTTACGCCGCATCCGACATTATTTTTTAAGCATGTCTCGCCGATGCCAACAGCGCTCCCACCAGCATAAACAGCGAGCCGAAAATCTTATTCAATGCCTTCATTTGTTTCGGCCCTTTTATCCATAACGCGATCCGTTGGGCGAGGGTGGCGTAACCGATCATCACAATAATATCGACCACAATGGTGGTGACGCCGAGCACGATATATTGCATAACTTGCGGCTGCTGCGGCATGATGAATTGCGGAAATAGCGCTGCCAGAAACACAATACTTTTGGGATTGGTGAGATTCACAAACACGGCCCGTTGGTACAGATGACGCCGTGATTGGGTCGGGGTCAGCGATTTAAGGTCAATTGCACCAGCGGCGCGCCACTGCTGGATCCCCAGCCAAATCAGGTAAGCCGCTCCCGCCCACTTCAACACTTCAAACGCAATCAATGAGCGGGAAAATAGCGTCCCCAATCCCACGCCAACCAGCACAATATGAATCGCCAGCCCGGTTTGTAAACCAGCAATAGACGCCACTGCACCACGATAACCGTGGTTAAGGGAAGTGGTCATGGTATTGATTGCGCCAGAGCCTGGCGACAGGCTTAAAATGATCGATGTCAGCAGGTAGGCAAACCACCATTCTAAAGTCATGATGAACTCCCGGTGTGTCTATTTTTGTGCCACAATACGCTACTGTCGCAGCGTTGTGTCAGGCACGCTTAAAAAAACGATTTTACGTGGTTTAAGAGGCTGATTACCCGATGTTTCAGCAGCAAAAAGACTGGGAAACAAGAGAAAAAGCGTTTGCTGCTTTTACCATGGGACCGCTGACTGATTTCTGGCGTCAGCGTGATGAAGCAGAGTTTACTGGTGTGGATGACATTCCGGTGCGCTTTGTCCGTTTTCGCGCGCAGCACCATGACCGGGTGGTCGTCATCTGTCCAGGGCGCATTGAGAGCTACGTAAAATATGCGGAACTGGCTTATGACCTGTTTCAACTGGGGTTTGACGTATTAATCATCGACCATCGCGGGCAAGGGCGTTCTGGTCGTCTGTTAGCCGATCCACATCTCGGCCATGTTAATCGCTTTGATGATTATGTTGATGATTTGGCGGCGTTCTGGCAACAAGAGGTCCAGCCAGGTCCGTGGCGTAAACGCTATATACTGGCCCACTCGATGGGCGGCGCAATCTCCACTCTGTTCTTGCAACGCCATCCTGGCGTGTGCGATGCCATTGCACTGACCGCACCAATGTTTGGTATTGTGATTCGCATGCCGTCATTTATGGCGCGGCAGATCCTAAACTGGGCCGAAGCGCACCCACGTTTTCGCGATGGCTATGCGATAGGCACCGGGCGCTGGCGCGCCTTGCCGTTTACCATCAACGTGCTTACCCACAGCAGGCAGCGATATCGGCGCAATCTACGCTTCTATGCTGATGACCCAACGATTCGTGTCGGCGGGCCGACATACCATTGGGTACGTGAAAGTATTCTGGCCGGAGAACAGGTGTTAGCCGGAGCAGGTGATGACGCCACGCCAACGCTGCTTTTGCAGGCTGAAGAAGAGCGCGTGGTGGATAACCGCATGCACGACCGTTTTTGTGAACTTCGCGCCGCCGCGGGCCACCCTGTAGAAGGAGGTCGACCGTTGGTAATTAAAGGTGCGTACCACGAGATCCTTTTTGAAAAGGACGCAATGCGCTCAGTCGCGCTCCACGCCATCGTTGATTTTTTCAACAGGCATAACTCACCCAGCGGAAACCGCTCTACAGAGGTTTAAATTTCTTATGTACCAGGTTGTTGCGTCTGATTTAGATGGCACGTTACTTTCTCCCGACCATACGTTATCCCCTTACGCCAAAGAAACTCTGAAGCTGCTCACCGCGCGCGGCATCAACTTTGTGTTTGCGACTGGTCGCCACCACGTTGATGTGGGGCAAATTCGCGATAATCTGGAGATTAAGTCTTACATGATTACCTCCAATGGCGCGCGCGTTCACGATCTGGATGGCAATCTGGTTTTTGCTCATAACCTGGATCGCGACATTGCCAGTGACCTGTTTGGCGTAGTCAACGACAATCCGGACATCATTACTAACGTTTATCGCGACGACGAATGGTTTATGAATCGCCACCGCCCGGAAGAGATGCGCTTTTTTAAAGAAGCGGTATTCAAATATGCGCTGTATGAGCCGGGGTTGCTGGAACCAGAAGGTGTCAGCAAAGTGTTCTTCACCAGTGATTCCCATGAAAAACTTCTGCCACTGGAGCAAGCGATTAACGCTCGCTGGGGCGATCGCGTCAATGTCAGTTTCTCTACCTTAACCTGCCTGGAAGTCATGGCTGGCGGCGTTTCAAAAGGCCATGCCCTGGAAGCGGTAGCGAAGAAACTGGGCTACAGCCTGCAAGATTGTATTGCCTTTGGCGATGGAATGAACGATGCCGAAATGCTGTCGATGGCGGGTAAAGGCTGCATTATGGGCAGCGCACACCAACGGCTGAAAGACTTGCATCCAGAGCTGGAAGTGATTGGTACTAACGCCGAAGACGCAGTGCCGCATTATCTGCGTAAGCTCTATTTATCGTAATCGTTCTTTATTTGGTCAGTTGTCAACCTGATACTTCGCTACAATGGATACTCGTTAATCAAAGAGTTTTCCATTGTGGCGCTACTTATCATCACCACGATTCTGTGGGCCTTCTCCTTTAGCTTTTATGGCGAGTACCTTGCGGGCCACGTCGATAGCTATTTTGCGGTGCTGGTGCGCGTTGGCCTGGCGGCACTCGTTTTTCTGCCGTTTCTGCGTACCCGTGGCAATAGCCTGAAAACGGTCGGCCTGTATATGCTGGTGGGCGCGATGCAGCTTGGCGTGATGTATATGCTGAGTTTCCGTGCTTATCTCTACCTGACGGTCTCCGAACTGTTGCTGTTCACCGTGCTGACGCCGCTCTACATCACGCTGATTTATGACATCATGAGCAAGCGCCGCCTGCGCTGGGGCTATGCCTTTAGCGCCTTGCTGGCGGTGATTGGCGCCGGAATTATTCGCTACGATCAGGTCACCGACCATTTCTGGACGGGCCTGCTGCTGGTACAACTCTCCAATATCACTTTTGCCATTGGTATGGTGGGTTACAAACGCCTGATGGAAACTCGCCCGATGCCGCAGCATAACGCTTTTGCGTGGTTCTATCTCGGCGCGTTCCTGGTGGCGGTGATTGCATGGTTCTTGCTGGGAAATGCGCAGAAAATGCCGCAAACCACGCTGCAATGGGGCATTCTGGTGTTTCTTGGCGTGGTGGCTTCCGGAATTGGCTACTTTATGTGGAACTACGGCGCGACGCAGGTGGACGCCGGAACGCTGGGCATTATGAATAATATGCACGTTCCGGCAGGGCTGCTGGTTAACCTGGCTATCTGGCACCAACAGCCGCACTGGCCAACGTTTATTACAGGCGCGCTGGTGATCCTGGCCTCACTGTGGGTGCATCGTAAGTGGGTCGCTCCGCGCTCTTCACAAACGGCAGATGATCGCAGGCGTGATTGCGCGCTGAACGAATAAACGCTTCTGTAATCGGCTGACGCTGCTCGCCATCGCGCACGGCGGCGTACAGTCGGCTCCACAAGCCTTCGCCCAGGGTTTTGGTGACCACCAGGCCCTGGCGTTCAAAACTCTCCACTACCCAATGCGGTAGTGCGGCAATACCCATCCGTGCGGCAACCATCTGAATCAACAATAAGGTGTTATCGACGCTTTTCAGTGACGGGCTGACGCCTGCTGGCTGAAGAAAATGCCGCCAGACATCCAGTCGGCTACGCTGCACCGGATAAATCAACAGCGTTTCGCTGGCGAGATCTTCCGGTGTAATACGCGTTTTTGCCGCCAGTGGATGGTCAGGTGCTAACACCAGACGCACTTCATAGTCGAACATCGGCGAATAATGCAGGCCACTGCGCGGCAGAATATCGGACGTCATCACCAGATCCAGCTCGCCCTGTTGCAACGCAGGCTGCGGATCAAACGTTACGCCCGATTTAAAATCCATCTCCACCTGCGGCCAGTTCTTATGGAAATTTTCTAATGCGGGCGTCAGCCACTGAATACAGCTATGGCACTCTATGGCAATGCGCAGGCGCGTCTGCTGCGGTTCATTGCAGGCTTGCAGTGCCTGGCTAATTTGCGGCAGCACCTGATTTGCCAGTTGTAGCAGGATTTCTCCTTGCGGTGTAAAGCGAAGCGGCTGGCTTTTACGCACAAATAGCCGGAAGCCGAGGCGTTGTTCCAGATCGCTAAACTGGTGAGACAGGGCGGATTGCGTCTGATGCAACGTCGCCGCAGCGGCTGCGAGCGAGCCGCAGTTCCGCAACGCTTGTAGCGTTTTCAGGTGTTTTACTTCGATCATGAAAGTCCTTCACTTCGGCATGAATAATTTGCGCTTGAGGAATATACAGTAACTGGCAAATATGGATGTGTAAACATCTGGACGTCTAAATACTAAAAATTCCACAAGGGGCATATAATGACAATTCTTAATCACACCCTCGGTTTTCCTCGCGTTGGCCTGCGTCGCGAGCTGAAAAAAGCGCAAGAAAGTTATTGGGCGGGGAACTCCACGCGTGAAGAACTGCTGGCAGTAGGGCGTGAATTGCGTGCTCGTCACTGGGATCAACAAAAGCAAGCGGGTATCGACCTGCTGCCGGTGGGCGATTTTGCCTGGTACGATCATGTTCTGACCACCAGCCTGCTGCTGGGTAACGTTCCGGCGCGTCACCAGAACAAAGATGGTTCGGTAGATATCGACACCCTGTTCCGTATTGGTCGTGGACGTGCACCGACTGGCGAACCTGCGGCAGCGGCGGAAATGACCAAATGGTTTAACACCAACTATCACTACATGGTGCCGGAGTTCGTTAAAGGCCAACAGTTCAAACTGACCTGGACGCAGCTGCTGGAGGAAGTGGACGAGGCGCTGGCGCTGGGCCACAAGGTGAAACCTGTGCTGCTGGGGCCGATTACCTACCTGTGGCTGGGGAAAGTGAAAGGTGAACAGTTTGACCGCCTGAGCCTGCTGAACGACATTCTGCCGGTTTATCAGCAAGTGCTGGCAGAACTGGCAAAACGCGGCATTGAGTGGGTACAGATCGACGAACCCGCGCTGGTACTGGAACTGCCGCAGGCGTGGCTGGACGCATACAAACCCGCTTACGACGCGCTCCAGGGGCAGGTGAAACTGCTGCTGACTACCTATTTTGAAGGCGTCACACCAAACCTCAACACGATTACTGCGCTGCCTGTTCAGGGGCTGCATGTTGACCTCGTGCATGGCAAAGATGACGTTGTTGAACTGCACAAGCGTTTGCCTTCTGACTGGCTGCTGTCTGCTGGTCTTATCAATGGTCGTAACGTCTGGCGCGCCGATCTTACCGAGAAATATGCACAAGTTAAGGATATCGTCGGCAAACGTGATTTGTGGGTGGCATCTTCCTGCTCACTGCTGCACAGCCCCATCGACCTGAGCGTGGAAACGCGTCTTGATGCAGAAGTGAAAAGCTGGTTTGCCTTCGCCCTGCAAAAATGCCATGAACTGGCGCTGCTGCGCGATGCGCTGAACAGTGGTGACACGGCAGCTCTGGCAGAGTGGAGCGCCCCGATTCAGGCACGCCGCCACTCTACCCGTGTACATAATCCGGCGGTAGAAAAACGTCTGGCGGCGATCACCGCCCAGGACAGTCAGCGTGCGAATGTCTATGAAGTGCGTGCCGAAGCCCAGCGTGCGCGTTTTAAACTGCCCGCGTGGCCGACCACCACGATTGGTTCCTTCCCGCAAACCACGGAAATTCGTACTTTGCGTCTGGATTTCAAAAAGGGCAATCTTGACGCCAATAACTACCGCACGGGCATTGCGGAACATATCAAGCAGGCCATTGTTGAGCAGGAACGTTTGGGACTGGATGTGCTGGTACATGGCGAGGCCGAGCGTAACGACATGGTGGAATACTTTGGTGAGCATCTCGACGGTTTTGTCTTTACGCAAAACGGTTGGGTACAGAGCTACGGTTCCCGCTGCGTGAAGCCACCGATTGTTATTGGTGACGTTAGCCGCCCGGCACCGATCACCGTAGAGTGGGCGAAGTATGCACAATCGCTGACCGACAAACCGGTGAAAGGGATGCTGACTGGCCCGGTGACGATTCTCTGCTGGTCGTTCCCGCGTGAAGATGTCAGCCGTGAAACCATCGCCAAACAAATTGCGCTGGCGCTGCGTGATGAAGTGGCGGACCTGGAAGCGGCAGGGATTGGTATCATCCAGATTGACGAACCGGCACTGCGCGAAGGTTTACCGCTGCGCCGCAGCGGCTGGGATGCTTATCTCCAGTGGGGCGTAGAGGCCTTCCGTATCAACGCCGCCGTAGCGAAAGATGAAACGCAAATCCACACTCACATGTGTTATTGCGAGTTCAACGACATCATGGATTCGATTGCGGCGCTGGACGCAGACGTCATCACCATCGAAACCTCGCGTTCCGACATGGAGTTGCTGGAGTCATTTGAAGAGTTTGATTATCCGAATGAAATTGGCCCGGGCGTCTATGACATTCACTCGCCAAACGTACCGAGTGTGGAATGGATTGAAGCCTTGCTGAAGAAAGCGGCAAAACGCATTCCGGCAGAGCGTCTGTGGGTCAACCCGGACTGCGGCCTGAAAACGCGTGGCTGGCCAGAAACCCGCGCCGCGCTGGCAAACATGGTGCAGGCGGCGCAGAATTTGCGTCGGGGGTAAATCCAAACCGGGTGGTAATACCACCCGGTCTTTTCTCATTACAGCGACTTCTTGCCACCATACTGCCTGAACCATTCCAGCATACGCTGCCAGCCGTCTTTTGCAGATTCTGCATGATAGCTCGGACGATAATCGGCGTTGAACGCATGCCCGGCATCCGGGTAAACGATAATCTCTGCTTTCGCGTTTGCTGCCCGCAGCGCCTGGCGCATCGTTTCCACGCTCTCTTGCGGAATGCTGTTATCCTGGCCGCCATATAAGCCGAGAACCGGAGCGTTAAGATCGGTTGCGATATCAACAGGTTGTTTCGGTGAATTCAGTGACTTATCGCCCGTCAGTTTGCCGTACCACGCCACTGCGGCTTTTAACTGTGGATTATGCGCGGCATACAGCCAGGTGATGCGTCCGCCCCAGCAAAATCCGGTGATCATTAAACGATGGACATCGCCGCCGTTGCGTGACGCCCAACTGGCGACATGATCGAGATCGGCCAATACCTGTGAGTCAGGTACTTTTGCCACCAGACCACTTAGCAGCGTTGGGATATCGGCGAAATCATTCGGATCGCCTTCGCGGAAATAGAGTTCTGGTGCGATAGCCAGATACCCCTCCAGCGCCAGACGGCGACAAATATCGCGGATATGTTCATGCACGCCAAAAATTTCTTGCACTACAATGACCACTGGCAGTGGGCCATCGCTCTGCTTTGGGCGGGCATGGTAAGCAGGCATGTTATCCCCTTGTGAAGGGATAGAGGTGAACCCTGCCACAATCGCATCTTCCGGGGTCTGAACGATGGTCGAGGCGAGGGGCGATGCAGCAGGTGCAAATCCAGATTGTTGTGTTGTTGCCATGGTATTCTCCGTACCCTTATAAAAATTTTGCGCAATGTTAACTATAGTCAGCATGCAACAAATCACATTGCCTGAATCGGCTCATCTTTTATGCAACAACACACGGTAAAGAGTTATTTATGTGATTTAAATCACTTTTATCAGGTAAATGCATGCAACACATTTGCGTCATGGTGATGGGTGTCACGAAAAAATGTTAAATCCTTCGGTAAAGTGTCTTTTTGCTTCTTCTGACTAAACCGATTCACAGAGGAGTTGTATATGTCCAAGTCTGATGTTTTTCATCTCGGCCTCACTAAAAACGATTTACAAGGGGCTACGCTTGCCATCGTCCCTGGCGACCCGGATCGTGTGGAAAAGATCGCCGCGCTGATGGATAAGCCGGTTAAGCTGGCATCTCACCGCGAATTCACCACCTGGCGCGCAGAGCTGGATGGTAAACCTGTTATTGTCTGCTCTACCGGTATCGGCGGTCCGTCTACTTCTATTGCTGTTGAAGAGCTGGCACAGCTGGGCATTCGCACTTTCCTGCGTATCGGTACGACGGGAGCTATTCAGCCGCATATTAATGTTGGTGATGTCCTGGTTACCACGGCGTCTGTTCGTCTGGATGGCGCGAGCCTGCACTTCGCTCCGCTGGAGTTCCCGGCTGTCGCTGATTTCGAATGTACGACTGCACTGGTAGAAGCCGCGAAATCCATTGGCGCGACCACCCACATTGGTGTGACTGCTTCTTCTGACACCTTCTACCCGGGCCAGGAGCGTTACGATACTTACTCTGGTCGCGTAGTCCGTCACTTTAAAGGTTCTATGGAAGAGTGGCAGGCGATGGGCGTGATGAACTATGAAATGGAATCTGCAACTTTGCTGACCATGTGTGCAAGCCAGGGCCTGCGCGCCGGTATGGTGGCGGGCGTTATCGTTAACCGTACCCAGCAAGAGATCCCGAACGCCGAGACGATGAAACAAACCGAAAGCCATGCGGTGAAAATCGTAGTGGAAGCGGCGCGTCGTCTGCTGAAATAAAAAAATGCTCCCTGGCTTAGGGGAGCATTCCGATTGTTGTTAACGTGTGCTTTGTTCATGCCGGATGCGGCGTGAACGCCTTATCCTGGCCTACAAAAGCATGCAAATTCAATATATTGCATTTCTGTGGTAGGCCTGATAAGCGCAGCGCATCAGGCAATTTAGCGTTTGTCATCAGTCTCATACTCGCCAACTTCGGAGAGCGATATCTGTTACTGACGCCGTAAGCGCATAATTTTGCGGATTATTGGTGTCAGTAGCGTAAAGGCTGCCAGAGTCAGCAATGCCAGGGTGATCGGTCGGGTATACAGAAAGTCGAGTGACCCACCCGAAAGCGACAGCGCCCGGCGAAAATTACTTTCTGCCATTGGCCCCATAATCAATGCCAGGACCACTGGCGACGCCGGATATCCCCCTTTCTGCATGAAATAGCCCACTACGCCCGCAATCAGCATAATGCCGACATCAAACAGGCTATTGTTCAGCGCATAAGTCCCAACAACACAAAGCGCGAGGATCATCGGCGTGAGAATATTGCCGGGGATCTTCACCACGTTGCCGATGACTTTCAAAGAGAGCAGCCCAAGCACTAACAGCATGAAGTAACAGAAGATCATGCCGACAAACAGCGTATAAACCATATCGCCGTGGTCGGTAAACATCAGTGGGCCTGGTTGCATCCCTTGTAACGTTAACGCGCCCAGCATGATGGCGGTTACCGCATCGCCAGGGATCCCCAGCGTCAGCATAGGTAACAAGGCGCCACCGGTGCAGCCATTCGCGCCTGCCTCACTGGACGCCACCGCCTTAATCTCACCCTTACCAAAGTTTTCTGGTGTCTTACTGAAACGACGAGTTTCGTTATAGGCAACAAAAGCTGCAATATCCGCCCCCGCACCGGGGATCATGCCGATAAAAACCCCTAATCCTGATGAGCGCAAAATGGTTAATGCGATGCGACGTAGCGTTTGCCAGGGCAGTAACAGACTGCCGATAGCCACCTTCGCCCCCTGACGAATTTGCTGGTTTTGCTCCATAGAGCGGAATGCCTCTGAAGCAGCAAATAAACCAATCATCACCGGGATAAATGGCACATTCATCAGCTCCACAAATCCACCTGTAAACCGTGGAAAACCGCCCATTGGATCAAGGCCTATCGTTGCGATCAGCAATCCGCCAACTCCGGCAATCAGTCCTTTAATCAACGACTCGCCGGAAATACTGGCAATAATACTCAGCCCGAAGGTTGCCAGGGCGAAGGACTCTGAAGCACTAAACTTCAACGCCCAACTGGCAAGTACCGGAGAGAGAAACATCAGCACAATAATGCTGATTGTTCCGCCGCTAAAGGAAGAGAACGTGGCGGCACTCAACGCCAGCCCGGCTTTTCCCTGCTTCGTCAGCTCATAACCGTCAATTGCGGTGGCTGCGGCTGCGGGTGTGCCTGGAATTTTGAGCAAAATTGCGGTGATAGAACCGCCATAGACGCCGCCAAAAAAGACGCCGCAAATCATCAACAAGCCAGAAACAGGCTCCATGCCGTAGGTGAAAGGCAGTAAAATCGCCACCCCCATGGTCGCTGTTAAACCGGGCAGGGCGCCAATCACAATACCCAGCATCACCCCAAACGTGGCAAACAGCAGCGCCTGAGGATTACTGAGTAATGTCGAAAAACCCTGAGTTAAAAGTTCACTTTCAAACATTGCTGGCCCCTGTTATTCGAAAAATGTGCCGACAGGCAATGGCACCTGTAACGCTTCGACGAACAGCAACCAGAGGATTGCCGTTAACAACAGCGCAATACCCGGTGTGAGTACCCATCGCCTGTAGCCCATCAACGTCATAATGACGATGAGGAAAACAGGAGTAGTAATGAGATAACCGCAGTAGCTCATCGCCACAATATAAAACGCGGTTGCCGCAATTCCCGTTGCCGTTTTCCTGAATGCCGGTTTTTCCTGTGCGTTGGCGCAAGATTCTGGTTTTGCCAGCAAAAGATCACGTATCACCAGCAAGACAGCGAGCACAATCAGGGCGCAGGCATAGAAGGTAGGGAAGGCACTTGCACCGGGATCCGTTTCAATGGCAGTTGCTGGAAAATCAGCGGCATTAATCATCACTGTGCCAGCAACTACGCAAAGTAACAGCGCCACCACCACGGTGGATGAAAGGCGCTTGCGGTGCGGTACGGCGAGTTGAGCAACAGACTGTTTTGTGTTCATCGACCGTACCTCGGGATTATTTTTTCAGGCCCAGGCGAGTTAGCAGCTCGTCAAAATACTGTTCCTGCTCGCTGATTTGTGTCTGGAAGCTGACGCCATCAAGCCATGCATAGTTGAGATTCAACTTTTGCAGAGCATCCTGAAATACAGGCTCTTCAGCCGTCTCTTTTGCTGCCTTCGCCAGAACATCCACCACATCCTGCGGCGTTTTTTGCGACACAATCAGACCGCGCCAGGTGCCGATAGAGAGATCAATGCCTTTCTCTTTTAACGTCGGTACGTCAGGCATGGCTTTCACACGCTCATCCGCCATCACCACCAGTGTCTTCAGCTTGCCACCTTTCACATGGTTGATAACTTCACCTGGGCTTACAGAAACCGCTTCAATGTGCCCGCCTAACAGACCTGTAATGGCAGGGGCTGCGCCGTCATAAGGGACATGAGAAAACTTCGCGCCCGTTTTGTCTTCCAGAGCAGCCGCCGCCAGATGCCAGATAGCCCCGGTGCCTGAGTTACCAATGCGTACTTTTCCGGGATTCGCTTTGGCGTAAGTCATAAATTCGTCATAGCTATTCCACGGCGCATCGGCACGGACGGTGATAGCCGCCGGATCCGCATTCAGACGGGCGATGGGTTTGAAGTCGCTGGTTTTAAAACGCACCATTCCGAGGCCGGGAAGGGTGGTCAGTTCAACCGTGCCTAAACCGATTTTGTAACCGTTAGGGCGGGCAGCGGCGATTTCGCTCAGGCCAATAGCGCCGCCACCGCCAGGTTTATTGATAACCCCGATGCTGACGGGTAAATGGTTTTTGGCGGCATCAGCAAAGGCTCGGGCAACCAGATCCGTACCGCCTCCGGCAGCGTAGGGTACGACTAACTCGATCTGTTTGGTTGGGTAGGAAGCCGCCTGTACGGGTGCAGTGCTGAGGGCAGCGCCTGCAAGAAGTACCATCGCAGCCATTTTTTTCGGTAAGGTAAGATGTTTTATCATTGGTTTTATATCCTTATTTATCAGTTATTTATTATTTAAATTGTTCCATGCGTTCATAAAAAGCACTGCATTTTCATAGACCTGCTCTGGCGTCATGCCGGGGCGATATAGCGCAGAACCGAGGCCAAAACCGTTTGCGCCGTGGCTCAGATAACGCGCCATGGTTTCCGGTGTGATACCGCCAACCGGTAACATCGGAACGGATTGCGGAATAACCGCACGCCAGGCTTTGGTGACTTCTGGCGTAATTTGTTCGGCCGGGAACAGCTTGATGGCATTGGCGCCGTGTTCAATGGCAGCAAAGGCTTCAGTGGGCGTAGCGACGCCAGGCGCGCAATACATACCCAGCGCACGGGCGCGACGGATCACCGCAGTATCGCAATGCGGCATCACGATAATCTGGCCTCCAGCCTCTTTAACCGCGACCACCTGCTCTACTGAAAGCACAGTTCCGGCTCCGACCAGGCAGTCCTTAGGCAGGGCGTCGCGCAGTAGACTGATACTTTGCAACGGCTCCGGCGAGTTCATGGGAATCTCAATCAGGCGGAATCCGGCGGCGTACAGCTTTTCACCGATGGCGACAATCTCATCCGGTTTCACGCCGCGTAAAATGGCGACTAACCCGGTTTTTTGCAAAAGCGTATTAAATGGCATGAGTACATTCCCTGGCGTTGGTGGAGAGTAACCCGGCAGCGTGGGCGATTCGCCATAATCCCTGTTCAGTGGCATTAGGAATGGCGTGAAGCTGTCTGTCGGGAAAAACGTGGCTGAACGCCCGTGAATAGCGGCTGTTCAGGGTGGCGCTACCGATTAAGGCGATCGGCGTTGTGGCGGGTAAATCACGCAGCAAGCTGGATGCCAGACCACATAATTCATGGCCTATCAGTAATCCAGAAAGATAATCTCCCTGTGAGGACGGCGTAAGATTATCGGTCAGCAAGCGCGAACGGGTCGAAAACAGCGTCGATAATAATCCGGTCTGATGATGCTCCAGTGCCGCTGTCAGTCCTTGGGCAAAGGCATCCCAGTGCGGCTCATCTCCCGAATGCATGGTGGCGCCAAGAATCGAATGGCGGGATAAAACATCAAATAATTCGCCCGTCATAAAGGTTCGGAAATCGGTAATGGTGTTGTTTTCAACCACCGCCCATTTCGCATGAGTGCCAGGTAAGCCAATCAGCACCGGCACCCCCTTACGGATTGCGTCTTGCAGAGCAGGTTCCATTGTGATGGCACCGAAGATTTGTGTCTCTTCGCCACGCATCACTTCGGGCATTTCACCTTCTTTAATCACGCCGGGAATGATGTGCAGCATTGTCTGCTGCTGGTGGATAACCGGCGTCAGTTGCTTCGCCAGGCCATCGAGAGTGACCGGGCAAGGTAAATAAGCTGCTGGTTGCCACCCTTGCGCACTGCCGATCATGCCACAAGCCAGAACCGGGCAGGGGGATTGTGCCAGCCAGTCTCCACAGACACGTAAAAATGTATCGTGGAAAGCGTCCTCACGTGTTGCTGCCTGGGAGGGTAATTTCATGATTCCCCAAGGGAATTCACGTTTTTCTTGTGGATCTGGTGAGTCACCAAAACGCCATGCCCGAAGCGATGACGTTCCCCAGTCCAGGGCAATAAATGAGGTATTTCCCGACATTAGCCGTTTCCTTTAATCATGGTTTAATTATCTTTGCGGACGTGCTTACCCCAGCCCAGTTCAGCGGAGATCTCTTCTGCACAGGATTTGACGTAAGGTGCCAGTTCTTCCAGGCGCGCCAGCGACATATACGTGGTGGTACTGGCGACAGAAATGGCCGCCACAATTTCATTCCGGGCGTTGTAAATCGGCGCTGCAACGCAACGGATAGTGGGCTCGTTCTCTTCCAGATCAAAAGCAAAACCACTGGCGGCATAACGGCGCATGTTTTGTATAAATGCGCCCAGTTTTGTTTCATCACCACAAGTCAAAAATAGTGTGCGCCACTCTTCTTCTGTTCGGTTGAGGATCAACGCCTTGCCGATGCCGGTGATTGCCAGTGGCATGCGATGGCCTGGGCGTGAGCGCATTTCCAGCCCGCGCTGACTGTTGATCTTCTCCAGATACAGCACTTCGTCGCCTTCAACGATCCCCAGATGCACGGTGTCCAGGGTGTAACGGGCCAGACGTTGCAAAACGGGCTGTGCAACTTCATACAATGAAGTGCTTTCCAGCGCTCTGGCGCCGAGTTCGATCAGTTTGGCGCCCAGTTGGTAGCCCTGAGTTGGGACATGGCGCAGATAGCGTTGCTCCACCAAAACAGAGACTAAACGATGGGTTGTACTCCGCGTCGTGCCGGTGAACTCGCCGATGCTTTTCAGGTCATGGCAACCGTTATAAACAGCATTAATAACCGCCAGTCCGCGTAATAACGTTTGTGCGCCAGCGGTGGTTGCAGAGGTTTCTGCCATAGATGTCTCCTGATGATATTGCCGAGTGTTTCACAGAATAAAGTGGGGAAAAGGTGATGCGTCCCACAATATAAACTTAGTCTCATATTGTGGGATAAAATAAGCAAAATAAACGATCGTTTTGCGTAGCGCCTCGCAGGAAACTTCTTTCAAACTGGACGTTTGTACAGCACAATTCTATTTTGTGCGGGTAAGTTGTTGCGTCAGGAGGCTTTGTGGATTTCACAATCATTGTTTATGCCATTATTGCGCTGGTCAGTGTGGCCATCGGTTGGCTGTTTGCCAGTTATCAACATGCGCAGCAAAAAGCCGAGCAATTAGCTGAACGTGAAGAGATGGTCGCGGAGTTAAGTGCGGCAAAACAACAAGTTACCCAAAGTGAGCACTGGCGCGCAGAGTGTGAATTGCTCAATAACGAAGTGCGTAGTCTGCAAAGTATCAATACTTCGCTGGAGGCGGATCTGCGTGAAGTAACCACGCGGATGGAAGCCGCACAGCAACACGCTGACGATAAAATCCGCCAGATGATCAACAGCGAGCAGCGTTTGAGCGAGCAATTTGAAAATCTCGCCAACCGTATTTTTGAGCACAGTAATCGCCGGGTAGATGAACAAAATCGTCAGAGTCTGAACAACTTGTTATCGCCGCTGCGTGAACAACTGGATGGTTTTCGCCGACAGGTACAGGACAGCTTTGGTAAAGAAGCACAAGAACGCCATACCCTGACCCACGAAATTCGTAATCTACAGCAACTCAACGCGCAAATGGCCCAGGAAGCGATCAACCTGACGCGCGCGCTGAAAGGCGATAACAAAACCCAGGGGAACTGGGGCGAAGTGGTACTGACGCGGGTGCTGGAGGCTTCCGGACTGCGTGAAGGGTATGAATACGAAACCCAGGTAAGCATCGAAAATGATGCTCGCTCGCGGATGCAGCCGGATGTCATCGTGCGGCTGCCGCAGGGGAAAGATGTGGTGATCGATGCCAAAATGACGTTGGTCGCCTATGAACGCTACTTCAACGCGGAAGACGACTACACACGCGAAAGCGCATTGCAGGAGCATATTGCTTCGGTACGTAATCACATCCGCTTACTTGGGCGCAAAGATTATCAACAGCTGCCGGGGCTACGAACGCTGGATTACGTGCTGATGTTTATTCCCGTTGAACCAGCGTTTTTACTGGCGCTTGATCGCCAGCCAGAGCTGATCACCGAAGCGTTAAAGAACAACATCATGCTGGTTAGCCCCACCACGCTGCTGGTGGCGTTGCGTACTATCGCCAACCTGTGGCGTTATGAGCATCAAAGCCGTAACGCCCAGCAAATCGCCGATCGTGCCAGCAAGCTGTACGACAAGATGCGTCTGTTTATTGATGATATGTCCGCGATTGGTCAAAGTCTGGACAAAGCGCAGGATAACTATCGCCAGGCGATGAAAAAACTCTCTTCAGGTCGCGGAAATGTGCTGGCGCAGGCAGAAGCGTTTCGCGGTTTAGGGGTAGAAATTAAACGCGAGATTAATCCGGACTTGGCTGAACAGGCGGTGAGCCAGGATGAAGAGTATCGACTGCGGTCGGTTCCGGGGCAGCCGAATGATGAAGCTTATCAACGCGATGATGAATATAATCAGCAGTCGCGCTAGCCCATTAGGGGTAGTTAAGCCGGGTAGAAATCTAGGGCATCGACGCCCAATCTGTTACACTTCTGGAACAATTTTTTGATGAGCAGGCATTGAGATGGTGGATAAGTCACAAGAAACGACGCACTTTGGTTTTCAGACCGTCGCGAAGGAACAAAAAGCGGATATGGTCGCCCACGTTTTCCATTCCGTGGCATCGAAATATGATGTCATGAATGATTTGATGTCATTTGGTATTCATCGTTTGTGGAAGCGATTCACGATCGATTGCAGCGGTGTGCGTCGTGGGCAGACCGTACTGGATCTGGCTGGCGGTACCGGCGATCTGACGGCGAAATTCTCCCGCCTGGTTGGTGAAACGGGCAAAGTGGTTCTCGCCGATATCAATGAATCCATGCTCAAGATGGGCCGTGAGAAACTGCGCAATATCGGTGTGATTGGCAACGTTGAGTATGTTCAGGCGAACGCAGAGGCGCTGCCGTTCCCGGATAACACCTTTGATTGCATCACCATTTCGTTTGGTCTGCGTAACGTTACCGACAAAGATAAAGCACTGCGTTCGATGTATCGCGTGCTGAAACCGGGCGGTCGCCTGCTGGTGCTTGAGTTCTCGAAGCCGATTATCGAACCGTTAAGCAAAGCCTATGACGCTTACTCCTTCCATGTGCTGCCACGTATTGGTTCGCTGGTGGCGAACGATGCCGACAGCTACCGCTATCTGGCCGAATCCATCCGTATGCATCCCGATCAGGATACGCTGAAAGCCATGATGCAGGATGCCGGATTCGAAAGTGTCGATTATTACAACCTGACGGCTGGCGTTGTGGCGCTGCATCGTGGTTATAAGTTCTGACAGGAGTACGACTATGCCTTTTAAACCTTTAGTGACGGCAGGAATTGAAAGTCTGCTCAACACTTTCCTGTATCGCTCACCCGCGCTGAAAACAGCCCGCTCGCGTCTGCTGGGTAAAGTATTGCGCGTGGAGGTAAAAGGCTTTTCGACGTCGCTAATTCTGGTGTTTAGTGAACGGCAGGTCGATGTGCTGGGCGAATGGTCTGGCGATGCTGATTGCACCGTTATCGCCTACGCCAGCGTGTTGCCGAAACTTCGTGACCGCCAGCAGCTTGCCGCACTAATTCGCAGCGGTGAGCTGGAAGTGCAGGGCGATATTCAGGTGGTACAGAATTTCGTGGCGTTGGCAGATCTGGCAGAGTTCGACCCTGCGGAACTGTTGGCACCTTATACTGGTGATATTGCCGCCGAAGGCATCAGCAAAGCCCTGCGCGGTGGCGCAAAGTTCCTGCATCACGGTATTAAACGCCAGCAACGTTATGTGGCAGAAGCTATCACCGAAGAGTGGCGTATGGCGCCTGGTCCGCTTGAAGTGGCCTGGTTTGCGGAAGAGACAGCCGCTGTTGAACGTGCCGTTGATGCGTTAACCAAACGGCTGGAAAAACTGGAGGCAGTTTAATGACGCCAGGTGAAGTACGGCGCCTGTATTTCATCATTCGCACTTTTTTAAGCTACGGACTTGATGAACTGATCCCTAAAATGCGTATCACCTTGCCGCTGCGGTTATGGCGATACTCATTATTCTGGATGCCGAATCGGCACAAAGACAAACCATTAGGTGAGCGACTACGACTGGCGCTGCAAGAGCTGGGGCCGGTATGGATCAAGTTCGGGCAGATGTTGTCTACCCGTCGTGACCTTTTCCCGCCGCATATTGCCGATCAGCTGGCGTTATTGCAGGACAAAGTCGCCCCGTTTGATGGCAGACTGGCGAAGCAACAGATTGAAGCTGCAATGGGCGGTCTGCCGGTGGAGGCGTGGTTTGACGATTTTGAAATCGAGCCGCTGGCGTCGGCCTCTATCGCCCAGGTTCATACCGCGCGATTGAAATCGAATGGCAAAGATGTGGTAATTAAAGTCATCCGTCCGGACATTTTGCCGGTGATTAAAGCGGATCTGAAACTTATCTACCGCTTGGCTCGCTGGGTGCCGCGTTTGCTGCCGGATGGCCGCCGTCTGCGCCCAACTGAAGTGGTGCGCGAGTACGAAAAGACCTTGATTGATGAATTGAATTTGCTGCGGGAATCTGCCAACGCCATTCAGTTACGACGCAATTTTGAAGACAGCCCGATGCTCTACATCCCGGAAGTTTACCCTGACTATTGCAGCGAAGGGATGATGGTGATGGAGCGCATTTACGGCATTCCCGTTTCTGATGTCGCGGCGCTGGAGAAAAACGGCACTAACATGAAATTGCTGGCGGAACGCGGTGTGCAGGTGTTCTTCACCCAGGTTTTCCGTGACAGCTTTTTCCATGCCGATATGCATCCAGGCAACATCTTCGTAAGCTATGAACACCCGGAAAACCCGAAATATATCGGCATTGATTGCGGGATAGTCGGCTCGCTAAACAAGGAAGATAAACGCTATCTGGCGGAAAACTTTATCGCCTTCTTTAACCGCGACTATCGCAAAGTGGCAGAGCTGCATGTCGACTCAGGCTGGGTACCGCCAGATACCAACGTTGAAGAGTTCGAATTTGCCATTCGTACCGTTTGCGAACCTATCTTTGAGAAACCGCTGGCCGAAATTTCGTTTGGACATGTGCTATTAAATCTGTTTAATACGGCGCGTCGCTTCAATATGGAAGTGCAGCCGCAACTGGTGTTACTTCAGAAAACCTTGCTCTATATCGAAGGAGTAGGACGGCAGCTTTATCCGCAGCTCGATTTATGGAAAACTGCAAAACCTTTCCTTGAATCGTGGATTAAAGATCAGGTCGGTATTCCCGCGCTGGTGAGAGCATTTAAGGAAAAAGCGCCGTTCTGGATCGAAAAAATGCCAGAACTGCCTGAATTGGTTTATGACAGTTTGCGCCAGGGCAAGTATTTACAGCATAGTGTTGATAAGATTGCGCGCGAGTTACAGTCGAATCATGTGCGTCAGGGACAATCTCGTTACTTATTGGGGATTGGTGCGACGTTAGTATTAAGCGGCACATTCTTGTTGGTCAGCCGACCGGAATGGGGGCTGATGCCCGGCTGGTTAATGGCGGCCGGTCTGATCGCCTGGTTTGTCGGTTGGTGCAAAACACGCTGATTTTTTCATCGCTCAAGGCGGGCCGTGTAACGTATAATGCGGCCTTGTTTAATCATCATCTACCACAGAGGAACATGTATGGGTGGTATCAGTATTTGGCAGTTATTGATTATTGCCGTCATCGTTGTACTGCTTTTTGGCACCAAAAAGCTCGGCTCCATCGGTTCCGATCTTGGTGCGTCGATCAAAGGCTTTAAAAAAGCAATGAGCGATGATGAACCAAAGCAGGATAAAACCAGTCAGGATGCTGATTTTACTGCGAAAACAATCGCCGATAAGCAGGCGGATGCGAATCAGGAACAGGCTAAAACAGAAGACGCAAAGCGCCACGATAAAGAGCAGGTGTAATCCGTGTTTGATATCGGTTTTAGCGAACTGCTATTGGTGTTCATCATCGGCCTCGTAGTTCTGGGGCCGCAACGACTGCCTGTGGCGGTAAAAACGGTAGCGGGCTGGATTCGCGCGTTGCGTTCACTGGCAACAACGGTGCAGAACGAACTGACCCAGGAGTTAAAACTCCAGGAGTTTCAGGACAGCCTGAAAAAGGTTGAAAAGGCGAGTCTCACCAACCTGACGCCCGAACTGAAAGCGTCAATGGATGAGCTGCGCCAGGCCGCGGAGTCGATGAAGCGTTCCTACGTTGCGAATGACCCTGAAAAGGCGAGCGATGAAGCGCACACCATTCATAACCCGGTGGTGAAAGACAATGAGGCTGCGCATGAAGGCGTCACGCCTGCCGCTGCACAAACGCAGGCCAGTTCGCCGGAACAGAAGCCAGAAACCACGCCAGAGCCGGTGGTAAAACCTGCTGCGGACGCTGAACCGAAAACCGCTGCACATTCCCCTTCGTCGAGTGATAAACCGTAAACATGTCTGTAGAAGATACTCAACCGCTTATCACGCATCTGATTGAGCTGCGTAAGCGTCTGCTGAACTGCATTATCGCGGTGATCGTGATATTTCTGTGTCTGGTCTATTTCGCCAATGACATTTATCACCTGGTATCCGCGCCATTGATCAAGCAGTTGCCGCAAGGTTCAACGATGATCGCCACCGATGTGGCCTCGCCGTTCTTTACGCCAATCAAGCTGACCTTTATGGTGTCGCTGATTCTGTCAGCGCCGGTGATTCTCTATCAGGTGTGGGCATTTATCGCTCCTGCACTCTATAAGCACGAACGTCGCCTGGTGGTGCCGCTGCTGGTTTCCAGCTCTCTGCTGTTTTATATCGGCATGGCGTTCGCTTATTTCGTGGTCTTCCCGCTGGCGTTTGGTTTCCTTGCCAATACCGCGCCTGAAGGGGTGCAGGTATCCACCGACATTGCCAGCTATTTGAGCTTCGTGATGGCGCTGTTTATGGCGTTTGGTATCTCCTTTGAAGTGCCTGTGGCGATTGTGCTGCTGTGCTGGATGGGGATTACCTCGCCAGAAGACTTACGCAAAAAACGTCCGTATGTGCTGGTTGGTGCATTCGTCGTCGGGATGCTGCTGACGCCGCCGGATGTCTTCTCGCAAACGCTGCTGGCGATCCCGATGTACTGCCTGTTTGAAATTGGCGTCTTCTTCTCGCGCTTTTACGTTGGTAAAGGCCGAAACCGGGAAGAAGAAAACGACGCTGAAGCAGAAAGCGAAAAAACTGAAGAATAAACTCAACCGCCCGTCAGGGCGGTTGTCATATGGAGTGCAGGATGTTTGATATCGGCGTTAATCTGACCAGCTCACAATTTGCGAAAGACCGTGATGATGTCGTAGCGCGCGCTTTTGCTGCGGGAGTTAATGGGCTACTCATCACCGGCACTAACCTGCGCGAAAGCCAGCAGGCGCAAAAGCTGGCGCGTCAGTATCCGCACTGTTGGTCAACAGCGGGTGTGCATCCTCATGACAGTAGTCAGTGGCAAGACGCAACAGAAGAAATGATTGTGGCGCTGGCCTCGCAGCCAGAAGTGGTGGCGATTGGTGAGTGTGGCCTCGACTTTAACCGCAACTTTTCGACGCCGGAAGAGCAGGAACGCGCTTTTGTTGCCCAGCTACGCATTGCCGCAGAGTTAAACATGCCGGTATTTATGCACTGCCGTGATGCCCACGAGCGGTTTATGACGTTGCTGGAGCCGTGGCTGGATAAACTGCCTGGCGCGGTGTTGCACTGTTTTACCGGCACACGCGAAGAGATGCAGGCGTGCGTGGCGCGCGGAATTTATATCGGCATTACTGGTTGGGTTTGCGATGAACGACGCGGACTGGAGCTGCGAGAACTGTTGCCATTTATTCCGGCGGAGAAATTGCTGGTTGAGACAGACGCACCGTATTTGCTTCCGCGCGATCTCACGCCGAAGCCATCGTCACGGCGTAATGAGCCAGCCTATCTGCCCCATATTTTGCAACGTATTGCACACTGGCGTGGGGAAGATGCCGCATGGCTGGCTGCTACCACGGATGCCAATGTCAAAAAGTTATTTAGGATTGCGTTCTAGAGTTTGCGGAACTCGGTGTTCTTCACACTGTGCTTAATCTCTTTATTGATAAGATTAAGCAATAGCATAGAGCGAGCCTCGCCGTCGGGTTCGGTGAAAATAGCCTGAAAACCTTCGAAAGCGCCTTCGGTGATAATCACCTTATCACCAGGATAGGGCGTCGCAGGATCAACAATGTCTTCCGGTTTATACACCGACAGTTGATGAATAACCGCAGATGGGACTATCGCTGGCGATGCGCCAAAGCGCACAAAGTGGCTGACGCCGCGGGTAGCACTGATGGTTGTGGTATGAATCACTTCCGGATCAAATTCCACAAACAGGTAGTTGGGGAACAATGGTTCACTGACTGCGGTACGTTTGCCTCGCACGATTTTTTCCAGGGTGATCATCGGCGCCAGGCAATTCACCGCCTGTCTTTCGAGGTGCTCCTGGGCACGTTGAAGTTGCCCGCGCTTGCAGTACAGTAAATACCAGGATTGCATAATGACTCTTATCCGTTTAATCGGGGCGCAAGGATAGCAAAAGCTTTACGCTAAGTTAATTATATTCCCCGGTTTGCGTTATGCCGTCAGAGTTCACGCTAATTTAACAAATTTACAGCATCGCGAAGATGAACGCCGTATAATGGGCGAAGATTAAGAGGCTACAATGGACGCCATGAAATATAACGATTTACGCGACTTCCTGACGCTGCTTGAACAGCAGGGTGAGCTAAAACGTATCACGCTCCCGGTGGATCCGCATCTGGAAATCACTGAAATTGCTGACCGCACTCTGCGTGCCGGTGGACCTGCGTTGTTGTTTGAAAACCCCAAAGGTTATTCGATGCCGGTGCTGTGCAACCTGTTTGGTACGCCAAAGCGCGTGGCGATGGGCATGGGCCAGGAAGATGTTTCGGCGCTGCGTGAAGTCGGTAAATTATTGGCGTTTCTGAAAGAGCCGGAGCCGCCAAAAGGTTTCCGCGACCTGTTTGATAAACTGCCGCAGTTTAAGCAGGTGTTAAACATGCCGACAAAGCGATTGCGTGGTGCGCCTTGCCAACAAAAAATCGTCTCTGGTGATGACGTCGATCTTAACCGCATTCCCATTATGACCTGCTGGCCGGAAGACGCCGCGCCGCTAATTACCTGGGGGCTGACCGTAACGCGCGGCCCGCATAAAGAGCGGCAGAATCTGGGTATTTATCGCCAGCAGCTGATTGGTAAAAACAAACTGATTATGCGCTGGCTGTCGCATCGTGGCGGCGCACTGGATTATCAGGAGTGGTGCGCGGCGCATCCGGGCGAACGTTTCCCGGTTTCTGTGGCGCTGGGTGCCGATCCCGCTACGATTCTCGGTGCAGTGACGCCAGTCCCGGATACATTGTCGGAATACGCCTTTGCCGGATTGCTGCGCGGCACCAAGACCGAAGTGGTGAAGTGTATCTCCAATGACCTTGAAGTGCCCGCCAGTGCGGAGATTGTGCTGGAAGGGTATATCGAACAAGGCGAAACGGCGCCGGAAGGGCCGTATGGCGACCATACCGGTTACTATAACGAAGTCGATAGTTTCCCGGTATTTACCGTGACGCATATTACCCAGCGTGAAGATGCGATTTACCATTCCACCTATACCGGGCGTCCGCCAGATGAACCCGCGGTACTGGGCGTGGCGTTGAACGAAGTGTTCGTGCCGATTCTGCAAAAACAGTTCCCGGAAATTGTCGATTTTTACCTGCCGCCGGAAGGCTGTTCTTATCGCCTGGCGGTAGTGACAATCAAAAAACAGTACGCCGGACATGCGAAGCGCGTCATGATGGGGGTCTGGTCATTCTTACGCCAGTTTATGTACACTAAGTTCGTGATCGTCTGCGATGATGATGTTAACGCACGCGACTGGAACGATGTGATTTGGGCAATTACCACCCGTATGGACCCTGCGCGGGATACGGTGTTGGTAGAAAATACGCCTATTGATTATCTGGATTTTGCCTCGCCCGTCTCCGGGCTGGGTTCAAAAATGGGGCTGGATGCCACGAATAAATGGCCAGGGGAAACCCAGCGTGAATGGGGACGTCCCATCAAAAAAGATCCGGACGTTGTCGCACGTATTGATGCCATCTGGGATGAACTGGCTATTTTTAACAACGGTAAAAGCGCCTGATGCGCGTTTGTTTTGCCCTATTTATTGATCCGACAGAGAAAGCGCATGACAACCTTAAGCTGTAAAGTGACCTCGGTAGAAGCTATCACCGATACCGTATATCGTGTTCGCATCGTGCCAGACGCGGCCTTTTCTTTTCGTGCTGGTCAGTATTTGATGGTGGTGATGGACGAGCGCGACAAACGCCCGTTTTCAATGGCTTCGACGCCGAATGAACAAGGTTTCATTGAGCTGCACATTGGCGCTTCGGAGATCAATCTCTACGCCAAAGCCGTTATGGATCGCATCCTTAAAGATCATCAAATCGTGGTGGATATTCCTCACGGTGAAGCGTGGCTGCGCGATGATGAAGAACGTCCGATGATTCTGATTGCGGGCGGCACGGGGTTCTCTTATGCGCGCTCGATTTTGCTGACAGCGCTGGCACGTAATCCCAATCGCGATATCACCATTTACTGGGGCGGGCGTGAAGAGCAACATCTTTATGATCTGTCCGAGCTTGAGGCGCTTTCTCTGAAGCATCCTGGTTTGCGTGTGGTGCCGGTAGTTGAACAACCGGAAGCGGGCTGGCGTGGACGTACTGGCACCGTGTTAACGGCGGTATTGCAGGATCACGGTACGCTGGCGGAGCATGATATCTATATCGCTGGCCGCTTTGAGATGGCGAAAATCGCCCGTGACCTGTTCTGCAATGAGCGTAATGCACGGGAAGATCGTCTGTTTGGCGATGCGTTTGCGTTTATCTAAGCCATAAAAAACCCGCCCCTGACAGGCGGGAAGAACGGCAACTAAAACTTTATACAGTGGCATTTGGATCTATGTCGCATCCGGAAAACAATGCCTGATGCGACGCTTGCGCGTCTTATCAGGCCTACAAATAGTCCTGAACCGTGGGCCGGATAAGGCGTTTACGCCGCATCCGGCAAGTGGTTAAACCCGCTCAAACACCGTCGCAATACCCTGACCCAGACCGATACACATCGTCGCCAGACCAAACTGGGCATCTTTGCGCTCCATCAGATTCAGCAGCGTGGTACTGATACGAGCACCTGAACAGCCCAGCGGATGACCCAGCGCGATCGCGCCACCGTTGAGGTTGATCTTCTCGTCGATCTGCTCCATCAGCCCCAGATCTTTAATGCACGGCAGGATCTGCGCGGCAAAGGCTTCGTTCATCTCAAACACACCGATATCGCTGGCAGAAAGCCCCGCTTTTTTCAGCGCCAGTTTTGAGGCCGGAACCGGGCCGTAACCCATAATCGACGGGTCACAACCGACGACCGCCATCGAACGCACGCGGGCGCGCGGCTTAAGACCTAATTCACGGGCGCGGCTTTCACTCATCACCAACATGGCAGCTGCACCATCGGAAAGCGCAGAAGATGTACCCGCCGTTACCGTACCGCTGACGGGATCAAACGCCGGACGCAGCGTGGCGAGGGCTTCCACGGTGGTTTCCGGGCGAATCACTTCGTCGTAATTAAACTGCTTCAATACGCCGTCGGCATCGTGACCACCGGTCGGGATGATTTCATTTTTAAATGCGCCCGACTGCGTGGCGGCCCAGGCGCGGGCGTGTGACCGCGCGGCAAAGGCATCCTGCATTTCACGGCTGATACCGTGCATACGCGCCAGCATTTCTGCCGTTAAGCCCATCATGCCCGCCGCTTTGGCGACATTGCGGCTCAGGCCGGGGTGAAAATCGACGCCGTGACTCATCGGCACATGGCCCATATGCTCCACGCCGCCAACCAGACATGCCTGTGCATCGCCAGTCATGATCATTCGTGCTGCATCATGCAGTGCCTGCATGGATGAACCACACAGACGGTTGACGGTAACCGCCGGGACAGAGTGTGGTACTTCAGCCAACAGCGCCGCGTTACGGGCGATATTAAAACCCTGCTCCAGCGTCTGCTGCACACAGCCCCAGTAAATATCGTCGAGGGCCGCCGCTTCCAGCGCCGGATTACGCGCCAGCAAGCTACGCATTAAATGAGCGGAGAGATCTTCCGCACGTACGTTACGAAAAGCACCGCCCTTCGAACGGCCCATCGGGGTGCGAATTGCATCGACAATGACAACCTGTTCCATTGTGACTCCTTAAGCCGTTTTCAGGTCGCCAACCGGACGGGCTGGCTCAACCGAGGGATAGTACGGTTCGTTATGACGCGCTTTATTACGCAGACCTTCCGGCACTTCGTACAGCGGGCCGAGGTGCTGATATTGCTGTGCCATATCGAGGTATTTCGCGCTGCCGAGGGTGTCCAGCCAGCGGAACGCGCCGCCGTGGAACGGAGGAAAGCCCAAGCCGTAGACCAGCGCCATATCCGCTTCTGCCGGAGTGGCAATAATGCCTTCTTCCAGACAGCGCACCACTTCGTTGACCATCGGGATCATCATGCGGGCGATAATCTCTTCCTCGCTAAAATCACGCTTCGGCTGGCTGACTTCTGCCAACAGATCGTCAACGACGGCGTCTTCTTCTTTCTTCGGCTTACCTTTGCTGTCTTCTTTATAACACCAGAAACCGAGGCCGTTCTTCTGACCAAAGCGGTTGGCATCAAACAGCGCGTCGATGGCATCGCGATAATCTTTCTGCATCCGCTGCGGGAAACCTGCAGCCATCACCACCTGGGCGTGATGGGCGGTATCAATCCCCACAACATCCAGCAGATATGCCGGACCCATCGGCCAGCCAAACTGTTTTTCCATCACTTTGTCGATCTTGCGGAAGTCCGCGCCGTCGCGCAGCAACTGGCTGAAACCGGCGAAGTAGGGGAACAACACGCGGTTAACAAAGAAGCCGGGGCAGTCGTTAACCACAATCGGCGTTTTGCCCATCTTGCTCGCCCATGCGACGACTTTCGCGATGGTTTCGTCGGAGCTTTTCTCGCCGCGAATAATTTCTACCAACGGCATCCGGTGTACCGGGTTAAAGAAGTGCATTCCGCAGAAGTTTTCCGGGCGTTCCAGCGCGTTGGCCAGTTCGCTGATAGGAATGGTTGAAGTGTTAGACGCCAGCACGGTATCCGGTCGTACTTTCTGCTCGGTTTCTGCCAGTACAGCTTTTTTCACTTTCGGGTTTTCGACAACCGCTTCTACCACAATATCTACGCGGTCAAACCCGGCGTAGTCGAGCGTTGGGTGGATCGTGGAGATCACGCCAGCCAGTTTCAGACCATCGATCTTGCCGCGCTCAAGCTGCTTGTTCAGCAGTTTCGCGGCTTCGGTCATGCCGAGGGTTAACGACTTGTCGTTGATATCTTTCATGACAACCGGCACGCCTTTCCACGCGGACTGGTAAGCGATGCCGCCACCCATGATGCCTGCGCCCAGTACAGCGGCCTGTTTCGGTGTTTCAACGTCTTTGGTGAGTTTCTTCGCTTTGCCTTTTACATATTGATCGTTAAGGAAAATGCCGACCAGTGCGCGGGCTTCGTTGGTATGCGCCAGCGGGACAAAGCTTTTGTTTTCCAGATTTAATGCTTCTTCACGACCAAAACGGGCCGCAGCTTCAATGGTTTTTACTGCGGTGATGGGGGCCGGATAATGTTTCCCCGCCGTTTGTGCGACCATCCCTTTAGCGATGGTGAAGCTCATGGTGGCTTCAATCTTGCTCAGTTTTAGCGGTTCTAGCTTCGGCTGACGTTTCGCTTTCCAGTCGAGGTCGCCGTTAATGGCCTGGCGTAAAATCGCCATCGCCCCTTCAATCAGTTTTTCTGCTTTGACTACGCCATCCACCAGACCGATTTTCAGCGCCTGATCCGCGCCGACATCTTTACCGGCGGCAATGATTTCCAGCGCACTGTCAGCGCCCAGCATACGTGGCATACGTACAGAACCGCCAAAGCCCGGCATGATGCCCAGTTTGGTTTCCGGCAGACCGATGCGCAGATCCGGCGTCGCCAGACGATAATCGGTCGCCAGTACACATTCGCAGCCACCGCCCAGCGCATAGCCGTTGACGGCGGCAATGGTCGGCACCGGCAGATCTTCCAGGCGATTAAACACGCTATTGGCAAAATGCAGCCACTGGCTTAACTGTTCTTCAGGAACGAGGAACAGGGACAAAAATTCGGTGATATCAGCACCGACGATAAAGGCTGCTTTGTTCGAACGCAGCAGCAGCCCTTTTAGATCTGATTGCTGTTCCAGCACGCCGATGGCCTCGCCGAGGCTGGCGACGGTCGCAGTGTCGAGTTTATTAACTGAACCTGGGGCATCAAATACCAGTTCGGCAATGCCATCTTCCAGCCAGTCAAGGTACAGGGTGTCGCCTTTGTAAAGCATGTCAGTCTCCTGAATCCGCAAGGTGATCTGGTCGTACCAGATGCATCGAAGTGTGTATTTTGTGTTAAAAATATGCAAACAAAAGATTAAAGAAATGCCGATCTGATCACGCTCGGCAGAAATCACGCTCTGAATGAACGATGTGCTAAGATGCGGAGACTTAAGGTCAAAAAACAGAAGGGTAAAAAATGGAATCACTGGCCTCGCTCTATAAAAATCATATAGCTACCTTACAAGAACGGACTCGCGATGCGCTGGCGCGCTTCAAGCTGGATGCATTACTTATTCACTCCGGCGAGCTGTTCAATGTTTTTCTCGACGATCATCCCTATCCGTTTAAAGTGAACCCGCAATTCAAAGCGTGGGTGCCGGTAACTCAGGTGCCAAACTGCTGGTTGCTGGTGGATGGCGTGAACAAGCCGAAACTGTGGTTCTATCTGCCAGTTGATTACTGGCACAACGTCGAACCGCTGCCGACCGCCTTCTGGACTGAAGATGTGGACGTGATCGCGCTGCCGAAAGCCGATGGCATTGGTAGCCTGCTGCCTGCTGCGCGCGGCAATATTGGTTATATCGGTCCGGTGCCGGAACGTGCGCTGCAACTGGGCATTGAGGCCAGCAATATCAACCCGAAAGGGGTGATCGACTACCTGCATTACTACCGCTCCTTCAAAACCGAGTACGAACTGGCCTGTATGCGTGAAGCGCAGAAAATGGCGGTCAGCGGTCATCGCGCGGCAGAAGAAGCGTTCCGTTCTGGCATGAGCGAGTTCGATATCAACATTGCCTATCTGACCGCGACCGGTCATCGTGATACCGACGTACCTTACAGCAACATTGTGGCGCTCAACGAACACGCTTCGGTGCTGCATTACACCAAACTGGACCATCAGGCACCGGAAGAGATGCGTAGCTTCCTGCTGGATGCCGGGGCAGAATATAACGGCTATGCGGCTGACCTGACCCGAACCTGGTCGGCAAAAAGCGACAACGACTACGCACAGCTGGTGAAAGACGTTAATGATGAACAACTGGCGCTGATCGCCACCATGAAAGCAGGCGTCAGCTATGTGGATTACCACATCCAGTTCCATCAGCGCATTGCCAAACTGCTGCGTAAACATCAAATCATCACCGATATGAGTGAAGAAGCGATGGTCGAAAACGATCTCACCGGACCGTTTATGCCGCACGGTATCGGCCATCCGCTGGGCCTGCAGGTGCATGACGTAGCAGGTTTTATGCAGGATGATAGCGGTACGCACCTCGCGGCACCGGCAAAATATCCGTACCTGCGCTGCACCCGTATTCTCCAGCCGGGCATGGTGTTAACCATTGAGCCGGGTATCTACTTCATCGAATCGTTGCTGGCACCGTGGCGTGAAGGGCAGTTCAGCAAACACTTCAACTGGCAGAAAATTGAAGCACTGAAACCGTTCGGCGGCATTCGTATCGAAGACAACGTGGTGATCCACGAAAATAACGTGGAAAACATGACCCGGGATCTGAAACTGGCGTGATGGAAAGCTGGTTAATTCCTGCGGCACCGGTCACGGTCGTTGAAGAGATCAAAAAGAGCCGCTTCATAACGATGTTGGCGCATACCGATGGCGTTGAGGCGGCGAAAGCGTTTGTTGAATCGGTGCGGGCAGAACACCCCGATGCCCGCCACCATTGTGTGGCGTGGGTGGCGGGGGCGCCGGATGATTCTCAACAGCTGGGTTTCTCTGACGACGGGGAACCGGCGGGAACGGCAGGTAAACCGATGCTCGCCCAACTGATGGGTAGCGGCGTCGGGGAAATTACCGCTGTGGTGGTGCGCTACTACGGCGGCATATTGCTTGGCACCGGTGGGTTAGTGAAAGCGTATGGCGGCGGCGTGAATCAGGCGTTGCGCCAGCTAACGACCCAACGCAAGACGCCATTAACCGAATATACTTTGCAATGTGAATATAGTCAGTTAACCGGCATTGAAGCGTTGCTGGGGCAGTGTGACGGCAAAATTATCAACAGTGATTATCAGGCATTCGTTCTGCTGCGGGTGGCGCTTCCAGCGGCGAAAGTGGCTGAATTTTCCGCAAAGCTGGCGGATTTTAGCCGTGGTTCATTGCAATTGTTAGCGATTGAAGAATAATCCCCACTTCGTTTTGCAGAACTAAGGAAGCGGCAGAGATGCATTTTCGCGCCATTACCCGAATCGTTGGACTACTGGTCATCTTATTCTCAGGGACAATGATTATCCCTGGGCTGGTAGCACTCATCTACCGGGATGGGGCGGGCCGCGCATTTACCCAGACCTTTTTTGTCGCCCTCGCTATTGGCTCTATGTTGTGGTGGCCTAACCGTAAAGAGAAGGGCGAACTGAAATCCCGTGAAGGGTTTCTGATCGTGGTGCTGTTCTGGACCGTGCTGGGTAGCGTCGGTGCGCTCCCTTTTATCTTCTCGGAAAGCCCGAACCTCACGATCACCGATGCGTTTTTTGAATCTTTCTCCGGCCTGACCACCACGGGGGCCACTACGCTGGTGGGGCTGGATTCGCTCCCTCACGCAATCCTCTTTTATCGCCAGATGCTGCAATGGTTTGGCGGGATGGGGATCATCGTGTTGGCGGTTGCGATACTGCCTATCCTCGGCGTTGGTGGGATGCAGCTCTATCGCGCGGAAATGCCCGGCCCGCTGAAAGATAACAAAATGCGTCCGCGAATTGCGGAAACGGCGAAAACCCTGTGGTTGATTTATGTCTTGTTGACCGTCGCCTGTGCACTGGCGCTGTGGTTTGCTGGAATGGATGCCTTTGATGCCATCGGTCATAGCTTTGCGACAATCGCTATTGGCGGCTTTTCGACGCATGATGCCAGCGTTGGCTATTTCGATAGCCCGACTATTAACACTATCATTGCTATCTTCCTGCTGATCTCCGGCTGTAACTACGGTCTGCACTTTTCACTGTTAAGTGGGCGTAGTCTGAAGGTCTACTGGCGCGATCCGGAATTTCGCATGTTTATCGGCGTACAGCTTACGCTGGTGGTTATTTGTACCCTCGTGCTGTGGTTTCATAATGTCTACAGTTCGGCGCTGATGACAATTAACCAGGCATTTTTCCAGGTGGTGTCGATGGCGACAACCGCCGGGTTTACGACTGATAGCATTGCCCGCTGGCCGCTCTTTTTGCCGGTACTGCTTTTATGTTCAGCTTTTATCGGCGGTTGCGCCGGGTCAACGGGCGGTGGCCTGAAAGTGATCCGCATCCTGCTGCTGTTTAAGCAGGGGAACCGTGAGCTGAAACGACTGGTGCATCCGAACGCCGTCTATAGCATTAAGCTGGGGAATCGCGCACTGCCGGAACGTATCCTCGAAGCCGTTTGGGGATTTTTCTCCGCCTATGCATTGGTGTTTATTGTCAGTATGCTGGCGATAATCGCCACGGGCGTGGATGACTTTTCTGCCTTTGCCTCGGTTGTTGCGACATTGAATAACCTGGGGCCAGGGCTTGGCGTGGTTGCTGATAACTTTACCAGCATGAACCCGGTGGCTAAATGGATCCTGATTGCCAACATGCTGTTTGGTCGTCTTGAGGTCTTTACATTGCTGGTGCTCTTTACCCCGACTTTCTGGCGTGAATGATGGAGTAATACGTGAAAACATTAATTCTTTTCTCAACAAGGGACGGACAAACGCGCGAGATTGCCTCCTACCTGGCTTCGGAACTGAAAGAACTGGGGATCCAGGCGGATGTCGCTAATGTGCACCGCATTGAAGAACCACAATGGGAAAACTACGATCGCGTGGTGATTGGCGCTTCTATTCGCTACGGTCATTACCATTCTGCGTTCCAGGCATTTGTCAAAAAGCATGCCACCCGGCTGAACTCAATGCCGAGCGCCTTTTACTCCGTCAACCTGGTGGCACGCAAGCCGGAGAAGCGGACTGTGCAGACCAACAGCTACGCACGAAAGTTTCTGATGAGTTCACAATGGCGCCCCGATCGCTGTGCCGTTATTGCCGGGGCACTGCGTTATCCACGCTATCGTTGGTACGACCGCTTTATGATCAAGCTGATTATGAAGATGTCAGGCGGAGAAACAGATACGCGCAAAGAGGTTGTCTATACCGATTGGGAGCAGGTCGCGAATTTTGCCCGAGAAATCGCTCAATTAACCAACAGATCGGCGTCGAAATAAGCATAAAGAATAAAAAACGCGCATTCGGAAAATTATTTTAAATTTCCTCTTGTCAGCTCAGAATAACTCCCTATAATGCGCCACCACTGACACGGAACAACGGCAAACACGCCGCCGGGTCAGCGGGATTCTCCTGAGAATTCCGGCAGAGAAAAGCAAAAAAATGCTTGACTCTGTAGCGGGAAGGCGTATTATGCACACCCCGCGCCGCTGAGAAAAAGCAAAGCGGCACTGTTCTTTAACAATTTATC
>NZ_RHJQ01000017.1:0-101919 GCF_004211995.1 Escherichia sp. E14S1
TGTCTGACACATATCCTCCTGCGGCAAGCGAAGTAAAACCGTTCGTTCAGTATTCCAGCGTCTGTCAAAGCGTTCGACCGCTAACGCGCGCACCTTTCCCGCTTTAATGATTTCTGCGTCGGGAACATTCAACCCGAATTCTTTTGCCAGCAGCAGACAGTAATACTCATTATCAACACTCTGACTGAGATCGAGCGTCGCGTTGGGCTGCCTGATTTCACCAATCGGCAATTTAATGATATGCGTCGTCGGCGTTATTCCTTTCGGAATGCACCAGTCATTGCCCATTCTGAGCAGCGCGGTCTTCTCCTGCGCGCCAGCAACCGAGATGCGAAAGTCATCTTCCTCCTAATCATGTCTAGCGGGATATCTGCTTTATAAGCCGTTAATACTTCTTCAAGTCTGGCTTCAGTAAGCTTTTCCCATGCCATTATCGGGCGCGTTACGGTTTCGTCTTCTGGTAATAACGTCACGGCGCCAACGCTGTCTCGCCCTATTTCTGACAATAAATCAAACGGTTGTCTGGATTTAGCATGATAACGTTTAACGATCCGGTCGCGTAAAATCGGGCTATCGGGTAACAGGTTATCGAAGAAGTTAAATACGGCATCAGAGGTGATATTCCCCCTCTGCAATGGCAGCGAAAGCGACAATGGCCTGGCATAACGGTTGGCTAACCACTCCGGCGCATACTTAAAGGTATGGGCACCGTTGGCCAGCTTCGTCAACTCGCCTACCCGCTGGTTGTTCATCCACGTGACAAGTTTAGGCATTACCACTCCAGATCTTGCTGATCAGTTGATTCTGGCGAGGCATTTTTCGTGTCGCATAGCGTCATTGATAGCTTAAGCGACAGTAATATCTTAAAAAATGTTGTTAGCGTGGTGTTGTCAGGGTTGTTTTCGAAATTGGAAATGGTCGCCTGTTTTATACCGATTTTTTTCGCCAGCTCGCTCTGCGTCCAGCCATTTTGCTGACGAACCAGTTTCATTGCATTTGCTAATTGCGTTGGGCTATAGATCATCGGAAAGCTTATCATGCCATACGTCCACAAGAAGTTTATCCGCTTTAGGGGATATTTTCAGTTTTATCCTTTAGTGAGGATAAAGTCAATCTGCAAACGCATTTTATCCGCTTTACGGGATAAACACTGCGATAGCCGCGATCGCGGATAAAAACGACCATACAGGTATAGTGCATCTCCACTACACCGGGTGGCGTCAGCCCCATTACCCCGATGCAGTCCATTTTCTTCTGACTTTTCTGTGTGTTTTGTGTGTATTTTAGCCAAGAATGTGATCAGTACCCGATATAGTGGATCACGTCATTGCCACCATACCTGATAGCGTGATGGCACGGTTAGGAAACTTTACCTGGTACAGTGTATCGTGAATGATGATCGGCTCTGATAACGCGATGATACTGAAGTGAAAGCTGTACCCTGTGTAGTGGATCCAGTGAAAGTGCGCACCCGGTATAGTGTGCTTCATGGCTGAATCGGAGTTTGCCGCAGGTAGCCCTGCGTCCACCATCATGACAGACACTGGTCGCAGGACTCGCGAGCCGTATGTAGGTAATCCACTATGCCGGGTGAATGATATGTTGATCCATGCTGACGGACAGCTGGTTATCCACAAAAACGGAGCATAACCTTGTGACCGGAATCCGGATAAGACGAGATAATCATCATTACTGCGGCATCACCAGTAAGGGGTAACCCTGCTCCTCTTTTACTTCAGTTTCTCTATATTCAGCATAAATTCAGACGTTCCGCTGATGCTGGAAGTCGACGGAAAGAACGGGAAGCTGCGGCTGTCACCCAACCCCAGACCCAACTGAATGTGCAGGGGTCCGACCTTATGACACTGGCGTGTCGCCTTGCTGTCATGGTGGTGTCGTATACGGTGCCGGACTGATGTGCAAGTATTATTGTCACAGACATTGCAGAGAACGGGAACAATGATGACTGTCGCTGAAAAGGTGAAAACATATCGTCTGAGAAAGGCATGGTCGCAGGAACAACTGGCTGAAGTCGCCTCTCTTTCTGTAAGGACTGTGCAGCGAACTGAAAAAGGCCAGAAGCCGAGTCTGGAAACACTCAGTGCGATTGCTTCAGCCTTTGATATAAATGTTTCTGATCTCTCGGAAGAGACTTACGTTGCCAGCCAGGCTCTTGATGAACGCATCAGCGAAGCCAAAATTCAGGTAGCACAGGAAACCCGGTTTTATCGGATTCTGGTTACTGCTGTTCTGGTATGCACAGCATTAATGATAATTAACTCTCTGTTTACCCCGGAAAGTTACTGGTCCGTTGTGGTAGCTGTTATATGGGGAGGACTTGTCATACTCAGGGGAATACGCGTGTTTATCATGCGAGGGAAAATCGCCTTATGGCAACAACGCAGGTTGCAGAAAATTCTTCGGTCAGGAAATAAAATATCGAATAACAATACCACTGAAAAGTAATGGTGTGCCGATTCACCTGTACTGAAAAAGATTAACTTTCGTAACTGGGACAACTTATGAATATTGCAATCTTTTTAAGAGATACACCTGTCTGGATATGGATCCTGCTGGCTTTTTTACTGCGACGCGGCTTTGCTGCTCTTTATGTCCGGGAGATGACAATCAGGCGGTTGTTTTTTCTCCCAGTGCTTTTTCTTGTCTGGGGGGCATATGGTGTTATCACTGAGACAGCACTTGCTGGCGCAAGCCTTTCAATGATGGCAGCAGGACTGCTCGCAGGCACGGCTCTTGGATACAGGTTGTGGCGCTTACAGCCACCGCTGAGAGATTCAGATAATCCGGGCATGATTATCAGGGCTGGGACGCCGCTGACCCTGGGGCTGATTGTGATTACTTTTTGCATGAAGTTCATACTTACTTCAGCCATTTATCTGCAACCGGGATTACGGTCATCCGCAAGTTTTTGTATGTTGTTTGGCGGTGTAACAGGACTTATTGATGGCGTATTCTGGGGAGGAACCCTGAGCCTTTTCATCCCTTGGTACAGCAGAAGATGATTAACCGTAACTACCGGTGATCGAAACCCAAAGGACCCGCTATTCATTGTTGTTGGCTCACGCCAGATGAAATTGAAATTTTCGCTTGTGGTAAGCGATGGTCGCACAGTTAGGGTATACCCCAAGGCATAAACGCTATAAGCGTTGTAGGATTGCTCTTGGATCTGTGACAATTGATAACTTACAAAAAGCTTTGCTTAAAATCCGTAAACCGTGGAGAACGAGCAATATCGTTATCCCGTCATTTATTTAATTAAATGTCTGCTTCACAGCAGACACTCAACAGCGCCGTCCGCGTCTATAACTGACCTATCGCGCTTAATGTTCTATATTGCTGTTCTGTTAACCGACTGGGGCCGAGTGACATTTATCGCAAGCCATGCCTAAGTGCGTACAATGAATCGCATAAAAAAGTAACTTATTGATTTTAAAGTACATATAACAAAGATTATGTTAAATGACACATCTGGAAGGCCTCGGTATGCACATTTCAATCTCCCTTGCCCCCCATTATTACGGCAGTCGGAGAAACAACGTTCTCTCCTGCGTTTGTGATGCTTTAAAACCATGATGCAGGTAAAAGCGTCGGGCAGTGTCAGTAAGTGCATGAACCATAATGGCGCGAACACCAATATTTTCAGCGACTCTATAGCATCGCAATACCGCATCATGAAGCAGATCGGCGCCCAGTCCTTTACCGTGGAATGAAAGATCGACCGCCAGACGAGCCAGGATAATCACCGGTATGGGGTCAGGCATATTACGGCGAATATTTCCCGTTGCTTCGACATGATTCACACTACCGGTTGCAAGTGAGTAATAACCAACTACACGTTTTGTCTCTTGCTTGCAGATAACAAACGTCCGCGCAGCCCCAAGCGCCTGATTCTTTAAGCCTCGGTGTTTTAACCATTCATCCAGAACAGCCTCACCGCTAACAAATTCCGCAAGTTGATGAGAACTCGATAAAGGTTCAGGCTGAGTTACAAATCCCACTGTGGTTTCCTTGCCAGAAGTTTTTCTAATGCTGGGTTAGATTCTACCGGTGCATCGATCATATCGATAAACTCGGCATACTGCTCCTCGTTCAAATTAAACACCCTGCGTTCAAGAATGACATTCTCTGCGGCCTGGCAAGCCATTTCGAGGATAAAATCCGTGCGCGACTTATGCAGAATTTCTGCTGCCGTATCTATCAGCGCCCGCTGGGATTCTCTGGCGCGAAGGTTGAGTTGGACATCTGATTTCATGGTAACACTCCGTATAGCATTTGCTATACAGCATAGCAGATTATTGCTGTGTAGCAATTACTATACATAGCGGATAACTGAATCTTTCACCAGAGTGTTACTGACTAAAGGTACTTAATGTTGGCAAGACGGCTGCTGCAACGGATGGGTAAACTATCAGGATGTTGTAACTACGTAATTTTTATTTAAATTCGGGGGCGTTTACTGCCCCCGAAGACGCATTTAACCATCAGAAGCGGTACTCAATCCCTGCGCCAATGGCGTAGTTATAGTTTTGAATACCCGCAGCATCATTGTAATGTTCAGAGTCACCTGTGACTTTATCACGTACAGCTGTGTCACCCCTGCCTTCAGAAAAACGCGTCCAGCTCAGTTCAGTGAAGACACGAGCCTGAGAAGTAATGTGATATCCCGCATTGATAGTCCCTGAGTAATAGTTTGAATTACTGGCACTTTCATTAAAACTCAAGTCACGCAGGTAATGCTCATCATGGTCACGCGCTTCTACCCACGGACTGAATTTAAACTGGGCTGTGATATCAAAATCCTGGTAAATATATTGACCCTTCAGCCCTAAGTAAGGCACCCGGTATTTCTGCTGGTAACCAATGGTACGCTCACCTCGCGGGAAATCGCCCTCATTAGCACCATTATCATAGGAATAATGCCCGCCCTCGGCCAGCCAACTAAAACGGGTTTCTTGATACCCCACCAAAGCACCGAGCTTAAAGCTATCTTCTTTCAGCAACCAGCCAGTAAGGTTCAGATCAAACTGGTTGGCAAAATTCAGGTGCGTGTCAGGACTGCCAGACCAGTCACTCCAGTGGCTTTGCGAAGGATAAGACCAGTCATAATCATCCATACCTGAACCGCGAGATGCCAGCGTTGTCCACCCATTAGCATTCAGCGACAACCATGATAATGGCTCCCAGGTAATACCTGCTTTAATAATCGGCGCATTGTTTATTTTCCAGTTAAGCTGGCTTGCTTTAACCCCTTCATCATAAACAAATTCGCGAGACTCCCCGTTTAACACCGAAAGGGAAGTTTCAACTGACACACTCTCAGGAGAAAAGTTAACGCTCTGGTCAGCATATGCCAATGGCGTTAATGCAAGTAAACCTGCCCCGGTAAGTAATACTCTTTTAAACATCGCTTTTACCCTTATAACCTGGTGGATATGCCTTATGACTGACATCAGCGCACCGATAAATTTTTCAGTTATACCTCAGCAGCAATTACTACTGACTAAATGATGGAAATGCTGTCATTTATGGATATATTTAACCTGATTGGACTATGATATTTTTACAGCCCATAATGCCATACATCCCGCGACTGCAATCAATCAAATTATGCAGAATTACGTGGTTATTCCACATTTTAAAATAGAACATTCATTGACATCAGAACAAATTAAGGTAAAACCCCTAATAAAAACTCAAACAACGTAACTCAAAATACAACACAACTCCAAAGAAATATAATTGATTGATATACATACATATAATCATATCACAAAGATAAATCACTATAGCATCGACGCCAACCAACGCAGTAATAATGGAATTTTATGCTGTGATTTCACATAGCAACCAGACCTATATATTCTAGTTATAAACAACATTACCAGGAATTATAGCAACTGTTATACGCAACAGTATGTTTTCATTAAAAAATACACATAAAACCATAACTATCCGAATATTCCATTATTAACAAAAAATCATTAACATTCTTTAGTTTCTATCACCTCCCAGGCCAGGAGATACAAATTAAACACATTACACCGACGTGCAAATAAACGTCAGCAATACACTGTTCCGCCGTCTGCCTCAGGCAATTTGAACAGAAGAAAAAAGTACTTTAAGGAAGATTGGCACGGATATATTTAAATACTGTCCGCCGTCTATTAACAAATTTCAAACAACAGACTGATGTTATTATGAAACAGAGACTCACGGCCTGCCTGCAAATATTTTTGCAGCTCACGGTTATTTTTATGAACTCCTTTGTTTTTACGTTCCCTGCTCAGGCAGCAACGAATTCGCCGGAGAATAAATCCAAACAAGAAGAAAAAGGAAAGCACTCTGCAAAAACGGCAGCACAGGATGATGGTGACGATAAAAAAATCGCTTCGATCATTACCAGCACGGCTGAATTATTAAAGCAGAGCAACAGAACAGATGCGCTGATATCCTCAGCCATCGGCAGCACTTCTTCGATTGCCACCAGTGAAGTGCAACAGTGGTTGCAGCAGTTCGGAACCGCCAAAGTTAACGCGACCCTGGACCGCAAAATGGCACTCAATAATGCCAGCGTGGATCTCCTGGTCCCTCTTTACGATAACAAGAAGCAGGATCTCGTGTTTACCCAGGTTGGCGCCCGCCGCAATGATAACCGCGATATAGCCAATATCGGTATTGGTTATCGTTACTTCGCTGACCACTGGATGTGGGGCGTCAACACTTTTTATGACCAGCAGCTCTCCGGTAATAAGCATCAGCGTCTGGGCGTCGGTACGGAGCTGGGTGGCGATTTCTTCCGCCTGAGCGCAAACGGTTACCGCCGACTTTCCGGCTGGAAGAATTCAAAACGCTATGACGATTATCAGGAACGCGTCGCCAATGGCTATGACATTCGCGCCGAGGGGTATTTACCCGTTTATCCACAGTTAGGCGCAGAACTGGCGTGGGAGCAGTACTTTGGTGAGGAAGTGGCACTCTCGCAGAATAGCAGTGATAAGCGCCTGAGCAACTCGTGGGCCATGACGCTGGGCGTCAACTACACGCCATTCCCACTGATGACCGTGGGCCTGAACCAAAAAATGGGTAAAGGTGATCAGAACGACACCCAGGTGAACCTCAATCTCAACTGGAAAATGGGCGAATCCCTGGCGAGCCATCTCGATCCAGACGCCGTCGGCGCCAGCAGAACGCTGATGGGTAGCCGTTACGAGCTGGTAAACAGAAACAACGACATTGTGCTGGAGTACCGTAAGCAACAGGTTATCTGGCTGACCCTGCAGGATAAAATTTCCGGCACTGAATCTATGACCCTGCCGGTAAATGTGCAGGTAAAGAGCAAATATCCCCTTGATCACATCCACTGGCAGGCCGACAGTCTGCTGAAAAACGGCGGCAACATCAGCGAGAAAAATGGCGCCTGGTCCGTCACATTCCCGCATTATCATACCGGCAACGCCGTGAAGAATGTCTATGTTGTTTCCGCGACGGCTCTGGATACGAAAGGTAACCAGTCGCCACCGGCGTACATGACTGTGCAGGTTGACAGTTTTAATATTCAACACGCAGTCACCACCGCCAGCGCCGCTAAAATGACGCTGCCAGCGGACGGAGCAAGCAGCACACCGATTAGCGTGACGCTGACCACCGCCAGTGGTGAGAAAGTCACCGGTCAGGCAGCTAACCTCAGTGCTCAAATCACGCAAGCCAACTCAAAACAACAGAAGCCACAAAAGAAAGCCAGGCTGCAAAAGAAAACCAACCTCTCTCCGGCAACCGCGCCAACGCAGGTGCCAGCCAGTATCTCAGCGTTTAAAGAAACCTCGCCCGGTGTGTATGTCAGTACTTTCCATGCCGGCAATATGCCTGGACAGACAACTGTCGATGTTTTCTATAACAAAACTCAGAAGATTAGCAGCACAACCATTACTCTGGAATCTCCCGCTGCCAGCGAGCGCTTTGCTGCCCACGGGATAACCGCATCTGTGCCGTCAGCCCTGGCTAACGGCAAAGATGCCATCAGCCTCACTGCACACGTCGTGGATGCAACGGGGAATCCTGTATCGGGCGTCCCCGTTACCTGGACCACGGATAATGCGCAAGCTCTCCTGTCGGCAACGTCCGCTCGCACCGATGCCCAGGGGAACGCCAGCATCTCGCTGACCAGTTCCCAGCTCCTGAGTACAACAATCAGCGCCCATCTCGATAACGGCGAAATGATTAAAAGTGAAGCGCTGCAGTTTATTGCGGATAATGCCAACGCAGTGATCAGCCAGATTGATGGCGATAAAACCGGTGCTATCGCCAATGGCCAGGACACTATCATCCTGCAGGCCATCGTGACCGATACCAGCAACCACCCTTTACCAAACCAGACCGTGAACTGGGCCATTAGTTCCGGTAGTACCACAGCACATCTGGCTGGCAGCCAGAGCCAAACCAACGAGAATGGCGTGGCAACCATGCTTCTCACCTCCACCAGTGCCGGACAGGTTACCGTTTCCGCCACCACCGGAGACAAGACAACCGGGAAAGCGGTACCAAAACACTCCATTCCTCTGACTTTTGCGGCCGACGCCAAAAGCGCCGTGCTGAAAAATATTACACCGGATAAGACCACGCTGCTGGCCGACGGGAAAGAGAGCGCAACGCTAACCGTTATTATAGAAGATGCGTTAGGTAACCCATTAAAAAATGTCCAGATCGACTGGAGTACCCTCAGTACTACCGCGCATTTTGCCCCGACAACCGCGCTGACGGATGACGAAGGCAAAGCTACAACCCAGGTTAGCTCCTCTGCTGTGGAAGATGTGGCACTGACGGCTGCCCTCCAGGGGAAGAAGATGACCTCCCCGACGTTGCATTTTACGGTTGATAATAAAAGTGCTGCGGTAACGTCGCTTAACACCAGTAAAGAAACCGCCATTGCCAACCTGAATGACGCCATTCAGCTGACTGCACTGATTTGCGATGCACACCAGCATCCTGTATCCGGCAGCCCGGTGAAGTGGACCATTACGTCCGGTAAAGGGGTACTCAGCACCGAGCAGAACACCACCGATGCCAGTGGTTACAGCAAGGTCATGCTGACGTCAGCCTCAAGCGGGGATGTGGTGGTTACTGCCAGCACCGCAGGCAGTAGCGCAGTGGCTTCTCATAACCTGCATTTTATTGCCGACAGCACTTCGGCAAAAGTCACCGACGTCACCGTGGATAAAAAACACGCCGTTGCCGACGGAAAAGAATCTGTAACCTACATCGCGACAGTAAAAGATGAGAAAGGCAACGCCCTGGCAAGCCATAAAGTAACATGGCATGCCTCCGGCGCTGGCGTCATCCTTTCTGCAGCAACCACGCAAACTGATGCTTCCGGGATAACCTCGGTCACACTGTCGGCGCTGAAAGCCGGTACAGCCAGCCTCTCTGCACAGGCTGAAGCAGGCGTTGCGTTTAATGCTTCCCCGGTAACCTTTACCGGAGACACCCGCACCGCACAGCTTACTGACCTTAAAATCAGTAAACAGAATGCGCTCGCCAACGGCACCGATGAAGTCACCTTCACGGGTACAGTGATGGATGCGAACAGTAACCCGCTGTCGGGTATCAGCATCAACTGGAGCGCAACACCTGCCACTGGCCACCTGTCCGCGGCCTCTGGTACGTCAGACAGCAACGGTAACGTGACGGTATCCCTGGCTTCAAAACAACGCGGGGCGCATCAGGTTACCGCTCTGGTGAACGGTAAAGCAATTACCTCAAACAGCGTGATATTCACCGAGGATGCCGCCACGGCCAGCCTGTCTGCCCTGAATGCAGACAAAACCAGTATCACCGCCGGTACAGGCAGCGTCACGCTGACCACTCAGGTGCTGGACGCATCCGGCCATCCGGTGGCGAATAAATCTGTCGTCTGGAAGTCTGACAATGCCGCGGGGGTTTTCAGTGAAACCACCTCGAATACCGACGCCCAGGGTAATGCGAAGGTGACCTACAGCAGCACCCGTGCACAGGCCACCACGATCACCGCATCCAGTGACAATAACAGTCAGAAAACCGTGAAGCTAACCATCACGCCCGATGTCAAGAGCGCAAAACCTGTTGATGTCAGTGTCAATAAAACCAGCGCAACGGCGAATGGCAAGGATGTGGTCACCCTGACCGCCAGAGTGGAAGATCAATACAAAAACCCCGTCAGCCAGAGTGATGTTAACTGGCAGATCCAACCGGCAGGTAAGTATCATCTTACCGGTAGCCCACAAAAAACCGATGATCAGGGCCGGGTTACCGCAACGCTGGCTTCAGAGGATGTGGTCGCCTGTCAGGCCGTGGCAACCGCTAACGGTGTGAACAAATCGTCTGCAACCATCAACTTTGATGTCGACGCAGCCACCATCGGTGTTGCCGCCCTGACATCGTCCACAACATCCGATATTGTTGCGGGCAAAGATATCATTACGCTACGGGCCGTAGTCACTGACAGCAGCGGCCACCCTGTTGCAAAGCAAATAGTTTACTGGAGTTCTGATAACACCACTGGCGATTTCTCGCCAGCTGCTGCCAGCGAAACCAACAGTCAGGGTATCGCGGAGATGAAATATAAGGCCACCCGTTCCGGTGCCACGCATATCACGGCGAGTTCCAATCAAACCAGCCGGGATATAACGGTGAATATTATCGGTGATATGACCACCGCGACCCTGTCTGACAGTAAAGTGGACAAAACCCAGGCCGTAGCCGATGGCAATGAACAGATAACATGGTCGGTCACGGTGAAAGATGCAAACGGCAATATCCTGCCTGGCGCACAGGTTAACTGGAGCAGCAACGATCCGAAGCTGATCTTCGCCAGCACCAACAGCCTTGCGGATAATCAGGGGGTTGCAACCATGCATTTCACCTCCACACACGCCGGGCAGACAACTGTTTCCGCCACCACCGCGAACGGTGCAGCGAAACAAACCACCACGCTGACGTTTGTTGCCGACGCCAAAAGCGCCGTGCTGAAAAGCATTTCACCGGATAAAACCACCCTGCTGGCCGACGGAAAGGACAGCGCTACGCTGACTGCTGTCGCAGAAGACGCACAGGGTAATCCGTTAAAGAATGTCCAGATCGACTGGAGTTCAACCAGCAACACCGCACAGTTAACCGCTACGACCACCCAGACGGACGAGCAGGGACATGTCACAGTCCAGGTCAGTTCTCCGGCGGTGGAAGAGGTTACGCTGACTGCCACGCTGCAGGGGCAGAAGCTGGCGTCTCCGGTCCTGCACTTTATGGCGGACAGTAAAACCGCCGCGGTAACTTCACTTAACGCCGACAAAAAAACTGCCGTCGCCAACCTGAATGATGCCATTCAATTGACGGCGCTAGTCACTGATGCCAGTAAGCATCCGGTGATCGGCAGCCAGGTGAAGTGGGTTATTACGTCCGGTAAGGGAACGCTCAGTAGCACGCAGAACACCACCGATGCCAGTGGCAACAGCGTGGTAACACTAACGTCACAGTCAAGCGGGGATGTGGTTGTTTCCGCCAGCACCGCGACAGGTGCCGCAGTAGGTTCACAAAGTCTGCACTTTATTGCCGACAGCACTTCGGCAAAAGTGACTGGCGTCACCGTGGATAAAACGCAGGCTATTGCCGACGGCAAGGAGCTTATTACCTACACCGCAGCAGTAAAAGATGCTAAAGGCAACCCTGTTGCAAATCATAAAGTGACCTGGAGCGCTTCTGGTACGGTTGTTACGCTTTCAGCACCGAGCGCAACAACCGGTGCTTCGGGCGTCGCGTCCGTTACACTGTTGGCGCTCAAAGCCGGTACGGTCAGCCTCTCCGCACAGGCAGAAGCAGGCAGTGCGTTTAATGCGCCACTGGTAACCTTTATCGGTGACGCCCGCACTGCGCAGCTTACCGACCTGAAACTCAGTAAACAGAACGCACTCGCTAACGGCACCGATGAAATTGTTTTCACGGGGATTGTGGTGGATGCAAACAATAACCCGCTGCCGGGCATCAGCATCAACTGGGCGGCGATACCTGCAACGGGTCTTCTGTCGGCAGCGTCCAGCACGTCAGACAGCAATGGTAAAGTGACGGTATCTCTGACCTCAAAACAACGTGGGGAGCATCAGATCAGCGGTAACATTGGCCATGTTGCCAGCGGAGCACTGGCAACATCAGGTACAGTGAAATTCACTGAGGACGCGACGTCTGCTACGCTGCAAAGCCTGACGGCAGATAACACCAGTGTCACAGCCGGTAAAGGTATTGTTACGTTGACCGCCCAGGTTCTGGACGCATCCGGTCACCCGGTCGCGAATAAACCTGTTGTCTGGCAGTCTGACAATGCCGCAGGTGTTTTCAGTGAAACAACGTCGAACACCGATGCGCAGGGTAACGTGAAGGTGACTTACAGCAGCACGCTCGCGAAAGCCACCACCATTACGGCATCCAGCGACAATCACAGCCAGAAAACTATTCAGCTAACCATCACGCCTGATATACAGAGTGCAAAACCGGTTAACGTCAGCGCCAGTAAAACCAGCGCAATGGCGAATAACAAGGATGTGGTTACCCTGACCGCCACCGTGGAAGATGAATACAAGAACCCCGTCAACCAGAGTGAGGTGACCTGGCAGATTCAGCCAGCAACAGGTAAATATCATCTTACCGGCAGTCCGCAAAAAACCGACGCCCAGGGTCAGGCTACAGCAACGCTCACCTCAGAGGATGTGCTCGCTTATCAGGCCGTGGCAACCGTTAATGGCGTGAACCAGTCATCTGAAACCATCAGCTTTGGTGCCGATGCGACTACCGCCACAGTCTCTGTGCTCATCCCATCCACAACAACGGATGTGATCGCAGGTGATAGCATAACGCTGAAAGCCACAGTAACGGACAAATCCGGTCATCCTGTTATTAACCAACGTGTTAACTGGAGCTCCGATAATACCAGTGGGATTTTCCAGGCTAATAATTACAGTGACACCAACAACCAGGGTATTACAGAGATAACCTATTCTGCCACCCAGGCCGGAGCCACGCACATCACGGCGGAAAGTAATAACAGTCACCAGAACGTGACGGTGAATATGATTGGCAACATTGCTACCGCGACTCTGTCTGACAGCAAAGTGGACAAAACCCAGGCCGTAGCCGATGACAAGGAACTGGTGACCTGGTCAGTTATAATCAAAGATGCGCATAGCAATCCGGTTGAGGGTGTCCAGGTCGACTGGACCAGTAACAACCCAAATCTGACGTTAGACGGCACCAGCAGCCTGACAGATAACCAGGGCGTCGCAACCATCACCGGACACACAAAAATCGCAGCCACAACAATTGTCACCGCCACGATGCCAATAAGTGGCACACAGCTTGCCGCGCCCGGAGTCACCTTTATTGGCGATGTTAAAACAGCAACGATATTTGATTTAACGTATGCAAAAAACCTTATTAACAATGACGATTCGGATATGTCTACTTATTACGCTACGGTTAAGGACATCAATAATAATGTGGTTCCCGGTGCCACAGTTAACTGGCAGACGACGCTGAACGCCCTTTCTGCTGCAACTTCGAAGACAAATAATTCTGGAGTCGCAACTGTCACACTTAAGGGGCGTGAGGAAGGAAAGGCTACAGTCACTGCTCTCATTAATGGTTCGACACAACAGGACAGCAACGTTGTGTTCTTTAACGGTAAACTATCCAATAGCTGGGTCATCAACACAGACTCAGCCATCTATAAATCTGTTACTTTAGAAACTCGTGCTTCAGCGGGATTTGTCACTGTCTCCCCCACAATGGGCGCGGAAACACTCTCTTCCGGGGCTGGCTATGCGGAAATTACGACACCTGTGACAGATGAAAATGGCAACCAATATACGATTCATCTGAGGGGTAACCGCGTAACTCAATGTGGAGAAAGCGTCTTTAATTCTGCCTATAATTCTTGTTCAGCACCCAATCTCACCGCCAAACTTACATGGCTTCGTAGTGATAATAGTGAGATTCCCCCCGGTCATTACACTGGTCAGATTCACTTTATGGCCCGTAACCGTTGGAGCTGGGCTGTTGATTTCAACATTGATCTGGATTTAACCATTAGCTAAACAGAAATCACGCTAGCACCCAATAAAGGTGCCTGACTAACGCAGTGAGATTACCCACCGCATCAGCTTAAATAACATCTAATGGCCTGCGCAACATTTATTGCGCAGGCCATTTTTTATCAAAAATACCCTGATATTACCGATTTTTTTGGACTATTGACCTGACGCGTATTGGCTGAAAATAGTGCTATCAGAGTTCCATCAGGTTGAACGCAATACAACAACGATATTATCCAGACAGACGCTTTATGTACGTCATCAGCACTACATGACTCGCCCTTCTGCCCCGCTCCGATCTGGCGAATAACGCCCAGAGACGCTCACTACTCAGCGGATAAGTGAGACGCTACCCGCTATTTTTACCTTATTGCATCTGAAATGTTTACTTTGCCACTTGTATGTAGCATTCTTGACGAAATTCATCATTTCAGCATAAAGGCAGAAAATCATGGATACGCCTGTCCATCTGTTAAAAGTTGCGCAACGTTCAGAGAAAATGCTGTTTTCTCTTACCGAACAAATTCAGTCACAGAAAGAAGAGTTGCAGGAAAACAAGTTTTATCAGGTCTATGCCAAGGCAGCGCTTGCCCGGCTGCCCCGTCTCACGCGCGCCAGCGTGGACTACGCCGTCAACGAGATGGAAGAAAGCGGCTATGTGTTTGATAAGCGCCCCGCCGGTAGCTCCACCAAATACGCGATGTCGATTCAGAACATTATCGACATTTACCATCACCGTGGCGTTCCCAAATATCGCGACCGCTATCCATCGGCATTCGCCGTTTTCATCGGCAACCTGAAAGGTGGCGTGTCTAAAACGGTTTCTACCGTTTCTCTGGCCCATGCGCTACGCACCCACCCTCACCTGCTTTATGAAGACTTACGCATCCTGGTCGTTGATCTCGATCCGCAGTCTTCAGCAACCATGTTCCTCAACCATACCCGGGCCATTGGCATGGTCGAGGCCACCTCCGCACAGGCCATGCTGCAAAATGTATCGCGTGAGGAGTTGCTCTCAGAATTTATCGTGCCTTCCATTGTGCCGGGCGTGGACGTACTGCCAGCCTCAATTGAAGATGCGTTTATCGCCTCACGCTGGGATGAGTTATGCGCCGAACACCTGCCTGGACAGAATGTTCACGCGGTGTTGAAAGAGAATGTGATTGATAAACTGCGCAAAGATTACGATTTCATCTTTATCGATAGCGGCCCACACCTTGATGCGTTTCTCAAAAATGCTATCGCCTCAGCCGATCTGCTGTTAACGCCGGTTCCGCCTGCGCAGGTTGATTTCCACTCGACGCTGAAATATTTAACCAGGCTCCCTGAACTGGTTGAAATTATTAATGAATCCGGCATGAAATGTAATCTGCAAGGCAATATCGGCTTTATGTCAAAACTGTCGAACAAGGCCGACCATAAGCTTTGTCATAGCCTGGCGAAGGAAATTTTTGGCGGCGATATGCTTGATGTCGCATTACCGCGACTGGATGGCTTTGAGCGTTGTGGTGAGTCTTTCGACACCGTTGTCTCGGCAAACCCAGCCACCTATATCGGCAGCAGCGAAGCGTTGAAAAATGCCCGCCACGCCGCCGAAGATTTCGCCCGGGCAGTCTTCGACCGCATTGAATTTATCAGAACCAATGGAGGTGTATGATGAGCGCCAAGAGAGTCACCATAGGCCGTACCTTCAAAACCCCTGCGCTGCACGAGGATGATGGCGGACCGTCTCAGGAGCAAATCTTTACCCTCTCCACTGGGCGTCATGTTACTTTTTCGCTGCGCACCATCCCGGCCAACGAGGTTGAAAATGGGACGTATGTTATTCAGGAGATCAATGGCCGCGATCAGACTTCACTGACCAGCGAGTCCCTGAAAGACATTACCCGCACGCTTCGTCTGCAACAGTTTTTCCCTTGCATCGGCATCGAGCGGGAAGACGGCGTGGAAATTATTGATGGTTCCCGCAGACGCGCGGCGGCAATTTTGTGCCATACCCCACTGAAAGTGCTGGTCACCACTTCAACAGTATCTGCCGATGAAGCTCGTAAACTGGCGGCAGATATTCAGACGGCGAAAGAACATAACCTGCGTGAAGTCGGGTTACGCCTGATGGCGCTTAAAGCGTCTGGTCTGAATCAGAAACAGATAGCCGCACAGGAAAAACTGTCGCCGGCCAAAGTCTCCCGCGCCATGCAGGCGGCATCCGTTCCGCAGGAACTGGTTTCCCTGTTTCCGGTGCAGTCGGAGCTTCATTTTTCCGATTACAAATTACTCGCTGCGGTGGACGAAAGTCTCGCCGAGAAAAATGTCGAACTGAGCACGCTGATCGAACAAATTTCAGAAGATATTGATCTTATTCTGAGCGAAGGTGGCCTTGCGGAAGATGAGATTAAAAATAAGCTGCTGAAGCTTATTCAGAAAAAATCCTCTTTGCTGATCTCACTGCCTAAAAAAGAGAAAGCGAAAGTGGTGTCGCTATGGGCTTTTGATGACAAAGACAGATACGCGCGTAAACGCATTAATGGCCGGACAATCTCTTTTGAATTTAATCGTCTGACAAAAGAGGTCATGGACGAGCTGGAGCAGTCAATTAATGACGTGCTCGCCAGGCACCTTGATTAACCGTTTTCGCGCGGACATCATGAATGTACGCGGTAACGGCAAAATGGCTATTTAGCCCGACGTAGTTTCTTGCCGGATGCGGCGTAAACGCCTTATCCGGCCTACAGAACCATGTAGATGTAAGCGCTTACTTCATGTGATAACCTGATAGTAAAACGAAAAACTCAGGCACTGCCTATAAATTATAATTATGCCACAACAGAACTATTCCTGCTATCACCGCAAAAAAACCAATAACGCTGAGTAAAAAAATTATCGACACATGATGACTAAACTTAACTTTTCGGTTGCTGAACATAATCTCATATCCTTCCATCTTGCTTCTCCTTTTTCTATCCTGGTTAATAGCGGGTATATCTTTTACAGAGCAATATTTATCTAAAATGCTGTTTTGTTCTAAATCCGGGTGTGAATAAAGTCTTTATCTTATTTTTGATTTTTGTGCCAAAATTTATTTTCTCTGTATGTGCACTATCACATACTGACACTCAGCGTAAGAGAAAACCATCAGGATTTGGCCTTAGTTTAGCGGCCAGGAGGTATTGATAATATGGCTAAAAGAGGAGTAAGCAGCGGGCAAAAATAAAGCCGGTGAACGACAGCATGTATTCACCGGCCCCTTCCAATAGATCGATATAAGACAGAAGGAAATAAACTGTTATATCAATTTACTACTTTAATTACTTAAGTACTTTCACGGTATAACGGCCATCGGCCTGACGATACGCACCATGAATATCGGTTTCAAAGCCCGGATAATGCGCGCCAATTTCACACAGCATCTGCAGGAACTCCAGTACCGGACGGCTTTCAGCGGTGATCATTTCGCCAGGCATCACCAGCGGTACACCCGGAGGATACGGCAGGATCATATTGGCGTTAACGCGACCGACCATGTCATCCAGATAAACTTCTTCTACTTCGCTATGCAGTTCTTTCTGGAATGCACGATACGGCGTTACCACCATTTCAGGCAGAACTTCGAACGCGCGATACATCAGATCCGGCAAATTATGGTGAGAAATCAGTTTATGAATGTTCTGCGCCAGTTCCTGAATACGCATGTCTTCATAGAATTCAGGATCTTCCTGATACAGTGACGGCAGCATGTTTTTCACACGCAGGTTTAAATCAAAGGCGCGTTTGAACTCGGTCAGGCCACGCAACAGGCTCAGAGCTTTGGTTTTATCGATACCAATGCTGAAAAGGAAGAGCAGGTTATAAGGACCGGTTTTCTCAACAATAATGCCGTGTTCATCAAGGTATTTCGCCACAATGCTTGCTGGAATACCGAAATCGTCCATCGTGCCGTCTTTCGTCATACCCGGCGTCAGCAGAGTGACTTTGATCGGGTCCAGATACATATGCTCGTTGTCAATGTTCTGGAAACCATGCCAGCCGTTGTCAGAATTGAGCGGCCAGCATTCAACCTGGTCAATCTGCTCTGGCTGCCAGACATCAAAGAACCAACCTTCTGATTCACCTTTTAAGCGTTTAATCTCTTTACGGAACCTGATTGCACGATTAATAGAGCCATCAATCAGACGCTTACCGGCATTTCCTTTCATCATTGCCGCAGCAGTTTCAGTCGATGCAACAATACCGTAATGCGGTGAAGTCGTGGTGTGCATCATATAGGCTTCGCTGAACGTCTCTTCGTTGACATCCCCTTTCACATGGATCATGGATGCCTGAGAAAACGCCGCGAGCAATTTATGCGTAGACTGAGTTTCGTAAATCACTTTACCTTCAACACGACCACCGCTCATCCCGCATTTACCTTTGTAAATTGGCGAGAAATTGGTGTAAGGCACCCAAGCGGAATCAAAGTGGATGGATTTTACGTCCAGCGTTTTCTTGATGTAATCGGTGTTGTACAGCAGGCCGTCATAAGTCGAGTTGGTAATAACAGCATGTACAGGCCAGGTGGCATTCGGAGTTTCTTGCACGCGTTTGGCGATGGTTTCATGCTGAAATTCGCTCTGCGGAATACCGCCTAAAATACCGTAAGCATTACGGGTCGGGCGGAAGTAGATCGGCGTAATATCGCTCATCATCATCAGATGGGTCAGCGATTTGTGGCAGTTACGGTCAATCAGCACAGTACTGCCCGCCGGAGCGGAATACATGCCGACGATTTTGTTAGCGGTTGACGTACCGTTGGTGACCATATAGCTGCGTTCAGCGTTGAACACGCGAGCAATATACTCTTCCGCTTCTTTGTGCGGACCAGAGTGATCCAGCAGAGATCCCAGCTCAGATACCGAGATGGAGATGTCTGACTTCATGGTGTTTGCACCAAAGAAGTCATAGAAAATGCTACCGACCGGGCTTTTCAGGAATGCCGTACCGCTCATATGACCAGGGGTACAGAATGTGTACTTACCTTCACGAACATATTTGAACAGGGCTTTGGTCAGTGGCGGCAGAATGGTATCGATATATTCGTCAGTATTTTGCTTGATTTTTAAGGCGATATCTTCCGCCGCGCCCAGCGCGTATTCGAAGAAACGCACCTGCATACGCAGCTCGTTAAGGCTGACATCCAGGGTAGAGTGAGTATTTGCAAACGCATACAGTGGCATGTACTCATTCATGGCGCTGATTTCTTCGCACAGCGCAAGATTGTACTTATCCCAGTCGAAGATCACGCCGCAAAGTTGAGCATTATTTTCAATCAGCTTCAGCAGATCTTCGCGGTCGTTTGGATAGACAACGTGGAAGCCTCGTTTTTCAAGGGCGCAATGCAATTCACGGATAGGCTCTTCTTTAAAGTAAACACCCATCTGATTCATTATCGCGATAACGTTCATATTTATATCTCCTGATAGAGCTGGCTCCTCCCGTCTCGTTGTGGGAGAACGAGAGGAACGCAGAGAAACGAAGGGAATTAGTGGGTGTCTACGCTGCTAACGTCGTCAGCAGCATGTTCGCGCTGGTGCAATTTACGACCGTAAAACATCAGGATTATCAGGCTGACGATAAATGTACCGGTCAGCTCGAAGGACGTGGCGCCTGACAGAGCGATGAAGCAGAAGACACAACCCAGCACTGAACAAACCAGGCTGGCGCAGTTGCGCAGGTTGACGCCTTCGAAACGAATCAGATCAACACAGGAGTAGAAGTAAGGAAGCATGGTTAACAGCACGGCGATCCCGGTTAGCACGCCAAACAGGTCAGAAGCTTTACCACCGGTAGAGTTCATCACCGTGATCAACACCATCAGGGCTGTCATTTTCACAGCTGCAAGCAGCAGGCCTTTTTTAGGGATGTTATTACTGTCAACATCACCATAAACTTTCGGGAAGTTGCCGTCGTTTGCCGCACGGACACCCGCCTGGCCAACCAGCATCATCCAGGAACCGAGGGAAGTCAGACAGGCGAAAGCGGTAAAAGCAGAAACCACCGGTGCGGCCCAGCCGCCAAACATCGTCGCGGCGCTAACGGCGAACGGAGCACCAGAAGCAGCCATACGGTCGGCAGGGAACATCCCGGAAAGCACCTGGGTTGCGGCAATATAAACGATACCGGCCATTGCCGTGCCCAGCATGGTTGCCAGCGGAACGGTGCGTTTTGGATTCTTCACCATGCCGCTGCTCACCGCAGCAGATTCAACGCCAACGAAAGCCCACAGGCAGAGCAGAATACTGTTAATCACAGCGCGGCTGTCAGTCGTACCGGAGGTGTTCCAGTTCGCCTGGTAAGTCGCCAGATCAAACCAGTGCCAGCCAATAACAGCAGTCAATGCGACAGGAATCAGAACCAGTATCAGGCCAATCGTCGTCAAACGACTCACCCAGGTACCGCCAAGCATGTTGACGAACGTAAAGATCCAGACGATAGCAATACAGGCAATGCCGGCTGGAATTGGGCTATTTAATACAGGGAAGAAAGTAGAAAGATAAGAGACTGCGGTAATACCAATAGCAAGGTTACCGATCCAGTTCGCATGGTAATAAAGAACACCGGTCTGGAAACCGAATGCCGGAGATATTTCCCCTGCATAAGCAATTGGACCACCTTGTTGCGGGTTTTTGGTCGCCAGGCGGGCATAAACATAGGCCAGCGACATCGCGCCAATAATAGAGATAATCCATCCCCAGATAGCAATACCACCAATGCTGGCAAGATTCGCGGGTAATAATGCAATCCCGCTGCCCATCATATTACCGGCTACCACGCCAGTGCAGGCAAATAGCCCGATCTGTTTGGCAGAACTCATATTTTCAATCTCCTGGATTTAATATTCAAGGCACTAGTCAACATGTAAACAACGCTGAAGACTGGCCGACTACAGAAAAGAGTACTAATTCAGGAGAATGAAGTCCTAAAGATAAAATGAATAAACAATAAACGATATATAAATGATGTTTTTTAGAGATCCATAAAGGTTATCTGGATTATCTACGGTTATCATGAAAAGATAAATCTTGTTTATTATCAACCAATTAAAGCAACTTTCTTAAGAATAAAACCGTAGTTCATCTGACTTATGATGGATTACGTAAAATATAAATACGGTGACTGATGACATGAAAAAAACGCCTTATCATATTATTTAAGAAAAAATATGATAAGGCTTCATTTATTCTGCTGAAGAATAATTTTCAAGGTAGGGTACGATGCGGTTTAGTGATGTCTGGAATATTCCGTTTTTAATCCAGTACAGCGTGTTTTCACCAGGACGAAAATTAAATGCGGTAATATAGGCATCAGCAGCAAGACGGTTTTCGCCTTTCATTTCGTAGACTTTTCCCAGCAGGATATAGTTTAGCCAGGAGAGCTCATTTCTGATACCAAGATTAATTGCCTGATACGCCTCCTCCACGTTGCCACGATCTAACAAATCGACAGTTTTAATCTGATAGTAAATCGCTGAATCCTTGATCCCTGGGCTGTTACGAATTTTCTCCATCGAGGCATATAACGTTTTAAGCTGTTTGTCATCAAGCAACTGCTGCGTATGGCGAAAAATATCGATCAATGCTTTTTCAGCATTAACATAGGTAAATTCCGGGGACTGTTTCGCCACGTCTTCGAGGATTTCACTGGCTTTGTTTAGCGATGCAGCATCCCCCTGCATTAACAACTGATGTGCTTCAAAAAAATGTGCCAGAGACTGACTTTTAATGGGTTGATAATGGCTCATCATTTCCGTCATTTTGTCTGACCGGGATAGCGAAAGCGCCGATGATAAATTGCTCAGTAAATCATTCTGGATCGCAACCTCATTAGACCCCGTAATGAAGTAACGTTTATCCAGCATAACCTCGCCGTTCGCATGATCGACCAGGCGGACAGACATAAAACATTGCTGTGCGCGATAGTGACGTTGATTGAGAAACTCCAGCGTTAACGTTTTCCCTGAATTCCCCGAAACATGGCCGCTGTAGTTTATTTTGTCATGCACCATATAATTAGAAAATGTGTTAAGCGTGGATGTCACCAGGCTTCCTAAGCCAACGGCATAAAAAAGCTGTAAATTCCAGTTATTACATGCATTTCCATTAACGAGGTGTATATCAATATCAAGTGGATTCAGCAGAAGCTGAGTATTGGTCGTCGTTAAATTAGATTTAATTGCTGTTTTTGCAACCATAAATACACAACTGAGCACGGCTAGTAAAAATATAGCCCAAACGATAACAACACGGAAATGATGATATTTACGCGGCTGATTATCCGTTAATTGAGGTGCGGTAATGGTGGGGGCATTGGTCGGTGGCGGAGTATCAGACATAATATCGGATTGTTCAGGCGTCAATTCCATTTCTTCAGCACACCATATTACCGGCGCGGTGAGTTTATATCCACGCTTGGGGATAGTAACGATATATTCATTATTTTCATCATCATCGCCATTTTTTAATGACTTGCGTAATTCAGAAATAGATTGTGTTACAACGTGGCTGGTAACGATATTACGCTTCCACACATGGTCAATCAACTCATCGCGCGTAAGCACCTCTCCGGGGTGATGAGCAAGAAAAACCAGAAGATCGATTAATCGCGGTTCGAGTGTTGTCCGCCGCCCGTTGCAGCTGATTTGATTAACATCGGGACTGACTAACCATTCGCCCACTCGAACGACAGGTTGCTGCATAAAATTAGCTCCAAAAAACGGCTTGTTATATGCTGATATTAACACCCTCTTCAATTGTTGCATCTGTTTCCATATTATTAACCATAAAATAAGTTAAATCTGTAGCAAAAAGAAACTAACTTAAGATATTTAATGAGATTAACTCAGGTGTTTACCCTGGCTAATATAAAGGCATTTATATTAATCCTATATAAATAGATTAAGCCTACTACTAAAAATTAACCAGTCCAAACCAGGAGTAGTAACGAGAAAAACAGGAATAGTAATCGTAGTTATCGACAACGATGGCAGATATAACACCCTGGTAGGGTGCTATATCTGATGTGCATCGGGGATAATCAAAGATCATTAATCGGTAATTTAAAGAAGGCGATCATTTCCTGTAATTGTCTGACCTGATCATGCAGACTCAGTGCGATGGTTTCCGATTCGCCGACCAATATGCTATTACGCTGCGTCACGTTATCCATTTCAGTCAGTGCATACGCAACCTGCTGAATTCCCTTGCTCTGCTCTTCAGACGCCTGTGAGATATCATTCATAATGCTGTTGACATCATAAATGGCATCTACCATTTCATTAATCGTCTTACCCGCATTGGAAGCCAGCGCATTGCCTGTATTAACATGTTCAACGGCTGTGGTTATCAATTCATTGATTTCTTTTGCCGCACTGGCGCTGTTTTGAGCCAGATGCCGTACTTCACTGGCAACGACAGCAAATCCACGTCCATGATCTCCGGCTCTTGCCGCTTCAACAGCAGCATTAAGCGCCAGGATATATGTCTGGCGAGCGATGTCATCCACAACTTTGTTAATTTCCGATATCTTTTTAACACTTTGCTCAATAGTACGGATGGTTTCCGTAACCGCCTGCGCCGCCGTCAGCCCTTCCTGTGCCGTCGTATTTGCCGCGCTGGCAAATTCATTCGCTTTTTTTGCGTTGTCAGCATTATGCGCGACTGTCGTACTAATCTCTTCCATATTGGCAGCCGTAAGCTGTAATGCCCCCGCCTGCTCCTCTGTACGAGTTGACAGGTCGCTGTTGCCATGCGCCATTTCATCAGTACTGTCACTGATTAATTCAATTGAACTTTTAAACGTTGTAAGGATTTCGCTTAAATTGAGCCGCATAGTATCCAGTTGCTCAATAACTTCGCCAATTTCGTTTTTCTGACCGATGTCTAAGGTATGGTTAAGTTCGCCATTAGAAATTAAAGAAAAGCATTCTTTAATGTATTCAAATCGTGAGAATACTTTATTTTTTAACCATAGCCAGCCAACAGCCGATAATATTATCCAAAAACCGAAAGAGAATATACTAACATAATAAGAGTCAGTTAACAGACAGTTAATAATATCCTTAGCTTCAGGCTCATCATATTTATAGACATAATCATCCAGAGCATTTTCCTGAATAACAAAATTATCGACCTCTTTTTGCACTTCACTCAGTCGACCCGAACTAAACGCCTTTTCAACATTTGCAAAAGCATTACTGACTGCCTGAGTGGATTTCGAACCAACTTTAGCATCATCAGAAATTACATTCAGATACTCATGGAAATAATTTTTAGCAGATTCCATGTTATGCATGGATTTACTATTGTCACGGTAATCCCATTCTTCAAAGACAAGTTCAAGCGCTTGCCGTGTCTTTGACAATTTATTGATCTGATCTAAACCTGTCGTTAGCCTGAAAACGTTATTCTTAATCTCAATAAAATGATATAATGTTATAATATTTGACATAGTGAAGAGCAAAACAACAAAAGAAACGGCAATAATAAAAGTTGTTTTTAGAGATAATGAGTCAGGTAAAAACCTGAGCTTCTCGCTGATTTTTGATGAAAAAATCATTATGCACCTGACCTGTAAGCATGAAAATTACTAAAGCAACATTTTAGTCAACTGATATTTCTGCTGTACGCTCAACCAATTGCATTTCTTCACTGTTAAGCAATTTTTCAATATCTACGAGAATAAGCATTCTGGAATCAAGCGTACCTAAGCCAAGCAAGTAATCCGTAGCTAATTTTGCGCCACTAAAATCAGGTGCCGGGCGAATTTGTTCGGGTGACAAGGAGAGCACATCAGAGACACCATCGACCACTATCCCAACTATTTTATTAGAAAAACTTAACACGATAACGACAGTGTTTTCATCAAATGCGACAGTGTCGAGATGAAATTTAACGCGAAAGTCAACTACAGGTACAATAACGCCGCGAAGGTTTGTCACACCGGCAATAAAATCAGGGGTATTCGCAATGCGTGTAACACGTTCATAGCCGCGAATTTCCTGAACCTTTAATATCTCGATCCCATACTCTTCTTGTCCAAGAGTAAAAATTAAATATTCATTACCGACATTTTCTTTTGCCGACTGCTTATCGTTATCTGTGAGTTTCATAATGTATTCCTTAATTGAGAACCTTGCCGGAATCCACTATTGCAGGCGTCATTGCTGTTCTGGAATAAAGCGCAGCAACATCCAGGATCATAGCTACGCTGCCGTCCCCCAGAATAGTGGCAGCAGCAATTCCCGGCACCTTACGATAGTTTTGTTCGAGATTTTTGACGACAACCTGATGCTGACCAATCAGTTGATCAACCAGTAGCGCATAACGAACGCCAGCACTTTGCACGACGACCGCAATACCTTCATTTACACTCTGTAAATCACTCTGGATACCGAAAAGATTATTCAGCTCTATGAGGGCCAGATATTCCTCTCTGACTTTCAATACCAGCTCACCGCCGGACATTCTGTTTAACGGCATTTCCAGTAACATCAGCGATTCCATCACTGCGCCAAGCGGAAGAACATAAATTTCTGACCCAACGCGTACAGACATACCGTCCAGAATTGCCAGCGTCAGAGGTAATATTATCCGGATAGTGGTTCCACGCCCCTGCTCTGAATGGATTGTCACATGGCCGCCCATATCCTGAATGTTTCGTTTCACGACATCCATACCAACGCCACGACCGGAGACATCGGTAACTTTCTCTGCGGTGGAGAAACCCGCTGCAAAAATGAGCATCCAGACTTCTTCATCGCTGGGGTTATCACTAATAGCGACGCCCTGCGCATGAGCGCGATTAAGGATTTTTTCTCTGTTGAGGCCGGCGCCATCATCCACGACTTCGATAACAATATTACCGCCGTGGTGCTCTGCCGATAGCGTCAGGCTACCGGTAGCAGGTTTACCATTAGCGAGCCTGACATCAATCGGCTCAATACCGTGATCCAGACTATTACGTACCAGATGTGTAAGAGGGTCGATAATGCGTTCGATTAAACTTTTATCCAGTTCAGCAGAACCGCCCCACAGCGTCAGTTCTACCTGTTTATTTAATTTATTAGCAAGATCATGAACTAAACGCGGAAAACGGCTGAAGACATATTCCATCGGCATCATACGGATCGACATCACCGATGCCTGCAAATCCCGTGCATTACGTTCGAGTTGCGCAATACTGTTAATCAGCGAATCGTACTGAGCAGGATCCAGCCCCGCAGATAACTGTGTAAGCATGGTCTGGGTGATAATAAGTTCACCGACCTGGTTAATTATCTGATCTACTTTTTCTACGGCGACACGAATACTACCGGATTCAGTACCTTGTTTACGGGATTCGCTGGCACCACGCAGTTTTCTTGCTGGCGCAGCGCCAGTCGGGGAACTGGCTGTTGCAGAAAATCCACTATCGTTTGTTTCTCCCGCAACACCGCCTGTATCCGGACAGGTATTTTCTACAAAATCGTCATCACAAACATCAATTGTGATTTGTTCTGGTTCCAGAATAAAACATAATACCGCCAGAATATCATCCGCAGCGGTAGTGGTAAACATACGAGCCTGCAGGCTGCTTTTCTCAATTTTAAGATCCTGCAACTCGCCAAGATTTTTAAGTTCCTCAACAAGAGGTTCGAAATCCTTTTCTCCCAGATCCCTGAGGGTAATCTTTAAAATATCTTCTCCCGTTCCTGTATCTTTTTTACTTTCTTTTATCGGCTCGGACTGAGTGTTGTTATTAACAGTGCCCTCCCTGGATTCCAGGGCCATCTGTCTCAGTGCCTCGCAAATATACCGGTAGCTGTCCTCATCCGGCGAGCGGGAAGATTTATATGCATCAAGTTGATCCTGCATAATATCCTTACTTTCTAAAAAAAGATTAATGATGCCTTCATTGAGCTGGAGTTTTCCGCTGCGGGCATCATCCAGAATATTTTCCAGAATATGCGTTGTTTCCTGCAATATGGTAAAACCAAATGTCCCCGCGCCGCCTTTAATCGAATGAGCGGCTCGGAAGATAGCGTTCAGGCTTTCCTTATCAGGCGTTCGCGGATTAAGCTCAAGCAAATGCCCTTCCATATCTGCCAATAGCTCATCGGCTTCATCAAAGAAAGTCTGATAAAAATCGCTGATATCCATCTTATTTCGTCTTCTCCTGAACAGGAATTTCGGACGCGGGGTGTAACGGCGGGTTAGCGGTGCCAAGTGTGCTGGATGGCGCAATATCAGGTGTACTGGATAGTGCAATACCAGGTTTGCTGGATGGCGCAATATCAGGTTTACTGGATGGCGCAATATCAGGTTTGCTGGATGGCGCAATATCAGGTTTGCTGGATGGCGCAGAGAGTTTTTGTTCTGTCACATCACTGTTAAGCAACTTATCCTCGTTCATAATTTCTTGTTCTTTCTCTTCACTCAGCACGAGGATACTGATGCGACGGTTGACGGGATCGTCTTTCGCTGTACCGGTCTGATTCATACTGTCAGCATCACCGATAACCTGTAAGAATTTGCCAACTTCCAGACCATGATTAATAAGTATTCTTCTCGCCGCGTTAGCACGATCAACGGAAAGTTCCCAGTTGCTATAGCCTGCGTCGCCGCCGGCATAAGGCAACGAATCAGTATGTCCGGTTACCATTATGTGATTCGGTAATTGGTTCAAAACAGGCACTAATGCCTCCAGAATTCCGACCATATAGGTTTCCGGTGTCCAGCTACCAACTTTAAACATCGGGCGTTCCTGGCTGTCCGTTATCTGTATCAACAGTCCATTCGGGGTCAACGATAAACGTAAATTTGAACGGAATTTGTTCAGACGGGCATCCGTCTTCATGATGTCGTGCAGCTTTGACTCTGCATGCTTCAGCGTTTTATTTCCCGAATAGAAATGATCTTCCTGCTTTTGCAAAACAGTTTTCTGAACTTCCCCATTCTGATGAACAACATCCTCGCCACCGCCGGGAATAATACTTTGGCTCTGAGTATCTTTGTCGCCATGTTCGGCCATAGGTACGCCGATGGGGATTTTGAAATACTCTGCAAGCTGATGACGCTGCTCTGGCGTGGAGGAAGAAACCAGCCACATAACCAAAAAAAAGGACATCATGGCAGTCATAAAATCGGCATAAGCGATTTTCCACGAACCACCATGTAAACCTTCTTTTTTATTACCTGAGCGTCTTACAACAACAATGTTGCCGGTCCCGTTGTTCTTCATGGGGCCTCACCTGTGGAAGAATTATTGGCCGAATATTTCGCCTGGCGAACATGTTCCTCAAGCTCGGCAAAGCCCGGACGTTCGCTGGTAAAGAGGGTTTTTCGACCGAACTCAACCGCAATTTGCGGCGCAGAACCATGAATACATGACAGCAACGTAGTTTTAATACACTGAAGCATTTTTATTTGCTCGGCACTTTTCTGCCGTAACAGAGACGCCAGCGGAAGCACCAAACCATAGGCCAGTAGGATCCCTAAAAAGGTTCCCACCATCGCATGGGCTATCAAAGCACCAAGTTCAGCGGCGGGTTTATCTACTGCGCTAAGGGCGTTTACGACCCCCATAACGGCCGCCACAATACCGAATGCCGGTAAAGCATCACCTGCAGTCTGCAAACTGTGAACCGTTGTTTCATATTCCATTTCGCAGGTTTCAATTTCCTCATCCATTAAAGATTCCATTTCAAAGGCGTTCATACTGCCACTGATCATCAGTCGCAGGTAATCAACCATAAAATTCATCACGCTTTTATCTTTCAATAAGCGGGGATAAGAAGAAAAAATATCACTGCTTTCAGGATCTTCAATATCATTTTCCAGTGACATTAGCCCTTTTTGACGTCCTTTACTTAGCAGTAAAAACATCATGGCCAGTAAATCCATGTACATTTCTTTTGAGTAAAGTGCCTTAGCCCGGAATAAGACAGGAAATGTTTTTATAGTTGAACGAATAGCCTTGCCATTATTACCAACGATAAATGCACCCAGACCTGCGCCAGCGATAATCAAAAATTCGGTTGGCTGATATAATGACATCAGATATCCTCCGGCGAGGACATAACCACCAAACACAGTCACAAAAACTACAAAATATCCTAATAAAACAAGCATGTTCGCTCCTTACCATCGGTCATGCCTGGTATAAAAAAGGCTGACAGAGATGTTCACTACGATGAAAAACTACCGAACATCCCGACGGCAGCGTAAACAACGACAAAGAGAAATCTCTATCGTGATAATAAAATCACGAAGGCGAATGCTCATGGTTGCATATCTGTACAGGAGGTACGACAATCACATATTAGATAATAATATCTGTAACTGAATGACCAACCTCAGGACATCAAGTTATTGCAGATTAATATCTGCATGCATTTCAAGCCTTGCTCTTAATCTTTTGATTGTCTGACTGTGTAATTGGCTGATGCGTGTTTCTGTCACAGATAACAAGAGGCCAATCTCTTTCATATTAAGATCCTGCTGATAATACAGATTTAATAGAAACTGCTCTCGCTCGGGTAACTGCTGAATTTCTTCACTAATTTTCTGCATAAGATCTTTACGCAGAATATCGTTTAAAGGATTTTCCTCATCAGTTTGAAATTCAGAAAGTTCGAACCCTTCAACCCCATCTTCCATCAGCTCATCAAGCGAACATATCAGGCTTGAGTTTGTTTCCTGTAAAACAGTCTGGTAATCCTGCAGCGACATTTCCAGTTCCGCTGCGACTTCTTGTTCTGTCGCTGCATTGCCGGTTCGCTGTTCCACGCGAGCTATCGCTGCGCTAACTTCACGCGATTTTCGCCTTATGCGGCGCGGCGCCCAGTCATTTTCACGCAGTTCATCAATGAATGCCCAGCGAACACGCTGCGCCAGAAAAACTTTCAGTTTCACCCCCATACTGGGATCAAACTGATCGACTGCGTTCATCACTGCTATTGCACCAGCCTGCATCAGGTCATCCAGTTCAACCCCGGCAGGGAGTCGAGCTTGCAATTTAAGGGCTTCGTGGCGGACCAATCCGCCAAATTGCGCCCATAAATCACTCTTATTATATGTTACAGCCAGATTATATAACCCCTTCACTTTACCATATTCCGTATTATTACAATGAAGGCTTATTATTCGGCATTCCCGGGTAATCACATAGCCTGATAAAAGCGATTAAAGTGAAACATATCAGGACTTCAATAATCAAAGGTAAATTCATCTTTTATATACCTAATAATTATCCTGATATGTATCTTACTATTATTTTAATTTAGAATGATTCCCACTCATCATCTGACTGAATTGGTGTTTTTTTCGATACATCAGGTAATACATGTTTTCTGGTTTGTTTTTTAACATTCCAGGAACGTTTATCTTTTTCTTCTTCGACAACAAAAGAAGAAACCATATTATCCAATTCCCCGGCATTCGTTTCGACATCACTGGTGGTTTTAGCGGCCTGCTCTACCATCGCAGCATTTTGTTGCGTAACCAGATCCATTTCATTGATTGCCTGCGCAATCTGGCTTATGCCGATACTTTGCTCATCAGAAGCTGAGGTAATTTCTGCCATGATATCAGTAACCTGAATGACAGATTTGACGATCTCCTTCATCGATTCCCCGGCGACAACCATCTCCTGAGAACCGGTATTCATGTTGGCGACACAAGTATTAATCAGCAAACGAATCTCTTTTGCTGCATCTGCGCTACGTTTAGCCAGGTTGCGAACTTCACCGGCAACAACGGCAAACCCGCGCCCCTGTTCACCTGCACGCGCCGCTTCTACTGCCGCGTTCAACGCCAGAATATTGGTCTGATTAGCAATGCTGTCGATAACGCCGTTGATATCTGCAATCTGGCGGGAACTGTCTGATATTTCACGCATAATTCCGTCAAGATTACTCATCACATCACCGCCGTTGCGTGCGCTAATGCTGGCGCTTTCTGCAAGTTGTCTGGCGCTGTGGGCGTTATCGGCGTTCTGACGAACGGTGATTTTTAGCTCTTCCATACTGGCAGCAGTTTGCTGCAGTGCAGAAGCCTGTTCTTCCGTGCGTGATGACAAGTCATTGTTGCTACTAGCAATTTCATGAACATTATGGTAAATCTGCTTCACGCCGCCACGGATGCCATTAACCGTTTCCGTCAGCGACAAACGCATTTTTTCAACTTCAGCCAGCATTAAGCCGATTTCATTCAGATTACCAATTTTTGTCTGATGGCTCAGGTCGCCGCTGGCTATTGCCCTGAACGCCTCTTTTGCCATCTCAAGTCGTTGAAAAAGATTGCGTTTCAACCAGATCCGCGAAACTAAAAATATTACAAAGCCCAGCAATAGCGTAATCACCGAGATGGTGGTTATTCTTTGCGTTTCTATGTCTGACTCGACATTAAATTTGTTGGTAACACGAGCGGCTTCGTCCAGATAAGCGTCAATACTAGTGCGTAATGCATGTTGCACGTCCATATCGTCAGCAACGATATTGCCTGGATAATCTTCCGGATGCGTGATGAATCCCATTTTATTGGTTTCTCTGTCCAGAGCATCCTCAAAGCTTTTTTTGACAACCAGCGCCCGGTTATGTTCTTCCTGGGTGGTGAACGGCTTATCCATAAACTGGCTGATTAGCTTACGTGATTTATTTAACACATCACGATAAGTATCTATTTCATCCTGAGTAATTTCTTGTTTGGTAATATTGTGCATCATCAGCGAATTAATTCCGCTGAAACTGTCAAGCGTATAGATAGCCGCCATCATCAGAGATTCATTCTTATCCAGAGATAAGATGGCTCTGTCAAAATTCCTTGATGCGTTATTTGAGTTCACATAACTCAAACCGGATACCAACACGAGAAATAAGATGAACATACCCAGCAGGATATTCATCCAGGTCGAAATATTAAAGTGTTTTAACATGATTTCTTAACCAAAGTAAAAAATACCCTACTGGTAAGTGATTACCCTAATAATAGATATATTTCCCCTTCCCTGAATCAGGTCAGGGTTCAATATTTACCCAAGCGTTTTGAATATAGAAAGCTGCTGCATTGCCTGAAAAACGCTCATGGATGAATTTAAAGCAAATTCAGACATTTTCGATTCAGATAATACGCTGATCATGGTGTCCCAGTCAGAACCGGTTGATTCCTGCAGTCGACTCTGTACGGTAATCGCCTGAGTATCAGCACTGCTTCCCAGCGTTTCCAGCTGTTGCAGGCTTGAGCCTACACGCGCCTGGATTTTTCCCAGGTTATCAATGGCTTTATGTACATCAGTATTGGTTTGCCCAATGGTTGCTTCAAACGTTTTACGGTCAGCGTTGGTCGGGTTTTCCGGCAGATTATTTAACGCGTCAATGGTCTTCTGTAAGGATTGCAGGATATTATCGCCCGTTACCGCATCAGTCGGGAAAAGCGCATCACCTGTCGTACCGGTCTGCATTTCCGTACTGTCTGACACATTCTGTGTCATTGGCGTCGTACCGCCAACGTAGGTGCCATCGGCCTGAAACGGTGCAGCACCTGTTTTATAGCCCGCAAAAATGTACTGTCCATCGCTGTTTTTGCTGTTCGCCAGGTCGAGCAAACGGCTGCGGATCCCGGATAATTCTGTCGCCAGCGCTTCGCGGTCCGCTTTGCTGTACGTTTCAGATCCCGCCTGAACAATTTTGCCAGCAAGGTCTTCGGTCAGTAAGCCGGATATAGACGTCAGCGTGTTATCTTCCTGCCCGAGGGCATCCTGAGCATATTTTCTTGCAGTATCAAACTCGCCCAGACGTGAAAGCGCATTTTGATACATCACCGCCTGTGATGCCTGACCTGGATCGTCAGACGGTTTCAACAGAGTCTGACCGGCAGAAAGGCGCACGGAGAGATCGTTATAATTGGTCATGGCTTTAGACATACTGTCTAACTGACGCTGATACATAAAACTGGTGCTAAGGCGCATAGCGATTATCTCAAAATAGAATATGTCAGTGACGTATTATTTAAGGCTTAACAGTGTGTCAAAAAGACTGTTAGCTGTTTTAAGCACTTCGGCATTGGCCTGATAATATTGAGAAAACATCTGTAAGTTGACGTATTCCTCATTCATATCTACCCCTGAAACCGCCTGCTGTTGCATTGCCCACTGGTCGCAGGCTTTTCCGGCGGTATCCTGTTCTGCCTGAAGGGTGCTGACCGTCGATCCCACAGAACTTACCAGGTTGGCATAAGCACCGGTCAGGGTCATATCTCCGACAATCTTTTCATCCTTAAGACCGAGCAGTATCGCAATATTTTTGTTGTTGCTTTGGTCTGTCACATCTTGCGAGTCGGAGGCAGCAATTCCATCGCCATCGGTAATCGCCACTTTAATGCTATCTGCCGCGCCGGAAGCAGGATTCAGCGTAAAGCTGTCACCATCATTGGGTGTACCTGTCGGTGTCACGGTGATGCCGTCAAATGAGAGTGAACCACCAGGATTAACGGTTGGCGTAACGGCTTTACCCTCGCTGTTTTTCACTTCCCAGGCATTAGATGTGCCATTCCAGGTGATAGTATAATCTTCGGCATTAACCGCTGAGGCGTTATCTATGGTCACTCCCAGGGAAGCACTGCCGCTATTAGAGTTATAGCCTGTTGCCTGCGGAGCATCGAGACTGAAAATATCGCCACCGTGATTACCGTTATGATCATAGCCACCTTTATTGACCTCATTAAATCTCGACGCCATTTTCAGCGCTAACTGATTAAGCTGATTACGGGCATCGACCAGATCGGTATTACGGAATTTAAACAAACCGCCGAGATTACCTGTCGTGGCATTTTCATCCAGCAACTGGGGATTACCGGTGGCATCGATGTAAGCAACCTGCATCTGAGACGGATTTTTATCTGACGGAGTCGCTTTTAAATTGTAAGACTTACTGCCATTGACCAGTGACATGCCGTTTTGCATTGAGACATTCACACTGCCCGTGTCTTTATTTTCCGTGACATTAATGCCGATCTGCGTACTCAGTTTATTTAACAGTTGATCGCGTTTATCGAGTAAATCGGAAGGCATTCCGCCCGTCTGGCCATGAATCTTGTCGATCTCCGCATTCAGATTTGCTAACTGAGTGGTACAGGAGTTGATATCTTCAACGCTTTGACTGATTTGCGTGTTGGTATTTTTATCAAGGCCATTCAGAGTCTTGCTGTTAGAACGATACTGATTCGCCAGCGCTTCAAATTGCGACAATACACCCTGACGCGCAGCAGGATCGAGCGGGTTATCACTGACCGCTTCCATTGCCGTAAACATATTGCCAAGCGTCGTGGAGATGTTATTGGTATCATCCCCTAACATGTCATCAATCTGGCTGACCTGCTGGTAACGGCCCTGCATGGTGGTAAATTCTGTTGTTGCACCACGTACCTGATTATTCAGGAATCCGTCATACATGCGCTGAACGTCATCCACGGCGACACCATAACCAAAAAAACCATAATTAGTAGACTGGCCGCCCGCTTCTCCAAGCATAATGTTTTGACGGCTATACCCTGCCGTTACGGCATTCGTCAGGTTGTTTCCGACGACGTTAAGGGCACACTGCGCCGCGCTTAATCCATTCTGAGCCAGATATAATAAATTCATAAAGTACCCGCCATGTCGACGCTGATTGAAATCTTTAGGTTATAAAAACGCTGCTTTACTAATAAATCGGCCTGAGTGAAATTCCCTAAAGACTGTATTTAAAATATTGATGAAAGGTCCGTGTTATAGGCATTCACAGCATGCTCAGCCCGACCTTTAACTTGTTGAATAATGTTAATTAATTTATGTGCGTATGCAGGATCGGTAGCATAACCGGCTGACTGAAGCGCTTTTGCCGCCGCCTCTGGTTTTACGGCATTGCAGACATGTCGGTAACGCGGGTTATTAACCAGTAATGACGCGTAATCCTCCAGCGCCGCTGTATAAGACGGATAAACCTTAAATCGCGCTTTAGTCTTATTCGCCACCCCATGTTTATATTCGGTGGTGGTTATTTCCGTCGTTTCACCGTGCCAGTCAGATGCGGCTTTTATGCCAAACAGGTTATGGCTTGGTTTGCCGCTTTGTGTTGGGATTTCACGATTTCCCCAGCCTGATTCAAGCGCGGCCTGCGCAATAATAAGCTGATGCGGGATCCCACTTTTGCGGGCAACGGCCAGAGCAGGTTGCAGCAGGCGTGAAATAAAACCGCCCCCTTCCCGTAGTGCCGTTTCGGGTAGCTCCCGAACAGAACGAGGCACTAATTGCGATAGCGAGAAAGAATGCGCCGGTAAATGAGGCAGCGCCGCATTAAAATGCGACGTGGACGGGACATACGGCTGAGAAGTGGCGGTATGCGGATGAACACCACCGCCCATCTGGGCGACCATCTGATCCGCAAAGCCAAGTTTCCCCGTTTGCGCGATGTTCTGCGAAATTTGCTGATCGAACATCGAAGTAAACATCGAGGACTGTTGTGAATCCATCGCCCCGCTTCCCAACGAGGCATCGCGCATACTCTTCAGCATCATCTGTACAAACAACCCTTCGAGTTGTTGTGCCGCGGCTCTCAGACCGTTTGCCGAATTACTTTTTACGTCCCGCTTAAGCCCGTCAAGGCTATGTTCATCAAATGCGGCACCATTAGATATCATTGACAGGCTGTTCATTAATTGATCTCCAGGCGTGCGTGCAGGCAACCGGCGTCATTCATCGCTTGCAGGATCGCCATCAAATCATTCGGCGTCGCACCGAGACTGTTCAGCGCCCGTACTACATGGCTTAAATCGGCACTGGTGCTGACACGTTGCAAAGAACCGCCCTGCTCACGAACAGAGACTTGAGTTTGCGGCACAACTACCGTCTGTCCGCCAGCCAATGGCGTGTCCGGTTGACTCACCTGACTGGAATGGGCGATATCCACGCTCAGATCTCCCTGGGCAACAGCACAGGTATCAAGTGTGACATGGCGGTTTATGACCACCGACCCGGTACGCGAGTTAATAATGACGCGAGCATCTCCGGAACCAACATTCAGTGACAAATCCATCACCGCAGCCAGAAAACGGACTCTGGCAGCCTCGCCATTTGGCGCATACAGTTTTACTGTCCGCGCATCTTCAGCCACAGCTGCGGAATAGAAACGGCGATTAATGGTGTCGCTAATCTTCTGGGCAACAGAGAAATCACTCGCGTTAAGCAACAGTTTTAACGGGCGCTGGTTGGCGTAATCCATCGGTACTTCACGTTCAACGGTTGCGCCGTCGGTAATACGTGCGCCGTTGAGCTGATTCACCTGTACGCTGCTTCCGCGGCTCTGAGCTCCGGCGCCGGAAACCAGCAAATTGCCCTGCGCCAGCGCATAGATCTGATTATCCGCGCCTTTCAGCGGCGTCATCAGCAATGTGCCGCCACGCAAACTTTTGGCGTTACCCATAGACGAGACGACCACATCGAATTTTTCACCCGCACGGGCAAAAGGCGGCAGTTCTGCCGTTACCATTACTGCAGCAACGTTTTTCAACTGCATACTCGACCCAGGCGGGACGGTGATCCCCAGCTGCGAAAGCATGTTGTTTAGCGTCTGCGTCGTAAACGGTGTTTGCATGGTCTGGTCGCCTGTACCATCCAGACCAACGACCAGACCGTACCCCATCAGAGAGTTACCACGCACACCTGACAACGAAGCCAAATCGCGGATACGCTCTGCCCTGACCGACAGGGAGAGCATAATTAACAATAACAGGCCGGTCAGACGGGTAAATTTATGCCAAAAATAACGATTCATCACCGACACCTTTAGAACGGAGAAAGATTCAGGAACAGACGCTGTAACCAGCCCATTTGTTCGGCTTCGTTGATATAACCGTTACCAACATATTCGATACGCGCATCGGCAACCTGCGTGGAAACCACTGTATTGCTACCACTGATTGTCCGTGGGTTAACCACACCGGTGAAACGGATAAACTCAGTCCCCTGGTTTATCGCTATTTGCTTTTCCCCGACCACGCGCAGGTTGCCGTTAGCGAGGACATCGCTGACCGTGACGGTGAGCGTACCGCTGAAAGTATTTCGAGCAGCCGCACCGCCTTTACCCGAGAATTCATTTTTACCGCTGATCTCCGTATTAGCCCGATCGCCACCAAACAATCCTTCGATAAAGTGCGGGATTGTCTTGAATGAAAGCCCTGTCGAACCGCCATGAGAAGCATTGGCAGACGAACTTTTGCTGGCGCTGACATTTTCCTGCAACACGATGGTCAATGTATCACCCACATTTCTTGGGCGACGATCTTCAAACATCGGCTGAAAGCCATAGTTCATCGTGCCGCCAGGCTGAAAAATCGCGCCATTATTAGCAGGCTGATACGGGATCTGCGGCGTCACAGATGTTGCACCTTCGACCAACGGTTTATGAGGGATATACGCGCATCCTGAAAGAAGCGCGACCAGGGCAACATGCGTTAACAGACGCCGCAGTAAGCGGCCAGAATCTATCGGATAGGTCATAACGATCACATAATAAAAAAAAGCCGCGAAACCACCTGCGGCTCAAAGGCACAAATCAAAGCTGCGTTAAACGCTGCAGCATCTGGTCCGAAGTAGAGACAGCTTTGCTGTTAATCTCATAGGCACGCTGAGTCTGAATCATGTTGACCAGTTCCTCGGCCACGTTGACGTTCGACGTTTCCACGTAGCCCTGTCGCAGCGTACCTGCGCCATTCTGACCAGGTGTTGTTTCATTCGGTGCACCGGAAGATTGCGTCTCCCGGTACAGGTTTTCACCAATGCTTTCCAGACCGGTATCATTGATAAAAGTACTCAGGGTAAGCTGCCCAACCTGTTGTGGCTGCGCCTGCCCGGCAATGGTGACGCTGACAATACCGTCGTTGCCGATGGTGATAGATTTTGCATCCTGCGGTACGTTTATCGCCGGCTGAACCGGATAACCGCTGGAAGTCACCAGTTGACCGTTCTGATCAAGCTGGAACGAACCATCACGGGTATACGCTGTGGTGCCATCCGGCATCATAACTTGCAGGAATCCATCCCCTTCAATAGCCACATCTTTCGAGTTGTTGGTCTGGGCCAGGCTGCCCTGGCTATGAATTCGCTCAGTGGCCACCGGTCTTACCCCTGTTCCTAACTGTAAACCGGAAGGAATAGTGGTTTGTTCAGATGACTGAGCGCCCGGCTGGCGTAGCGTCTGGTACAACAGATCTTCAAATACAGCTCGCTGACGTTTAAAACCATTGGTACTTACGTTAGCCAGGTTGTTGGATATAACATCCATATTGGTCTGTTGTGCTTCCAGGCCCGTTTTTGCAATCCACAGGGAACGGATCATGCGTTATTACTCCTTACCAGTGATTAGCTGGCGCTCAATAACTGATTAGCGTTACGTTCATTGTCATCAACGGTTGTGATGACCTTCATATTCATTTCAAAGCTGCGCGCGGTGGTGATCATGTTCACCATTGAATTGACGGGGCTGACATTGCTGCCTTCCAGCATCCCCGGCATAAGCTGCAGACTCGTATCCGCCGCCAGCGAACTGGCATCACGGGTATGGAATACACCGTCATCGCCGTGCTGTAGTTCGCCTGGTAGCGCATTGACAATCTTGATGCGCCCGGTTTGCGCTACGGCTGACGGTTCTTCACCGGCACCCAACGCAGAAATGGTGCCGTCTGGCGCGATAGTTAACTTTGCCTGAGTAGGTACGGTCAGCGGACCACCATCGCCCATCAGTGGCAGACCACGGACTTGCAGTTGCCCGTCCGCCGTCATCTGGATATTGCCGTTTTTGGTGTAACCTTCGGTACCATCCGGCAGTTGTACTGCCAGCCACCCTTCTTTTGGCAGCGCGACATCCAGCGTGCGGTCGGTTTTTTCGACTGTTCCCGAGGAGTAGTCACTACCAGGAGTCGATTCGGTCACCAGCGTGCGGGTCGCCATTGACGGGCCGTCTACCGGAACGGCACGATAAGCGGCAATCTGTGCGCGAAACCCCGGCGTCGAGGCATTAGCCAGGTTATCAGACACCACGGCCTGGCGATCGAGGGCCGCCGTTGCGGCCCCCATAGCGGTATATATCGCGTGATCCATGTTTTGCTATTAACCCAGGTTAACCAGCGTTTGCAGGACTTCAGACTGTGTTTTGATGGTCTGAGAGTTGGACTGATAGTTGCGTTGGTAGACGATCATGTTGACCATCTCTTTACTCAGATCCACGTTTGAGGCTTCCAGTGCGTTACCGCGCAGCGTACCGAGGTTCCCGGTATCAGAAATCCCAACGACCGGCTGGCCGGATTCCGGGCTCGCAGACCAACAGTTGTTCCCTGCTGGCTGCAGCCCGCCTGGGTTATTGAAGTTAGCCAGAACAACCTGGCCCAGTAACTGCTGCTGCCCGTTGCTGTAAGAAGCAACAATCTGGCCGTTATCGCCAACGACATAACCCGTCATCGTACCCGGCGCATAACCCGTAGTTTCCGGGCTATCCATCGAGTTATCGGAAGCCTGCTGCGACAGTTTGGATAAATCGAGATCGAAGTTAAGTGCTGCGGCACCGTTGTACGAAGCGCCATCGACTTTCAGATTTGCGGGGGTCGTAACGAGCTTTCCGCTGGAATCAAATGTTATGTCAAGTTTTTGCGGTGTAGCGCCCGGAGCGGTAGAGTCATTAGAGTAGACGGACCATGTGTTATCTGCCGTTTTGACAAAATAAACATTAATGGCATGCTCATTACCCTGGCTGTCATACGCATTCACTTGGGTAGAATAGTTATAGGAATCGCCATCAGTCGTTTTAAACGGATGCGTTACTGTATCAATTTTTGTATTTCCGGAATCCAGGTTACCGCTCAGGCTACCTGCATTAGAGGCTTTTGCCGGCATCGCGCCCGTTGGGATCTGCAAAGGCCCGACCGGTGAACCAGCCTGGACAGTTGGCGGTGTACCAATGGCCATATAACCGCTCAGGCGCATCCCCTGACTGTTCACGATATAGCCATTGGCATCGGTCTTAAACTGACCGTTACGGCTATAGAATATTTTCCCCGCTTCGGTTTCCATACGGAAGAAGCCATTGCCCTGAATACCCATATCCAGCGGGCTGGCGCCAGCGCCAAGAACACCATCGCTGAAATTCTGATCAACGCCAGCGACCTGAACGCCCATACCGATTTGCGAACCTGCAAACACGTCGGCAAATGAAATAGAGCCGGACTTAAACCCGACAGTTTGCGAGTTGGCAATATTGTTGCCGACGACGTCCAGCGCCTGTGATGCGGCGTTTAACCCGCTAAGACCTTGTGAAAAACTCATTTTATTTCCCGAAAAACAACATAATGAAATTGATTATTCAATGAGATAGACATTGGCCAGCGTGGCCGTCTCATCATTACCTAACTGCAGAACAGCCCCTGTCTGGGTGAAAGAAACACTGTCTACTTTTGATTTTTTCAGCGACACGATGTCAGGAGTGCTGCCGTCCGGGTTGGTAGCGGAATACGAAACGGTAAAATTCGTATCGCTTACTGTGCGTGGATCGGAAGGCTCGAAATCACTGAGATCGTCCAGGGTATATTCATGCACGCCGGCTTTAACATCTTTCAATTTTCCGGTGTAAGCATTTCCTGCATCATCAGTCAGCGTGACAGTGACGTCGCTCGCATCCTGATTGACAGAGAGCGCAAACTGATTATTGCCACCCTGTGCGGTAGAAACAGTGGTATCACCTTCTACCAATACCTGGCGCCCTACCCATTCGGCAGCATTCATCTGCTGCATACTGGTGACCAGCATCCCGACGCTATTCACTGTGCCGTTCAACTGCTGCACACCCGCCGCCGTATTAAACTGCGCCAGCTGAGTCGTAAGCTGGTTGTTATCCATCGGATTGGTGGGGTCCTGATTCTGCATTTGCGCAACCAGCAACTGCATAAAGTTATTCATAATATCTTCGGCGCTGCTGCCATTGGTGGCGGAGGCCGCGCTATTACTGGTTGCTGCTTGACTGGCTTTATTAACTGCGGCAGAACTGCGTTGTGTCATGACGGGTAAAACCGACATTACTATTTCCTTACTGACCCAAAGTCAGTGTTTTGAGCATCATGGTTTTCGCGGTATTCATTACGTCGACATTGGCCTGATAACTGCGGGAAGCTGAGATGGTATTAACCATTTCGCCCACCACATCGACATTCGGCATATGGAGATAGCCTTTGTTATCTGACTGAGGGTTGTCAGGGTCATAGACCAGACGATCCGGCGCATCGCTTTCCACCACATCACTGACTTTCACTCCGCCGATCTCCTGATCCGCAGCATGATCAACGCTAAAAATGACCTGTTTGGCTTTATATGGTTTACCGTCCGGCCCGGCGATACTGTCGGCATTAGCCATATTACTGGCGCTGACGTTCAGACGCTGAGACTGGGCGGCCATCGCTGAACCGGAAATATCAAAAATACTTAGAAGTGACATAATTTTATTTATCCCTGACTAACAACCGTCATCATGTTTTTAATCTGTGATGTCAGAAACGTTAAACTGGACTGATATTTCACTGAGTTATCTGCAAAATTAACACGCTCGCGATCCATATCTACGGTATTACCATCAGCGCTGGGTTGATCGGGTATACGATAAAGAGGTCGTGGATCAGTCATTAAATGCGTACTGTCAGCAATATGTCTTTCAGAGGTGACCGTCAGACTCATATTATTGTCAGTCGCCTGACTGCGGTTAACGGCTTCCTTTAACTGTTGCGAAAAATCGATATCCCGTGCGAGATATCCTGGTGTATCAGCATTCGCGATATTAGAAGCAAGGATGCCCTGGCGTTGCGTCAGCAGACTCAACGCATGCTGCTGAAACCGGAATTCACTGTCGAGTTTATCCAGCATGAGATAAAACCTTTCTTGTTTATTAACAATATTGCGGTGCATTTTATGGTGAGAAGTCGAAAAAACCATAACGCAAATATGCGACAGCAATGACGTCAATTAACCAGATTGTTCCCCAAAATGGCATACAAAAAACACTTTGATATATTTTGAAATGTCTATCCTGCAAACAAACGCTTTTACGGCATCACATTAGCGAGTAAAAAAATTGCTTCTCAGGATATATTATTGTGCATGTCTTAAGTCGAAAGCTTTTCTGACGAAAGGTCGATAACAAATGTTATTTAAACGTTTACCCCTCGTTTTATTACTTTTCCTGATCGTTTATCTTAATCTGACAATCTTGGCTCATGCCTCACAGTCAACCGGTCAGTCGCTGTCGTCGCGTATCGCATTGCTGCTGGCCCCTTATAGTCAGGGAATGCCACAATTACAGGTTACGATCCTGACCCCTACCACTCAACTGGCAACACTTTGTGGAAACCCGGCATTACGTTTACCTGGCCATACAAAAAAACTAAGCGGCAATCACAGCATTATTGCCTCTTGCGGAACACATCAGAAATTCATCCAGGTTTCTGTAAGTGCCACGGCGACATACTGGCTGGCAGCACATGAACTTACACCTGGGCAAACGGTAAGTCAGAATGATATCCAGTCACAACGAGGGAATATTGACCATCTTCCAGCCGATCTCATCCTCGACCCACAGAAGATTATTGGTGCAACGCCAACCCGATGGATACAACCAAATCATCCTCTGACTTTCAGCGAACTACGCCAGCAATGGGTGATCCACACAGGTGAAAAAGTTGATGTGATGACCAAAGGCGATGATTATGAGATTCATACCACCGGAAAAGCATTAGACAATGCAACCCTCAGAGAGTCATTTCGCGTACAAATGCACTCCGGGCAAACCCTGCTGGCGACAGCCGTAGGTAACGGTAAGGCATTTATCAGCCAGAACGACTGACTTCAGTTATTTCCCTGTACGCCGATATACATAGTACCCATTCATTATTATTTCGAATCAGGATAACTATGAGTATCGAGCGTATTTGCCAGACCTCTCCTGTACAGGGAGCTGACATCCGACAATCAACGGATTCACGTCAGCCTCAACCGCAGGGTGGATCACTGCGATCCGACGATCAAGATGCCAGTGTGCATGTTGAATTAAGTCATCTGTCTGACAGATTTACCTCAGATGATTCCAACGATGTAGACCACGCCCGCCTCGCCAAAATCTCTGCGCAAATAGCCGCCGGTGAATTAACCCTGGACAGTGATCATATCGCCGCCCGGTTGGTTGATGAGATTATTCGATTTTCATAAACCAGGAGTAACAAAGTGAAAGTTCAGTTAGAAAAAAATCTTATTAAATTGCAAACACTTCTTGATGAACTGGAAGGTACCTTGCTGGAAGAAGTTTCCCAGCTCAGCCGCGCGAGAATAAATCCAGTCTCGCTTCAGGTTATCTCTGATAATAAAAGTCGTTTGTTGGCTGCAATTAATTTTTATGATGAAGAACGTAAGCATGCAGAAAAAAATGCACAGCTTTATATTCCTTATAAAAATAATGCCAGACTTGCCACTCGTTGGGAAGGGATTACTTTGGTGCTACGTCGTGCAAGTGATTTGAATCAAAGGAGTAATCAATTACTCGAAATCCATATGGAAAGAGTAACCACTCTGCGAAAATTAATAGTTCAGACTGGAAATATGCCATCACTTTATGGAGAAGACGGCGATCATTCTCATCATCACGTTGGAAATAGTTACCGGATTTCTGTATGAGTCTGGTGAAGATAGCAGCCAGAAAACCTCTGTCACTCCACGTCTTTATAATCGCCCCCATCCCTGCCATTCTGTGCATTTGAAATCCACAGATGGCAGGAAGATATGCGTATTAGTTTTCATTAAATCTCATGGCTTACATGTTCAATTGATTGTTCTTTCATTTTTTTGCTTGCGCGAGAAGGTGGAAAACACAGGCTACAGGTAAAGGTGTGCAAACTGTATCCTGGTGTTGTGACAAAACTGCCACCGCAACCGCAACAACGCGTCAATTCTACCATTCCGCAGTCAATGAAGCGTAACAGCGTCCAGGCTCTGGTTAAGCTCAGGATAGACTTCTCACCGGATTCCTTCTGAATCTGGTCCAGATACAGTCGGTAAGCTTTAAGCATGACTTCGACTGGACGGCCAAAGTTTTTCTTTTGCAAAAAGCGATAGATGTTATAGAAAATCGAAGAATGAATGTTCTGTTCCCATGACATATACCAGTCAGCAGAAAATGGCAGCATACCTTTTGCAGGCGAACACCCTTTAATTTCTTTATAAAGTCTTAATAACCACCGACGACTCAGATTCGTTTCACTTTCAAGAACCTGCATTCTTGCGCCAAGATTAATCAGTTCCATTGCAATTTGAGCATCCTTAACTTCATTAATAATGCTTTTATCACTCATAATCGTACCCTCAGATGGCAATGTTTTTCTGTTCGGACAATGAATCCAGTAATTCTGTGGAAAGAATAATTCCAGTGTGAATACGTTGCAGAGCATCAATCCTTGAATCTCTGGTTAAACAATTAAGTATCATTTCACTGTCTATACGTAAACGACAAATTAATTGTCCGGTAGACGATAATTTAATCAACTGAGGAAGAGATAAACCCACCAGAGATTCCATTGTCGCTTCATTTAGTCCCAGTCTGAAGCCGGCAGATATTTTATCCTCCAAAATTAATCGTTGTGCCAATAAAAGGTAAGTCAGATTCAAATCATGGATTGCTTGTGATTGTTCAGAAAGTTCAATCGCATTCATTATGTTATTTCTCCAGACAGACTCTTATTGAGCCCAGCTATTAATATTTAGACACAAAATAAAACATTATATTATCGCCTGATTCTACTGAACACATCAGGTTGGCTTACTGATAAATATTTAAAGATGACTGCTTCAAAATAATATCCTGGTGTTGGGAAACCTATGGTTTTCTGCTATTAAGTGCAAAAAATCATCTAACATATTATTTTAAAAGAAAAAAATCATAGTATATACGCAGACATGCCACTCTTATGATAGGTCGAGATGGCATCACAGCACTGTGAGGATGATTTCAATTTTACATAAAAGGTCATAACTCTTATGAATGGTGATAACTATGGGTTATTTCCAGAAAAGCAAAATGCCGTTGAGTTATTTCATGAGTTAGATTTTAAACAAATGATCTCGCTATCAAAAGACCTTAGGAATCATTTCATGATAAAATATTATTCTAATATAAACAAGATGTTACGTGTGTACTATAAAAACATTCCTAATGATATTTAAGTTGTAATTAAGTATCTTGTACTAACAAATGATACTTTACAGTAAATTCAACTGGCTTAGAGAGATTTCATTCTTAAAAGCTGTCATCCACCTTTCAGTTGAGTTATCAGACAAATACCCATTTTTGTATGCATTGCCGATTTTCGTTGATATCAGGTTATTCAGACAGGAAAGACAGTGAAGTGATAAACGTTGGCTGGAGTATCTCAGACGAAAACGTCAGGGGCTGCATCACCAGTCAGCAGGGAATAGCAGGACGAAAAGCGCCATGAAGAGCTCTTCAGACGTCTGGAAACAAAATGGGGTCCCGTAAATGGTTAAGCGACTAAAGACAAGGTCTGGCAGTAAAACAGAGGTTATGTAGTGGGCGACGACTATTGTGTCGGCTCTCTCTTTTTCCAACGGCGGGCTGACATGTGAAGAATCAGAGTGCGGTTATTGCTCTTGCCGTAGAATAGTGGTCACAATCATATGACCACTACAGTGACAGTATTCTGACAACGCTTTCCTTGACAGGCTCTTACTCCTATAGAGCTAAAAACACCCGAAACGAGCGAAATTTATACTAACTACCAGGCGCTATACCTTTCCCTTATACACTATATGGTACATACACCCATTCTCAGACCTACTTTTAGAAGTTCAATTCCACTATGAACATCCATTTTTTTCATCAGATTTAAGCGGTGTGTTTCAACAGTTTTATTACTGACGTCCAAAATTTTTGCGATATGTTTATTTGTTTGCCCATCTGCAATAAGTTGCAGAATTTGTCTTTCACGCATAGTCAGAAAATTACAAGGGACGGGTTTTCTTGTGACGGGCGATGTCTGAAGCAAACCATCATCGAAATAATGAGTATTATTATAAATATTTTCAATCGCGTGGTTTAAATTTTCAGGAGGACTGGTCTTCCAGACAACCCCCATAGCACCGGCATCAATGAATTTGTTTGCATCTATATATGGTTTTTTTTCCATATATGATATTAATTTTGATTTTATTCTCATAGAGTGTATCCAGCGTATAAGTTCAATGCCCCCCAGACCGTCAGAGAACTCACCAAGAATCAATACATCTGGCTGATATTGTGAACAATACTCAGCTGCACTCAGAGCATCAGTGAAGGTAGATGATACTTCATAAATAGATGGATACTTTGATAAGAATGTTACTATTCCCTTTAACATCAGTGGATATTTATCAGCTACCACCACACTAATTTTCTTCATTGTCTTCTTCCTTTTCCGGCAAATCCCTGGATCACCTTATAAATTTTAGGTGATTAACCCTATTGATTGTAAATAGGACTAGTTATATAGTCATGATGGAAATATGATTTATAGTTCATAACTACTTTTATATTTTTCTGATAATTTATTAATGACTAACTATGTGCTTAATGTAATAAGCTCTGTTTTTATTTTCATAAATATATGATCTCAATTTTTGTTGTTGTTATTCGTTCAATGCTATTGAGTTATTTTTTATGATGTTTATTTGTTGTTTAATACCTTCCAATTGTGACTTTTCTTCACACAGTTTTATCATCCAGTAACCTTTCTTGCTCATTCGTCTGTACAGATTATGCTGCTCCAGCAGCGCCTGATAGTCAGTTGAACCGTATTGGCTACCACATCAGTGTACTGTGACGTTTTGAGGCCTCTCACGTCTCTACAGCGCTATTTACAGGGTATTACAGGACGTCTTCCCGTCGTACGAGATGATGCGTACCGGTAGTAATCGTATGTGGCCTCAGGTTGATGATGATTGCCTGGCACACTTTACCTTCAGATAATCAGCTGATGTCTCTTGTCATTCCCGGGTTCTGGCGATGAACTTTTCTGCTCATTACTCATAATTACTTTATTCGTTTAGATCACAGTAGTTGATCCTAAGTAGATCCTTTTAAGATCCTAAATAGATCCCAGATCGCTGTAGCCTCCGTCAACATTGACTTCCGGGCGATCTTGATAAGCTATAGTTTGTAAATTATAAACTATAGCCTGCATTCATATATGCTGTAGCGAGATAAACCCAGGCTGTAGTTTGCAGTCTGTATAAGCTATAGTGAGCACTCTCTATAAAATTAAACGATAGCGATAATGTATTTTTTCTTTATTTTATAATGACATACGGATGCCCTTATAGATTTATACAGGTGTATACACAGGTTACGCACAGCATATCAACAGCTGTTTTCTTGTGCTATTAGCTCGGTTATATGGACTGGGTGCCCAAACTTGGAGCTGATTTTGGAAAAAGATATTGATATTAAAGATTTTTTTGATGAAGTAGATAAGCGAACAGGAGAAGTTGTATCTCTTACTCCGAACGCTAATAACACTGTACAGCCTGTTGCGCTAATGCGCCTGGGGGTATTTGTGCCTACCCTCAAATCGCTTAAAAACAGTAAAAAAAATACACTCTCAACGACAGATGCCACTGAAGAGTTGACCAGACTCTCACTTGCTAAGGCTGAGGGTTTTGACAAAGTGGAAATCATTGGCCCGCGACTGGATATGGACAATGATTTCAAAACCTGGGTGGGAATCATACATTCTTTTGCAAAACATAAAGTTATAGGTGATAAGGTTCAGCTTTCGTTTGTTGAATTTGTAAAGCTTTGCGGGATCCCGTCAAGCCGATCGTCTAAAAAGCTTCGTGAACGTATCAGCCCTTCCTTAAAACGGATTGCCGGGACAGTCATTTCGTTTACCAGCCAGACTAAAGAATATACGACGCATTTGGTTCAATCCGCGTACTACGACACAGCTAAAGATATCGTCATACTCCAGGCTGACCCCCGATTATTTGAGCTTTATCAGTTTGACCGAAAAGTTCTGTTGCAGTTAAAAGCGATAAACGCGCTTAAGCGGCGTGAGTCCGCGCAGGCTCTGTACACCTATATCGAAAGCTTGCCCAAAAATCCTGCACCTATCTCAATAGCGCGTTTGCGCGCCAGGCTAAACCTGAAATCGCCTGTTTTTTCGCAAAATCAGACGGTTCGCAGGGCAATGGAGCAGCTGAAAGAGATCGGATATCTGGATTACACGGAGCTGCAACGTGGACGGAGTGTGTATTTTAACGTGCATTATCGCAGGCCTAAGTTAAAAGCTCCCCGCTCTGATAGTGAAGCCTATGAACAACCTGAGCATACAAATGACTCGGTTGATCCTTCTCTGATTGAAAAAGTTAAGTTACTAGAAAAGCTGGGGATTGATCTCAAAGATTTGGAAGCTCTTTTGAACCTTCATAAAACATAAGCTGTAGTCAGTAGAATGGACTGAATACTCACTATAGTTTATGTTTAATCGGATAGTGTCTTTCGATTTTGCAACGCTGATATCTTCAGTTTTTTATATAACTAGCTGAAAATTAATGTGTTTTATACATCCCCTCTCATTCTTACATCAATAGTGGTGCTGTTCTGCATCACTATTGATTTCTTTTAAGCCTGGTTTTACATAGGATTTTGACGACCTTTGCTCTGCTCAATGGTGTTTGCATCAAGTTAAGGATTACTGATTTAAATATAATAAGTAATAAGCAGATTAAAAAGTAAACACAAATACTATTAATGCAATATAAATCAGATAGTTACTTGTTTTTTGCCTTAGTGCTTATACTCGCTATAGCTTATATTAATCTTAAAAATCGACACTACTCCCTCTCTATAGTTTATGTTACTACCTATAGCATAGGTTACTCTCTATAGTTTATATTGCTGCCTATAGTTTATTTAAATGAAACTAACGTACTGATATGCTGAGAAACATCAGCTAAAGAAAAGATAAAGACAGGAAAGCTCAGAGGCCAAAGTTCGGGACGTGGTTATCAGGTAAGAGTGTAAGAAAGCTGATAAAGTGCTTATGACACACTGTTATATTGGTTTGAGCGATGAGGATATAATGTTGTCTGATTAACGAAAGTGCCTGTTATATCTGTATCATTTATCATATGTATTTTTATATCTATATGTTATTTCAAAATAACAGAGCTAATCTGAAGATATCTCTTACAACATCTGTTCTCTCTATAGCTTATGCATCATGATCTGGTTCAGATTGCTTTGATAGCTCTGGCTTCTTGCTCTTTTGAGCGTACGAATGTTTGTGCAATTTAAAATCAATATATGAATAAACAATAAATAATTCAAAACGATAACTATATCCTGGCATTCTAGGTTAGAGCCTGGTGATGATCATACTTATGCTCATGCATATTAAAGATGCTTATTACTCACTGTAGCTTATTTATCCTTAATAAGTATGTTCTGTCTATAGTTTATCATAAGGACAATCCTTCATTATCCTGGTCAGCCAGAGTATAAGATTACTATCTATAGTATTAATTTGAATTGGTCTTTTATAGAAATGACATCAAAACTTGAACCGTCTTTTCTGGCTAATTACCCTTTAATTCTGTTATTCATATGTGTGTTATTCTTTTTTGATTCATATCAGTCTGTAAGTTGAAAAGCTTCCCCCATGATGTCGCCCGATTTTTAGCAGGCTATTTAATTGTTTTCTTCTTGTCATTATTAATTCATTCCTTACGTTCTTAGCCCGCTGTGTGAAGATAGCTTTTCTTTGATCGAGATGCTTAGTCCTTTTTTTATGTCATATGTGGAAAGGTACTCCATTTAATATGGCTGATATGTGGACGTAGTATCCATTTCTGCCATATTTCTCATTGGTAAAAAAAATTATAAAGTTATGTATGAAATAATAGTTTGCACTGAGTAACCGTGTGTCGATTTCACCCTGAAATCGGCAGTAAAAAACGCTATAAATCAAAGCTTTATTTGTGTTTTCTCTATGGCGAAATCACCAGGGTGAAGAGGGCTGAAATATCATTCAGTGATTGTTAACACATTATACCTATTGTGACTCTCGACTCATTGGCGCCGGAACTGAAAGTGGAATTTACGGATTGAGTTCTGACCTCAAATTTTTGGGCTATAAAGTCTGTTGATGCGCTTTTCTTACTGCCTGCAAATAGCTACCTGGTCGCTTTATCAATAAAAATCTCACTTAACATTGTTAAATGATGAAACGTTGTTATAAAACGCATCTGTTAAAGGTGTGGACCAACGTATGGTTAATGACTGACAGAGGAACCTTAAGTACACGAATGCTAATGTTGACGATTTCAACCTGAAATTTTTTGAAAAAATTCAGTAAATCAATGGATTGCTTACACTGAAGGTTGGCGAAAGATTTTAATCATCATGAATGAAAAAGGCGGTTCAGTAGAACATGAAATCGCTTTGTATAAGTCAGCATGACTAAATGGCAGATTACAGTAAGGCAACAACCTGATAGAAAAGAGCTTTATTTCGGAATGTAATGGCTACTATGTACCAATAATCCTTCATGTACTTTTCAGGTATGTAGGCAAAAAACGTTTAGATAAATACTGAACTGTTCACCTTGCGACAGTATTGCCATGATGGCTGTTTGACCCAGTTTTTATTTTATTAACGTTAACGTTGGAAAATCTGAATAAAAGAACCGTAAGGATTAAGCGTCGGGATCGCAACTGATGATGTGTTCTGTGCTTGTTAAGTCGTGTTAAGACATATCAGCTTAGTGTGCCGATCCTTTTGAAGGGAGAAAATCGCATATGTCAGAAAAATATGTCCAGGTATGCTCTACTGTATGTGCGATGAGTCATTTAGAAACCGCTGCATTGGATGGAATTGAAACGTATTCGACAAAATATCAGCTGGATGTTGCAGGGGTAAACGTCGATTTTTGCAGGGCTGATGCTATTGCTGATTATGCAATTCATAACTGTCTCAATATTATCATGCGTACAATTAGCCCTGATTTTGGCAAGGCGCAGAAAAAAGAAGCGAAGGTAATTGCTGGTTTATTAATGGTATCTTCGCAAATAGCAAAACTATCTGAAAGCGCAGAAAAAGAACTTGCTCAACAAAACTATGTTGAAGCATTGCGTCACCTGGTCTCACAGGCCTGTCTCAGTTTGAGTTTATTGGTATCTACAAATGATAAGTCTGGTTACGGCAACTACCGGCTATTATGCCGATTGCTGGATATAGCAAAAAATTCTGATTGCCGACAGCGGTTGTTGAAGAGGTTTCAGTTAGTAGACGCATACTTTACTATGTGTAGCGTTGACGACCATTGTGTAAAAAAATTAGGGATTAACGGGACATTAGCTTTTCGTAGTGAGACGTCATCACATTATTGCGATGACCTGCCAATACTGGTTCAATTTCCTGTTCAGGTGGTAGATGTAAGCAAAGAACCTTACGCTCTGTCACTTATCAAAAAATATCATTATCCGGCCTTCCCTGAATCCACAATTGAAGGTGATTTTGTTGTTAATGCTCGAATCGCAGAAAAATTAGAGAAAACTCGCCAACAAGCTTTAATACGTTCAAAACGTTACCAGAAAGCAAATGATAAGCTCAATGAAGCAATTAAAATATTACTGCACGATATAACGCGAGGCATTTCTGGTATTTTCGAACTGAATGGGGGAGAGGGGGATTTTAGGGAAATTTATCAATATATAGATGTTGTAAAAAAGGAAAATGAAAACAGAAACGAAGAGTATCAAAAGTGGCAAAAATCATCCTTGCAATATATAGAATATGCGAAAAAATTATTAGATAACACATTGATTATACAGAATAATATACAGAACATCTTTGCGATAGTTGCAGGGTTGGAAGCATTGGGTACTGATTATGTTACAGTAATGGAAAAATATCTTGAATCAAAAGGTTTGATAATAGATGGTAATGATAAAATCAAATCAAAATTCAGGATCCCTGCTATCTCATTAAATGGAAATTTAATAGAATACAATATTGAATGCGGTTCAGTAATATCTATTCTTGCTGAGGCTGAACGTTGTTATTCAGGTAGTGAGAAAACTAAATTTATATGTAAGAGTAATGATGTTATTCCTGTAGTTGATCCTTCTCTTTATTTTGAAGTTAAACAGATCATTGAGTTAGTAACTAATTATAAGAATAGTGCTTCTGAACTTATAAGGTCTATTAGCTCAGGTTGATTTGGCTGTTACTGATTATTTATAAGAACCCGAGCAGCTAATGTCTGGCTCATATCTTTCTCTATTCCTGATGTTATGGATGACTTGCTGATCAGGGGCTCATGGGCAATGCCTGACTTAGCGTTGACTCATTAACCATTTGAATAACTCCCCGGTAATTACCCGAATTGACATAAATGTGCCATTGGTAGAATATTCCAGTGCTGTAGTAAATCTGCGGCCGGGATTAGCCTCCCGACAATCATCGTGCCATATACCGCATTAGCGGTTTTTTTATGCCCTAAGCATGGTCACTTTCGCATATGATGGGTGTACAGGGGCGAAGGCATTCGCGCCGGTTTCATGATGTCCGGTAGGCTAACCCTGTACGGCTCACTACTTTCTCAATACCTTCGCATCGATATCAACACATAACGCTTAACGTGGATTTGTATTGATTAACTAAAACTGGCCATCTCTCAACCAGTTAAGGTGATTCAAGATAGCGTGTATCCAGGACCACCGCGTTTATACCCATGGTGGGCAGCTGGCAACTAACTACCCCTGTTCTTTCGTGAGCCGCCATCAGGCTATAGTCCCATCATTACACCCTTCATGTGTTGTTATTGTTGCGATACTTTTTACGCCATCGGCTGTCATGTTCTGTGGAGAGCATATTATCTCTGTTCAGATGGCCAACGACACTTTCTGGTTACCTACCGTTTAGCGCATGACCTCAACCCTTTAGAATTTTCCCCCTGGGCCGATTTGTACAGTGAGTCAATGTACATTGCGGCAGCGATCCTCATTGCAGTCGTATAACCACTGAAGAAGGTATGTTATGTCCCGGTCCATGATTATTGTAAATCAAAGTAAATATGTTGAGATGAGAAGCAATACATCACAGTTATTGTGGGATGAGGTAGCGTACACAATCACAGTAATGGCGACTGTATTTATGGGGAAGTTACCTTGCCTTAACATCATTTGGGATAAGCATCTTCCCGAAGATATCGTTTACAGATGATTTCACCGATGAACTCTATTTCTCATAATTATACAGCGAACAACATGTTTCTGAATGCGGGAATCATTTCCTGGAGTCTGGCATTATTTTTCTGGTATTCAGGAAAGTTTTTTATCGCAGTGATATTGTTTTTTCTCATAATTTTTTCTTTCTCAACGCATTTTTTACAGAAAAGGATACTCATGATGTTTAACAAATCTAAGGCAGCAAAAGATAAATTAGAAATACTTTCAACACCGGAAAGTGTTGTAGACGTCGGTAGTACTGTAAAAAAAATGGAAAACAGAAATTCAGCTAATGAGACAGGGACAGATAGCACGGTTATTGCCAGTGATGTCGTCTTTGATGGCAATATAAATTCTAATAAACAAATATACATCTATGGTTGTGTGAATGGGAACGTAATTGCTAAGGATGGGTTGGTGAAAATAATGCGCAATGGTGTCGTGGAAGGAAATATTACCAGCCGGGAGTTAATTGTGGATGGTAATATAAAAGGGCATTGTCAGTCTGATTCTGTTGATATTTATGAAAATGGCCGTCTGGATGGAACATTGGTTTATATTTCTTTATCTATTAAGAAAGGGGGTGTTTTTACAGGTAAAGCTGAAGTATTAACTCAGGCTCCCGTAAAACAAAAAATTGTCGAGCTAAAAAGTGAGAGCGTCACTGTTGTTCCAGAAAAATGTGCATCACGCGAGAAGCGATAATCTGCACATGGTTGCAATTTAAGAACTGTAACTGGTGAAAGTGCCTGGTCAGGATTTACAACAGACAGGTAATCGATTCCTGCTATGAACGTTAAACGCTTCAGATTTCCTGGAGCATAAAAACGAGCGAAATGCAGTAAGGTTGTACCTCAAACGTCCTCATTCGTACGGTCTGGTGTTGCAGACAGGTTTGGTAAGGATAAGGACTGTATGGATAGCGCAAGAAAGGATCTTTATAAGATCCTTTTTTACTGCGTGTATTTTGATAATTTTAGTGGTTGTTTACTTTACAATAATGAAAATGACAGTGAGCAAAGGAATTTAACCTTTCTCACCACTTGGCTATAGGCTCGCCATAGAATGCTACTGCCTGAACGATATACCCAGAATCAGTGAGCTGATCTAGTCTATTATTCTCTGCACAATAAAATTCATCGTTTTCAGCCGTATAAATGCGACAGTAACCATCTAACTGTGGTTCTAATTTCCATCCAACATTAGCCAATGTGCCCCATTCCTGATAAAGGCCGGTATTAACCTCGCGCCTGTTATATTGTTCATAATTGTTCAAATCGGAATCATTAATATCGCGCCGTGCTGGAAGTTGTCCCTTTACACTTGCAATCCATGTTAAAGCCCCTTCTTTTGTGTGATAAATTTCAGTGCTATATTTAAAATAACGTTTTACAGTAAAGGTATATCCTGACAAAAATTCACTAAGCAAAAATATAAAACGATTTACTACAACAACTTTCATCCACGTTCGGAAAGGTCACTGTGCCATCCTGACTAACAGTCAGTATTTTATCAGGAATACACTTCCAGGCTACGTTAGTATTGTTGGCCGGGTCATCATCAATGACCATCTTAAAGGTAGCACCAGGGAACAGAGTGTTAGGAAAATGATAATCATCAATCATATAATTTTTAATATCAAAAATATATCCATCCACTAAAACACCGGTAATTGCATTCATAAACAACCCCTCATTGCTGGTAAAATTAATATTTTTATTCCTGTAGAATGGAACACTATGGATATTAATAAAATTAAATGAAATCCGATGTTATTTATGGCTTATATACTAACCTGTTTATGGTTATCTTATTGTTCATTCAATCTTATGTACTGTATAATTTATTACCATAGGAATAATAATTATTATATCCTTATGGTGAAGTCTATAAATATCGTTTTAAATCATTTGGTTAATTAATTTGATAGGTATAAAGTGGTGTGCGATATAGAAATAATTTGATATGTCTGGTGAATTGTTCTTCTCGATGATCGCATAAGTGTTCCCCGTTTCCGGGCGGTCTCTCTCCAGAGAGAATGATGGATATATATGACGCTTTCTAAGCACATATCCATTGGAGGGAGAACTCCAGTCCGTCCAGTATAAGGATGTACTGAAGTCCTCCCTGCTTTTGTGTGGTCAGCATACGGAATCGGAACGCCTCAGGAAATCATCAGACGTCTTGCTCCCAGATAATGACGGCGGTAAAAATCTTTTTCCAGGCTGACAATTTTGACATTTTGCCCTGTATGTGGCGCTTCTATGAAATGTCCATTTCCCACATAAACACCGACATGATCGACACGTTCCCCATGTATTGAGAAAAATACCATGTCACCAGGTTGTAGAAGCATATAAGGAACATGGTGTGCCTGTGGCATGGAATACATGCCGGCGGCGGTCCTGGGAAGGGTAATGTGAAAATTCTTACGCCACGCGTACCAGATAAGACCACTGCAATCAAATCCGGTTTCAGGGGAAGCGCCTCCCCAGCGATATGGCTTACCCAGTTGTGCCATCAGCGTATTAATGAAGACTGTATTGGGCGACAATTTATGCTGTCTTGTCGAGTGGGATGTTTTTGTTTTGCGATGATGATTGACGACAGGAGTGTGTCTGATGTGGTGTACCGGCGATGCCAGTGTTGAGGCATGGTAACCTAACATCAGTAAAAACAATAAAGAACGATGATGTCGATACATAATGTAGACCTCTCGTTAATATGTAGAAATTCCGATGCTGTAAATTCATCCGATGATTTCTTTAAGATCTCTTTGAACCCGGGAGTTGGCACGATGTGAAAAACTGTTAACTCTGGACCGGCTTTTGAACGGGTAGAAAAGATCGGATTTTGTTCGTCTATCATTGCAACGGGAGACTGGAATATCCTGATGGTGTCGTGATGAAATTCTGATGGGAAGTCATAAAGCAGGAGCTGTTACAATGAATCTGCTTTTCTATTCAGTGATGGATTAGAACGTGAAATAAGAATTGTGTTTTCTTAAAGTAATTTACTGTTTGGTGTGACTATTTTTGTATATCATCAATGGTTTATTTGTTAATGAATTGTACGGTGGTGGTGATTTTATTTTACATAAGGCTAAAATATGATGTTTGATAAAAAATCATAACTGAATGAATTTAAATAAACATAAATAAAATAATGTGCAAAATACGGAAAATATGAGAGTCCTGCGTAACACAGGAATGGCGTGCTTGTAAGTCGTAAATTAAATACACATTGTCGTTTATGTAAGTTATATTCATTAAAATCAATAAGTAAGCATTGTCTGATGCTGGACATGGTAGTGCTGAACCAGCCTCAGAGTATTAAAAAAAGATTATTAGTTACTGCGATTAATATCCGTGAACTTACCGATTGGTTAGGTGTCTTGAGTTATAGGAAACAATCTGTTTCGGCATCGATTAAATATCAGCATCTCCCTTCGTGATAACTACGCACTATTTTTTGGGGGCGATGCCTGTATATAGCTTCGGTGGGATTTTTATTAAAAACAATTCATTCTTTTGGCCAGGAAAATAAAAATGAAATTTACGCTAAGTCAGTATTCTCTGCTGACCTGTGCTTTTTTTACTGCTCTGTCTGGTAATGCTCAGTCGTCTACGACCTATATGGAAGCCAGTAATGATGCTATGGGAGGGACGGGAGTTGCATCGTCTCATTATTGTGCGGCAGCACTCGCTAATCCGGCACTGATGACGAGTGCCACCGCTTCCGATGATTTCAGCATGATTCTGCCGTCAGTCGGAGTACAGGTATCGGATCCTGACCATTTGCAGAGCGATGTGGATGCCGTGAAAGATGCCTGGGATCGCTATGATGCAGCTCTATCTGGTGCAGTCGCGCCTTTGGGGGCCGCGACCGATCTGCAACATCAACTGGAGAAATTTAAAAATACACAGGTGAATGTCCTGGCGAGTGTAGGCATGGTCGCGACAGTTCCGAACAGTCAATTACCTTTTGCCCTGATACTGAAGTCATGGGGGACGGCAACGGTGGCAGGAAAGGTCAGCGACCACGATCTGCAATATCTGGATGATGTGACTAAGGGCAAAATTATTCCAACAGCGAGCGATACTGATACGTTGACATCGCGGGCCTATGGTCGTGCGGCGGCAGTGAGTGATGTCGGGATTGCTATTGCTAGGACGTTTGAGACGAACGGGCTCAGGTATTCTCTTGGCGTAACTCCGAAATATCAGCGTGTGGATCTGTTTAATTACAATACCACGGTACAGAATTACGACAGCCACGATTTCCGTAGCCATGAATACCGTAATAATACTCCCGGTATTAATGCCGACATTGGTTTTGCTACTGAGCTGAATGAACACTGGATGCTGGGTCTGGCTGGGCAAAATATTGTTCCCCGTAGTATTGATACGAAAGAAGTTAACGGGCTGAAAGAAACCTTCAGGATTCGCCCACAGGTAACTGCCGGGGGCTCATGGCATAACGGAATCGTGACGACTGCATTGGATGTAGATCTGACGCCGGCCAGTGGTTTTACCCATGATACAAAGCGCCAGTTTGCGGCTATGGGGGCTGAAGTTAACGCCTGGAATTGGGTGCAACTACGTGCGGGCTATCGTCAGAACATCGCTTCTTCAGAGGGTAGCGCCTTTACTGCCGGTATCGGCATTTCACCTTTTAATATGGTACATCTGGATCTGGCAGGCCTGGTGGGCACTGATCGGACATATGGTGCTGTGGCTCAATTAAGCGAGACTTTCTGACAGAAAACAGAATCCGGCTTACAGTAACATATTACTGTTTTAGTACGGGCATATAGCGGCGCTGTGACAAATATAGTGAAGCGTATGCCCGTAGTTTTTGTGGCAGCTGTCGATGTATGATGTCAGTAGGGGGGAACTATATAGCAATACAATAATGTATCGGTAATGAACAGGGATATATTGAAGAATACAAAATGCGCACTGACTAAAATTCTAACGATAAAGATAATCGAGCGTAATCATATTTAGATGATATTTTCTTTTGAGATAAAAAATACCCACCATGATACATGGTGGGAAAATCGAACAATGAGTAGGACGGTTGTAGCAGGAATTACCTCACACAAGAATCATTATTAACAGGATTAAAAATTGTGTATATAGGGCCATTGCCTGATAATTATTCTTATCACTTACCTTACATAAGCACTTTAACTTTGGATATCCATCCCCTTTGTTGCATACAAAGTTCTATCCACTCATAACGAGTATGTTCATTGACATCAATCACATAACTTCGTAAGGTTGGTGAGCTATCATACTTTTTTTTGCAGTGCCTGTTGTTGCGACATTTTTCGACGTGTGCTTCATAAACTGTTCTTTCCGCTACTCTATTCTTAACGGGATATTTCTCTTCAGCCAATGTTCCGCATTCATATTGTGCAGTTGAAAGATCCTGGGCATCAGAGCGAGTGCGTTGCCATTCTGTTGTGCATCCTGATAATATGAATGAGACTAGTAGTAGGACGTGTATTTTTTTCATATCATGTTCCTTATGTTCTGCTTGAGTATCTACTTCTTATATCACACACACTACGTTTGTCTAACTGAACAGTATTGTCGAAGCGAAATACTTATTATTGACCAGTGTAATAAAAATAATATAAAAATAGAAGATTTGTATCAGATATTCAATACAGTTGATTACTTATGTCTGTGATCATTGAAGGTGGTTAAACGTGTCATAATCCTCTGGCGCTTAGATGCTAACTGGCATAAGACTGCTGTTTATCATCCTGGCTGCGAAATGATGACGAAAACCAGGCTACGATAGTTCAGATCGTAAACTCAGTTATGGCTGAGTATGAAATGGACATAGAAAAATAAGAGGAACAACAGTGGCATATACGGCGGAAATCGTGGGGGCGGGTAACCTGAAGTTACTGTAACAAAAAAAGGTATATATCATCAGAGAGTGAACAGCAATAATACTCATTCCTGCCTGGTAACAGGAATGATTTATCTATGATAAATGTGAAGTTGGCGGGGGGGCTATTGTAAAACGGCATTTCTATGAGGATATGGAGTATGATGATCAATTACAAAGCGGGTCACTTTGCCAGTGATAGAAGATAGATCACAGCGGAAATAAAATGGGATCCATTTCGACCCGTAAATAAGGTATTGGCCATTGCCAGTTAGTCTGATAGGAGTATGTAATATTAAACTATTTTGTTCCCCGTCACTGAGTGTGACTTTCTCGACGAGAGATTCATGTTTTTGTATAACAGTCATTGCAACGGGGAGGCACAGGAATTCTGCTACCTGATGTGCTTCGGTCCACTCATTTTTGATCACTGTTCTATCTTGTTCATTACTGATTTGTGCCGCCATAATTTCTTCAAGATAATTTTTTTGCTGTGCCGTAAGAACTGAAGAAAAAGCAAAAGCGGGAAGAATTAGTGTGCCGGCAAAAAGTAACCTGGTTGTCATCTTTGTTATCATATAATTATCCATTAAAAACAATAAAATCCAGGGTTATTGATCTATCAGATACATTCATTTTCACACGAAAAAAAATAAAATCTTGATGATAATTATGAAATCTGGCATCACCTGTCATTTGATTGTATCAATTAAGAATAACAAGTTACTGAAGAATGTGGTTTTGGTTATAACTTATTGAAAGTGCACATTATGATCGGGTACCAAACCATATAAAGGAACATGTTTAAAATTTACCATGTAACTCTGGACGTAGCCAAAGATAACGAGGGGAGCTGAGGAATCATGCAAGGTGAGCCTCGTCATTGACCTGAACTTGTTAACATTCAAAGGTAAGGTTGTGATACAACCTGGTTATTAAAGCAAATGAAAGGCTCAATAGTGCTACATTTCCTGTTGACAAATTAGCTGAGTAAAAATTTAAAAAAACAATAACGCCGATAATCAAAAGATTGTGGAATATAGAGAGTAACTACAATTATTCTTGATTATTAGTTAAAAAATAACATTTCAGTGATTTATAAATAAAAATGAAGAAGAACGTTTATGCCAATGGTAGCTTGTTTCTTCAATTATAGTTTTGTCAAATTAGTTAATAAATGATTTGCATGTTAATTATATGACCTGTAAGCGTTTTGTCAGAAATGATACTGTGGTTGCTATATTGCAGTGTTAATAAAAAATATTCCCCTGCCATCTGGATGCACAGAGGAACAATAGCTAAAGCATTGCATAATATTGAAATTTAATTATTTTAATGTCACTAATAAGGAATTAAACTATTAGGCTACATAAATAATTATAGGTATAGTGTGTGTAGCGTGAACTCAAATAAAATTTAATATTAGTGAAACAAATCGAGTGATTAAATTACGTCTTATCGTATTTCCAGCTCCTTGTGCATGAATGGTCATTTTATAACCTCGTTTGTAAATGTTTTCAATTATCACTGGTCCACCGACAGCATCAATTTTTCTACGAAGCTGAAGAATAAGCTGCTGAATATTATTATTACTGATCACCTCCCATCGTTCTCCCCAAACAGATTGAGCAAGCTCATTTCGTGGTAGAATACTATCTGACTGCTGCTTATGCAGCAGCAACGAAAACAACGCCGCTTCTTTTGGGCTTAATCTGGTCGATTTTTTTCCAAACATAAGCACACCGGTTTCATCATCAAAATTCAATTCAGGGTTCATATTATATCTCCTTGCCAAATATGTATTACCATATAAACATTAATCTATTATCAATACGTGAAACTGGTTAAAACATAATGATTAATAACCACCTGATAACAGAATTCTGATACTGTCATAATTGTTTTTTATGTCCCTGGTGATTTCTTATGTGAATTTTGGCAGGCACTTATGTAAATCAAAAGTTTAATAAGCAAGATAAAATTACTTAACGAAATGAACTATACACAAAGAACCTAAGGTGATTTATTCACTATCTTAAAATAAGTAATAATTCGGGATGCCATCAGCGTCGCTATATCAGGAAGGGGGGGGGCGACATCGAATCCCTGAATCCTTGTACACTGACGAAATGCAGGTTGTTGCAAGTATGCCCATTCATTAATTTTCATATTTACCGTATCGGATTCATATGAAGACTGTACAGTGATGATACATGAGCCTGATATTGACAATATCAGGCTGATCTTTTTTATCTCATTGATTAAGTGAGGGATATGAAACACATAGATGGGTGCATACCAACAAATGATTAGCTGTTATCGATGCTTCAGATTTCGTCCACGACCATAACCAGTCTACCGCAGAACTACCGTTTACAGCCTTTATTCATCAACTCGTGGATAAGGTGACCAATCTACGGTGGTTTATGCTGGCGCTGAGCTCTGGCAATCATAATGGAGCTTCATCGTTCAGAAGTCGTCAATACCATCGCCAGCTCATTTACCACACCTCCTGATGTACCGGTGTTCCTGGCCCGACTTATTGTTGATGGATGATGAAAACTTCATGTTGCGTAGCATGATCCTCAGAAAGGATAAAATCAAATAGCTTCAATGAGTACAGGTATAGTGTTTTATTTTTTTTAGTGAACAATTTTAATCCAGGAATTTAGCTAAAAGGCGTAATTATTGTTTTGAAATATATCTTCTTTTTTTCTTTTTTTATCTTGTTTCTGATACTATTTCTGATTTACAGAGCTGTATATACTCAATTACGAGATTTTTTGATTGTTAGCGATATATTTTCCTGAAAGTGAGTTTTAGTTTTGTAACTGGATTCAGGAATGACAAGGGAATTTAGCTATTGTTGTAAATAATGAGTAAGGTAATTATTGTGAAATATTGGTATTCGCTAAGTATTCTGACGGCTATAGTTACAATGGGAGTATGGAATAACGCTATAGCAATTGGCAAACCAGCTCATATTGATGTCTATGCAGAAATTTCGGAAACAACATGCGATATTAGTGTATCAAATGAAAGCATAGTATTAGGTACGTTCTCAAAAAATGATTTTGCAAAGTCAAAAACAGATGTGGGAACAAAATCTTTTGACTTAAGGGCCTCTAATTGTACCGAGTCCGGTAGTTCACAAGGAACTGTTCCGGGTGATGGAGGGGTTTATGCTGAAGTATTATTTAGTCCAGGAATGGGTATTCCTGGTGAGCCAACATTATGGAGTAATACCGGGATAAACGATGTTGGCGTGGTTCTCAAAGGTCGTGTGTATGATTTTGCGGCCAATACATCCACTATGACAGAAATTAAAAACAATGATTATATTCAGTTGGCCAACGTGTCTAAAGGCGATGTGATAAGTTCAATTGATGGAAAACAAACAACGTTGACCGCATCATTACAGGCGATAAATGCGAATACTGCGTCTGCTCAGCATATTAAAGTGCCTGTGGATTTTATGATGATTTACCAATAAGCATACGGTAAAAGGGTTATGTTGATTAAATTTTCACTGAGTTTGTTGTTTCTTTTTTTATTGCCATCTGCATGGGCAGATGGGATTGGAATTAATGCGTTAAGGATAATTTATCCAGCAGGAAAGACATCAGTTTCGGTAAGTTTGAGAAATAATACTGACAATACCTGGTTGATGCAAAGTTATATTACCAGAGTTAGTGCCGGTAAACCGGATAGTCAGTACTTTAAAGTACTTCCTGGAATTGAAAAAGTTTCGCCAAGAAATGAATCAATAGTCAAAATGATTGCGTTGGAAAATGTTGACAAACTTCCCCGTGATAGAGAGTCAGTTTTTTATTTTATCTCTCGTGGTATTATCACATCAGAACCATTACAAGATGTGATACTACCTGAAACTCAGGCTGGAATTATATTTTCTTTATCCTCACAAATAAAAATGTTTTACCGTCCAGTTGGATTGACGGAAGAGGGGGCTGATGAAGCAGCCAAAGAAATTGTATTTAATCGTACTGCTACGGGCGTCAAAATTATGAATAATAGTCCGTATTACATTTCGCTTCATGACCTCTTTTTTGGTCATAATAGTATAGCTACTATTACTCTGAAAAATATGGGGATGCTCTCTCCCTTTGAGTCTATAGACCTAACGTCCACAAAAATTGGGAACAACCGACAGGTGTCATGGGTCACTCTCAACGATCTTGGTATGGCAGAAATGCATCAGGGAAAAGTTCATTAATATGCGCACCCTGTACTTTTTGTTCATTATCTTATGTTTACCTGTAAAAAGTCATGCTGATGGGTTAAGTATTGATCATACCAGGGTCATTATGAGCTCTACATTGCACAGCACAGAGATAGTGATTAGCAATACCAGTAAATATACCTGGCTTGTGCAGAGCGGAATTGTTCATTCTCTCGGCAGTACAGAGAAACTAACACCCTCGGAAAATTTTTACATTTTGCCACCGATTTTCAAATTGCCATCAGGTCAGTCGCAAACAGTACAGATAATTCGTCGGCAACCGGTATGGCAACATAATCAAGAAACATTACAATACATTGTTTTCAAGAGCATACCTGCAATTGATAAAAAATTTTTTGAACTGAACAAAGTCAAACAGCAGCTATCGGTATCACTGAGTTTAATTATTAAACTTCTTTCACGTCCCGCTGACCTTAATGTATCGTGGGAGAAGTCTGTTTCATTATTATCATTTACGAAAAAAGAACATGCGTTGACGATCAGCAATACCAGTCCGTATTTTATGACGCTTAGCAGAGTTTTTGTCAATGGAACAGAAATAGCATTAGATGGTAAACAGAGAACAATAACCCCTTTTAGTAAAATTACACTTGATAAGGTAATAACATCGTCAGGGGATGAAATTAAATGGACTCTCATCAATGGTCAGGGCGGTGAAACCAGAATGATGACGTACAATTTATTATAACAAAGGATATCTATGCCCTTTCTGCGCAAGATAGTTGTGTTTCTTATAATAGTAATAACAAACAAAGGGTTGTGCGATGAGACTACACAGGGTATTTTCATTAATAAAACTAAACTGGTCTTCTCTTCACATTTAAATAAAATCGTGCTCAGGGTGGTTAACCATACAGCCGAGCATTATTTATTACAGGCAGTAATTCAAAGTTACGATCCTAAAACGGGTATGGCAGCTAATGATAATCAAGTCTCACCCTTTATAGTTTCTCCTCCTGTCCACGAACTACGTGCCGGTGATGATACCTTAGTGTCTTTACTTGCAGTGCCGTCACGCGCGATTCTCTTACCATCAAGCAGAGAAAGTTTATACTATTTGACGCTAAGACTAATACCATCTGAAATTAAAATGTATAATTCGGTTAAGTTACGCTTAGTCACTGCTTATAACATCAGGGTCTACTGGCGCCCGATGTTTGATTCAATTAAGGAAAAAGATATTTATTTTTCTTGCAATAATGGTGAATTAAATATTTTAAATCGTTCGGGTTATTACAGGGAAGTGACGCAGCTATTTATTGATAAGTATAAGATAAAAAAGTCTCTACTTATTAGACCCGTACCACCTTATGGTAAATTGGAAATAAATACTTCTGTTCAACATTGCTCACCTGGCGTGCATCAGGTTTCATGGCGTTTTCGGGATGACTCTGGTGTGCCATCTGATTTATATCAAATGGATTTATAGCGAGTTGTGATATGAATGTTTTGATAAGAAAATTCCCCTATATTTTTTGTAGCATTCTGATTTTTTTTGCCCCTGTTGTTACGCAGGCAATTACGATGCCAACTCCGACATCTGCTCCTTTAGAGGAATATGCATATTTAAACTTTCATGCAGTTGTTGAAGCCACAACATGCGATATCTCTCTGGATAAAACAGAGGTTGAAACGACGATAAATAAATCGGTACTGGCTGCTGTAGGTCCAAATAATGTCTATCCGCTTGATATTCTCGAACTAACTCTGAATAACTGCACAGGCCTCATTGATGCGGGAAAGAATGTGATGGTTGGTTTTAGCGGGCAGGTGGCAGATACTGATCGCACTTTCCGTGCAGCAGATTCGAAAAATGTTAAGTTATCCGCTGTTTTTAATTTTACCGATCAATTTACGGCACCCAACATTGCACATTGTAACCAGGGTAATGTGATTAATTATAATAATCTTACTGCAAATTTACTTCCCTGGCCAGTAACGCCAGCTCCTTCAGGTGAACTCCACTCATTGAATGATAGCAAGGCAAAACTATTCACAGGCATTTGTGTTCCGCCTGATGGTGATTCCGGAAATGGTCAATTTCACGCTGCATTAGATATCACATTATTCTTCATCTAATCATGAATCATAAGAAACTTATTGATCTGCTCTTATCCAGAGTCGAAACAAACCTTCTCAGATTATCATTAATATTAATGATTGTTGGGCCATTTTTTTCCCAGAAATCGTGTCATGCTGAAGATTATTTCGATCCTGATCTACTGGTGACAGACCAGCAGGGCAGCATAGAAAAAATAGACCTTAGTCAGTTTGAAAAGGAATCATCACTTGCTGAAGGAACATATCTGGTTGATGTTATTGTTAATACTGTATGGATATCTTCAGAAATGGTTAAGTTTAAGGTATCTCCCCACGGAGAAAAACTGACTGCGCAGTTAAACCGCGAACAACTTAGTCGTTGGGGCGTTAATACTAATAGTAATGACGCACTTGCAGCTTTAAAAAACGGTGAATATATTGATGATTTGTCACGTGTTATTCCTGGCGCAACGCTTCGTTTTGAACAGCAGAAACTAAAACTTAATGTTGAGATTCCTCAAATAGTAATGAAATCATCTGAATCCTCTCAGCTTCCTGCAGTTGACAAATGGGATGACGGCATACCCGCTCTGATGTTTAACTATATGTTCAGTGGTATGCAAAGTGATGCTGATTTCTCCAACAGACATGCAAGAATGCGTTCTTTTTTTCTTTCATCACAAGGTGGTGCAAATTGGGGACCATGGCGGTTACGCAGTTCCATTACATGGTCGCAACAGGCAAATTCACCGACATTCTCTAACCGATATATTGCGAGAGATCTAAAACAATTAAAGAGTGAACTTACTCTGGGAGAAACCTGGACACAAAATGACATACTGGACAGTATTAATTTTACAGGTCTTAAGTTGAGATCCAGTGATGACATGAAACCTGACAATCAACGTGGTTTTGCTCCTGTTATTTCTGGTATTGCCAGCTCGCGTGCGCAGGTTAGTATTTATCAGAATCATAATCTCATCTATCAGACATCCGTTGCTGCTGGAGATTTCCGGCTAACAGATATCCCACAGACAATGAATAGCGGTGAGTTGACGGTAATTGTCCGGGAAGCAAATGGTAATACCCAGCAGTGGGTTCAACCCTATACCGGACTCCCCGTCATGCAGCGAAATGGCCATGCTGAATATGAGTTTGAGATGGGGAAAGCTATATTTAACTCTTATCATAAGGATGTTAAACCAGCATTCGAACAGGGAACTCTTATTTATGGTTTACCTGCAAACACTACTGGCTATGGTGGCTTTTTGCTTTCTCGAAATTATGTAGCCATGACGGCAGGTGCTGGCGTTTCACTGGGAGAATTGGGCGCTGTATCGATTGATAATACCTGGTCTCATGCAAGCCAACCTCATAGTTCTACGGTATCGGGTAATGCATGGCGACTTAAGTACTCAAAAAATCTTCTTACTACGGGTACAACTATTGATATCTACGATTTTCGTTATGCGTCGCGTGGTTATATGTCCTTCATGGATAGTCAGACTTTACCTGTTATAACTTCTTTAATGGGGAGTCAGGTATTAGGTGCATTATACAGAAACAGAAGGCGTCGCCGGAATTTACAACAAATCATTTTGCGACAAAATTTTAGTCATTGGGGAAATTTGAATCTTAGCGCAATTCATGAGGATTACTGGAATTCAAGTGAAACTGATAACCGTTTTAGTTTTGGATATGGATTGTCTGTTAGTTCGGTTTCTCTGTCGTTAAACATCTCCGTTAATAAAAATCAGCTCACCATGCCAGGGCAGAAAAAGAATTGTGAGGTTTCTTTTAACCTTTCAGTACCGCTGGATACCTTCTCATCCAATTCAAATTCCCGTTATGGTGATCTCAGTTATCAGGCAATTCGCGACCCTCGGGGGGATTTTAGTCAAATGGCCAGCCTTTCCGGAATGTTAAATGACAACTGGAATTATGAGTTTGGACAGTCATCGTCACAAGGCCAGGATGCGATGACAATGTTAAACATGGGGTATGACGGAAGTACGGGTAATGCGCAATTTGCCTATGACTGGAGTCATCATCAGAAGACGGCGAGCGCCAGTGCTACTGGCGGCGTTGTCATCCATCCTTGGGGAGTGACGCTGGCACCTGTTTTAGGGGATAGTATTGCTCTGATCCGCGCCCCCGGCGCTTCCGGGGTTCATATCGTTAATACTCACGAAAATACTGATTGGCGAGGTTATGCCGTGGTTCCATCACTCACTAATTATCGCTATAACGCTATTAATCTCGATCCTGATGGTCTGGATAGCCACGTTATGTTAACGGAAACCGGAAGACGCGTTGTGCCGACAAAAGGTGCTGTTGTTGTTGCAGAATATCCCGTACGCACCGGAAGGCAGGCCATTATAACGTTGCATTATCAGCGAGGTGTTGTCCCTTTTGGTGCGATAGTAAGTCTAGCGACGGATCATAATAAAGGGAATGCGGGAATTGTTGGTGAAAATGGTGAAGTTTACTTATCCGGATTAACTGATGAAGGATACTTACACGTTATATGGGGTAGTGAAATAAATAAACAGTGCAGTACATCTTTCAAACTACCGCACGATTCCGACCGTTATTTAGATGAATTAACCCTGACTTGTCATCAACACCCCCTTTCCTCGAGATAAACTTATGTTCAGATTTATGTTCCTGCTGTTCCTTATGGTCTGTTCTTGTTCCCACGCAGCATCATTCTTAGCAACATCTGTCTCTGATGGCAGCCAGGCGCAATGCGAAATTACTGGCATAAGTCATACACAAGGTGCTGTTTTTCCTGTTGCGCTTGGTGTTCGCTGTAGTTACCAAACACAAAATAATCGAAAATTTGCACTGTCCATTGGGAGTTCCATTACTGTCGATATTTCCGTGAGCTGTAACGGACTTCTGAACACGCCTCCTTCACCATTGGGAAAAGTGTTGTCCCCTACAGGAACAGATATGAGCTCTTATTACCCTTTGGGATATTTGTTTAATGCAGGAGCAGGACAAATTTTATGTCAGATATTTTTTAATAATTCCAACCAAATAGTGAAGCCTGGATTATACGTTGCCGGGTTATTTAGTGATTATCAGGGCCAGCCAGACGCATGGGAATTGGATGGTTATGTCGCAATCAATAATAAGACCGTACCACAAGATACTGGTTCTGTTTACTGTTATCTTATTACTCCTCAAAACACTATAGATATGGGGATTATAAAACCGAATAGTGAGTCAAAACAGATGAGCATTGATGTTGGGGTTAATTGTTCTGGGGCAACCCCTTCGATGGATACTGAACTGGGCTATTCTGTGCGATTTAGTAAATTTAATTGTTCTACTGATTGTTCGTTACTGGGTGAATATGTTCCTTATCCTGGCAGTGTTGCCGATCCCGGCGATGATCCGCAAACCGGTTTTACTATGAATGATGTTATGCAGTTTAAAAATGGTCAGACGACGAATACAAAAAACTATACCACGTTATGGAAAATCAGAGATAACAGCGGAAACCCCAGAGATATTTCGGCTAAAGCATATGTGGATATATATTATTATTAGAATTTAGTTTTTTTATATCAACACTCTCTTCAGGATTAAATCCATAGCATTATGCATATGCACGGCTGATACTATGTTTTATATTATTTTACTGCCATTATTCCAATCAAAATTATTCCCCTTTAAAGCACCATTTCTAACCAGTTTATATGTGGGTGTTTTCAATTATATTTTAATGATTAATTTAAACGATAGCCTGTAATACTTATTACTGTTTATTATAACTGTTTTATGGTTTTTTATTTATTTTGATTTTTATTAATCTTGTTGAATCTAATCAGAGAGCAAAGGATCAAGGTTTTGATATGACTTCAACAGTATATGAAAAAAAAACCACGCATGATGGGTTAACAGTCACATTAAGCATGCGTAAAGGTGTTTATAGAGGAGGCTTATACTTCGACAGTGCTGACCTTGGGTATCTTGGGGATATCGAAAAATATCATATTTATTATCTTTTGAAGGTAACTGATAAATATGGTAATCCTGTTTCTGGAAAACAAATAAAGCTATGTGTAGATGCTATTACATTTCATACAGTCTCTGATTATAACGGTTTTGAACCAGTAATAAACTACTCTGGAGATTTGAAGCAAAGTAATCCTGAGGTTAGTGTCTGGACTAATGTAAACATTGACAGCAATGGTGAGTATCTCGCTGGCTTGCTCCCTTGTCTGATAAAAAAAGGGAACAGCCAAACTAAACGAAATACAGTTGGACCATATACTTATGCAGTCGTTGAATTGGTTTTTATTGTTGATGATGTTGATATTCGAGCCGTAATGAATATTGATGACACTTTCGAACCACTAAATCTTTCACCGCTGTATGATTATCCAGTGGTAACTAATTCCACAGGTAACTATAGAGATATCACTGATACAGTAATTTACTATCCATCAGTTTATGATCTTGAATACCCACAGTTAAGTAAAAAAGTGTATTTTGGGTTTCGTGAAGATGCTATTTACATACATGAGGCAAAAGATCTGGTCGGGGTTTCGGTAGATGAAAATAATCGAGCTAAAATGCCATTTACTGAGAGTGAAATTAATAATCGAGCTGTCTGGGCTTATGGAGCTAATACATCTGGTTTTTTATCTGCACCGTTACGTTGTCGGGAGGCTAATTCTCAACCCAAATCCGAAATTATAATCAGCCCGCAAAATAACAGTAATATCTTTCCCGGGCAGACGGTTTATGCCACTTTCCAGTATCAACTGAAAACCGGTGAAAGTTTTTCCGGAACCGAATGTCCATTTAAATTAAACCGGGGGAATTTTTATCCTCCTGATATCTCCTGGTGGCAGGACGGCAATACCTTATATGGCGGCTGCTTACTGACTGTGAATGACAGCCTGAAGAAAGGTGACCAATTGTCGTGGACGGTTTCCTGCTGCCTGGACAATAGCGGCATTCCGCTTGCCTCTGAAACCGTGACCTGGAATGTAGCCTGGGATGCCGATATTGATGTTGACGTCACTTTTGTCGCCGATACGTCTGCATTAATTGATTACAGCAATGACAGCACGCGACCATTATCTTCTCGTCCCACCATGACCTGGCGACTGACCGTGCCGGGACTCAGAAACACCCAGGCCTGTTTTTATCCCCTCGTGACCCGCATTACTGAAGATGCCATCATCAGCGACGCCTCGTTCAGTGAAATTGTCCCCTGTGCGGCAGACAGAACCAGTGGGGATTATTTTTACGTCATGCTGGACGACTTGGGGAGCGCTGTCATTAACGTGCAGCCCCGGGAAAACCGCACGCTGCTTACCGCGTTCAGCGCCGGGATTTATGGCGTCGGGACGATGGTCAACACCGCGAACTTTTTTATCAACAGTGCCTGGGAGGCTGCGACGGCGCCAGCTGTCAGCGTGGCAGAAGGGCAGAACCCTCAGGCGCGCCCCGGTGATGACAGCTATGGCCTGGCGACATTTCCGCTGCTTTCTAACTGGGAGGCGGTGAAGGAGCACGACCTGCTCGGCGGCGCGGTGTATCTGTTTGCCGGAAAAGAGATACAGAAAAAGAACCACTACACGCCACTGACGTTACTGGGAAAAACGCAGATCCCGCTTAAAGCCAGTGGTGGCGCACCCGATATCGCCCTGTATTTTACCGAATCTAATTTCGAGGCCGGAAAGACTTATTACATCCATGCCTGTCTTGTCGAAAATGCCTATCTGCACAAAGGGGTGAATTATCTCCGTCTGCAGGAAATCAAATTTGAAATTCCGCAGGACCAGCCTGCCGCACCGGACGGGGTGAAGCGGACCTATCGTGCACCGGAATTTGTCTGTAAAGACGGCGCGGTTATTGATGAAGATGATGTGCTGCTCGGGCGCAATGAAATCGGCTATCAGGGGCTGGAATATCGTATTCCGTTATCCGGCGGGCAAAAACACCTGGTGGCGGGCGATCAGATAATGGCCACGGCATATCTGCACGCGTGGAATAAGCAGACGCAGGAAATGGAAAACAGTAATCCGCTGTTAAAATTAAATCAGCCCCATACCGTAACAGATGCCGATATAAATCGGGGCTATCTGACGGATGTTATTTCCATAGACGATCTGGCGGGCTGCGATATGCCGCCGCAGGGCGTGGATCAGAGCACGCTGAGAGTGGAATACTATTGCCAGAATAAGCAGGAATTCTCTTATCTGCGCGAAGTATTCATTGATATAACAATGTAATTAATAAAGTTAAAGGTGATGTCATGTTAAATATGCGAAAAATTAAATCTATAGAGAAGTTTAAATCTGAGAAATATCTCAGAGATGCTCATCCGGTGACTTCTCATGTTAACGCCCTCACTCCAGGGGTATTAACATGCAGCTTCCCTTCTCAGAAAGGGATAGTGCGAGGGCAGATTATTTATCTGGAATTTTATTATAAATACCAGAACGCGGAAATTGCCATGGATCCTAGCGCAATAAAAATGGATGTGGCGAGTAAAAATATTTTACCAAAACCACAAGGTGAGGGAGAATTTACGGATACTGACGGTAGCAAAGTTTATATGTACAAGTATTCGTTCAATGTACCTAACAATATTGCTCTGGGCGATAAAGCGATCGACTTGACATTGACTGTACAAGCCCTGGGAGCAGCTGCGCCAGTAACATGTCACTGCCAATATTATGTACTGGAGTCAAATACTGATCTCGATGATGAGATTACTATCTCTTTTGATGACACTCAGATTATTGATTTGAATGCCCCGGAAACTCTTAATGATAGTTATTCAAATCTGTCTGGTGTCACCTATATTACTGGTACGATAACGTATAAACGTAATTTGACGAAATATCCTGGCGATGAAACACATCAGGATATCCAACTGTATCTGCGACCTGTAAGTATGGCGCAGGCGGTATTCGAAAACGTATTTTTTATGATGTCTGATACTAATCAGGGGGGGGGCAAAGCATATCCTGACATGCAATATCATTATGTTAGTAATTTAACCTCGAGTAAACTTGATGGTTTTGTTATTAACCTTAAAAATGATTCAGCATCGAAAACTGGCGTGGCAAAGTTCCGTATTTACCCCTGTGCTAAAGATGCCGGTTTCCTGGTAATGACAGTAAGTTCAGGTTCCCCGGATATTGATACTTCTGACTCTAAAGGTCTGTTTATTGAAGGCATTACGCCAGAGTACATGGGATATTCAATGTACTTTGAAAATACTGACGGTGATATTCTTGATGAAGATCAACAGAAAGTGAATTTGCATTTCAAATCTCTGGAAGATGCCGAATCTAAACCTGATTATGGCGGTTTTATAAACGATACCATTCTTGTGTTTAATGAGCCAACTTATGTTGATCTTATGGGAACAGCTGTTATTGGTGATCGAACTTTTTTGGGGCGTTATGAGGTTCCTTCAAAACCGCAGAAAACGATTTATCCCTTTGAATTCGATACTACAGAGTTAATGGTACAGGATAACGTAAATAAAGCCAAAAACAGGATTTCATACATTGTTGCTGAACATAGCGGCAACGTAGGGATTTCTGAACATAAAAGACTTATTGTCACGAAGGCAATTCCAGTGACGCCGCCGAAAAAAGGAACGTTAAAATCACCAACCTTTATTGATGTTAGTGGAACGGAAATGGTATCAGGAGGGATCATTAATAAGCATCGTATTGGGAATGGCCTGCCTGGTGAACATATGTACTATCGTATTCCGGTTGCTGGAAACCTTACTGCGGGAGATGTTATTAATACTAAAATTGAATTATCGTATTACGATGATGATAATTATGTTTATTCAAATTTACCCAGTCGGTTGCTTCACTCCTACGAAATTATGCCAGCAGATGTTACACTAGGTTACCTCCAGGTCGAGGTTATGTATGAAGACCTTTGTAATTGCAACAGCGATCCTTTTGGTACAACCAGTAGTAAGTTAATTATCTGGTATGAGACTGAAGGGAACGCTGAAGCTGTGTCTTCTACGCTAATTCTTAATATCGATACAGTAATGTAAGTCAAACATGGATACCAGCAATAACGCTGGCATCCATGTTTATATTCTATTGCAATAATATTTTGGTATTAATATGTCAAATTATAAATTATTAATCATAGGTGGCATATTATCTTCATTGGCAGGGTGTGCTTATGTTGTGCATCCTCACTGGGATAAATGTGGTAATTCTGCATGCACCGTACAGGCGATAAATATAACAAAAAAATAGGCTGTTGATTTACAGGTCTGTTTGTTGATTGTTATTTTTATCTACATAGGGGATTAGTTTAAGTTTTTCAGAAAACCGCCGTTATAATTAGTGTGGCGGTTTTCTGACTATTAAAAATAGCACATTACTACTGTTCTTTATTCCCTTTATTTGGGAAGAAAAACAGAAGTATCAAGGATTGGATACAACCACCTGAACTTTTCGTTTCTGAGTCTCTTCAGTGACTTTCCAAGTACTGTTTGTTGCCCCTGTTATATCGATATATTTACCGCTATTGACGGAGTCCTCGACCTGCCACTGGTAGTTCAATACACCGCACGCTTTTGTACAGGTTGGTGTAGCTGTCAGAGTGTCATTAACGATAGGTGCGCCAGAAACACCGGTACCGCCGCTAATTACCACTTTAATGACATCGTCGCTTCCAGAAATCGGTAGTCCACCCGCTGTTCCGTTTACCGTAGCCTGAACAGGTTTGCCCTGGAATGGCTCAGTAATATTTTTGTCAGTTTGTGGAGTAACAAATAGTGTAATTGTCTGTCCTAAATCTTTGTCCTGAATAGTGTAAGTTTCGGTCACCGCCACTTCAGTAGAACCAATCTTCCAGCTATAGAGTCGGGGAGTCGTTGTATCGGGTTTATCTCCATCAACATCGGCAAATGCAAAGTCATGAGCGGGATCGATTTTTACGACATCGCCGTGGTCAAGAATGCCATTTGCATTTTTATCCTCAAAAGTAATCTCACCTGCAGTCAGGGTTGGCTCATGTCCTGTAATGGACATCGTTGCGGAAGAGGTGATTATTGCTGCGACGGCATTAACACTCATACTGAGTAAGAAGCCCATTGTAATGCTGGCGGCAGTCTTTTTTTTTAAGCTTAGTTTCATATTCTCTTGTCTTACTATTTATTAACAAATACACAATACAGATATGGGATAACGATGACTTTCTGGCTCAGTAATAAGTCATTTGATAATTTGTACCCGCACTTTTCGCTTTTGATCGGCGGTGGAAGGAACATATGTCATCTCTGTGGCACCCGGAATATCGACATAATTATTACTACCTGCTTGATCTTCTCTCTGCCATTGGTAAGTCAACGCATTGCAGTCTGTGCTACAAGGCATTGTTGCTGTCAGCGTATTTCCCACTACAGGCACACCAGTAACCGTTGCGACAGAAACTGTTGTCAGATTAAAGATCAGGCGTTTGCCGGTATCTTTGCCATTAATTTTGACGCCAACAGGTAACTTTGGATTTTCCAGAAGACCACTAAATGTTGTGGTGTAGTGTCCAGGGTTGCTTTCCTGAACGGTATCGAAGGAATATTTCGATGTATCTACAGTACTGTCAGCAATAAAGAATGTTATGCGTTCTTTTTCGTTGCTAATTGGCTGGCCCTTGCTGTCTTGCAAGGTAAGGGCCAGAGTCGACTTTTCCGTGCTTCCGACAGAAAACGTTATCTTGTCAGCAGTAAGCGTACTTTGCTCAAGTGCGGCTGATGTATCTGTAAAAATGATGTCAGCAGATGCCAGCGTTGTATCTTCCAGGCTTGCAGTAATAGTAAATTTTCCAGCACTTTCACCGGCAGTTACCGTTGTTGTGTAAATTCCATTACCAGACTCTTTGAGTTTTCCCAGTTGCGGCAATACCGGAGCCTGAGGCTTTAAAGTGACGGTTCCTTTCGCCAAAGCCATACCGTCTACCAGCGAGTTGATTGGAGTAAATGCACCATTGAGAATTATCTGCTCTGCTTTGCCGCTTATCGGTTTTTTCTCATTATCCAGTAGAGCAATTGTCAACGTGGTTTGTGTTTTTGTATCTGCCAGCAGATGCGCCACGGCGATGCTAAGACTGGAATATTTCTTACTTATTATCGGTGGCGTAAGAACAACCTGCATTTCGGCGGGTTGCGATGCATTACCACGGGTATCATGCGCAATAGCGGAGATTCCCCATGCATTGATCGCGCCATCTTTCCATTCCGGCAACACCATCTGCCAGTGGGCTCCCTGACCGATCAACTTACCGCCCGCGGCTAAAAATGATGCGTCATCCCATTCAATATCTTTCAAACCATGTTTTGCCTGCACATCAGGCAACAACGGAATGACCTGTTTTGATTTTCCTGTTACTCGCCCCGGGAGGTGTAATTTGATAACGGTTTGTTTGCGATACTCAAGAACGATGTCGTTATTACGATTAACAAGGTCATAGCGGCTGCCATTCAGGGTACGAATGCCTTCTACGGCATCCGTATTTAATTGCTGACGGAGTGGGGTGCCGATGCGCCAGTTCACATCCGCTTTTAGCTGAGTGTCATGTTTTCCACTCTCGCCAGTGCGATGTTCCGCGCTTAATGTCAGCAACGGAAATGGAGTGAAATTCACGCCGACAGTAAGAACCCGGGGGTTTTTCTGCCGGTTTTCTTTACCAAACAGCGCGACCTCCCGACCGAAATACTGCTCATACGTTAGCCTTGTCCCCAGTTGCGGGAGAGCGGGAAGGTATCCTTCCAGACGTAAATCCCAACCATTGGCAGGCCGTTCTTCATAATCTTCAACATTCGGAGATGCTTTCCATCCGGTTAGCCCGATGTAGCCATTAGCGGAAAATTTAACAAAATTACGCCAGTATTCGGCGCCAATCCCCGCCCGGGCATGATCACCAGATAAATCGTAATCGATAAAGGTATTGAGGCCATACATCGTTTGCTGGTTGAAGTGGCGATAACCAATGCCTTGGTTCACAATGCCCCGCCCGTCCACACGGTGGACGCCGCTTTGAGAAAACAGCAGATTGTTCGGCACGTCGTACCACGGATGAAGCAATATAAAAGAGGAATCTTTTAGCGATAAGTTATCGTCGGCGTTGATTTCTATTTGTGCTGTTCCGTAATGTTGCAGCCATTCAGCGGCGCTTTGATTTGCCTTACCCAGCACAAAGCCTTTGGCCATCGCTTTTGCCATGTTGCTATCCGTATGACCAGAAAGCACTCCTCCAGCCTGAGACGCGAAAGCGGCTAACTGAGTTAATTGAGCATTTTCCTGATCACGATCTTCCGCTTCTGTATCCGTACGTGAGCTATCTCGTTGCGTTTCATAAGGCGTGGCTTTTTGCTCGGCGAGCAAAGCGGCATCCGCACTGGCCATAGCAGGCGATATAACCTGGCAAATCGAACCGATCACGACCGTTATACTTTTAAGAACAAAACCGTTGACCTGCTCCCCGTTGATTAATACACCGCGATGTTAGTAATGTCTTCATAAGCCACATGAGGACATCCCCATGAAGAAGCGTTTTTCCGACGAACAGATCATCAGTATCCTCCGCGAAGCTGAAGCAGGGGTTTCTGCCCGTGAGCTCTGCCGTAAGCACGCCATTTCCGATGCCACCTTTTATACCTGGCGTAAGAAGTATGGCGGTATGGAGGTGTCCGAGGTTAAGCGCCTGAAGTCGCTTGAGGAAGAGAACGCAAGACTCAAGAAGCTGCTTGCTGAAGCCATGCTGGATAAGGAGGCACTTCAGGTGGCTCTGGGGCGAAAGTACTGACGACAGACCAGAAGCGGGAAGCCGTTGAGTTTATGTGTGATGCGACCGGTCTGTCGCAACGTCGTGCCTGCAGGCTTACAGGTTTGTCCCTGTCGACCTGCCGCTATGAGGCTCAGCGTCCGGCGGCTGATGCGCATTTATCAGGGCGCATCACTGAGCTGGCACTGGAGCGCAGGCGTTTTGGCTACCGTCGCGTCTGGCAGTTACTGCGCCGTGAAGGCCTTCATGTTAATCACAAGCGCGTGTACCGCCTTTATCATCTGAGCGGGCTGGGCGTAAAACGCAGACGACGTCGTAAAGGGCTGGCAACAGAACGTCTGCCGCTGCTCCGCCCGGCGGCGCCCAACCTGACCTGGTCGATGGATTTTGTCATGGACGCGCTCGCCACCGGTCGCAGGATCAAGTGCCTGACCTGTGTGGACGACTTCACGAAGGAGTGCCTGACAATCACCATCGCATTCGGGATTTCAGGCGTTCAGGTCACGCGTATTCTGGACAGCATTGCACTGTTTCGAGGCTATCCGGCGACAATAAGAACTGACCAGGGGCCGGAGTTCACCTGCCGCGCACTGGATCAATGGGCCTTTGAGCATGGTGTTGAGTTACGCTTAATCCAGCCGGGCAAGCCAACGCAGAACGGATTTATTGAGAGCTTTAACGGACGATTTCGCGATGAATGTCTGAATGAGCACTGGTTCAGCGATATCGTTCACGCCAGGAAAATCATTAATGACTGGCGGCAGGATTATAACGAGTGTCGTCCACATTCAGCACTGAATTATCAGACGCCATCAGAGTTTGCAGCACGGTGGCGGAATGGGAAATGTGAAGGTAAACAAACCGACATTACTAACTGATGGTTGTATCTAATACTGGGGGCAGGTCACCGTGGCTAATTATTTTGTTGGTATTGTACATATTCTATAGATGAAGGCATTTTTATGTTAAAAATAATTTTGCTTTAGGAAAAAATGTTGATGAAGCAAAAGCATGTACTATCTTATAATCAGCATTCATTAAGTTAAATTATGAATAAGCGCCATGAAGAGAGGGTGATTCCTGTATTGATGTAATTTTGGTTAATGAACAAGTAGGATGATTGTTAGCACTGTAGCGAGTTATAAATCAGCATACAGCCACTGGACCCTGTTGAAGGGGATATAAAAATTATGATTTATTTTTTTGAAATGAAAGGCAAAGTATTTGCAATGATTTTGAAAAAGTGTATTTGTCCTGGTAATCGATAAGTGCGTTAAATCTTTAGACATTGTCTGCTGCGCCAGCATTAATCCTGTGCTATAGAGTTAAACCATCCCGTGGATACACGTCTACACGGTTAGGTATGCCTCGACCTTCCGACTTATCCAAATCTTCTTTTTGCCGATAATTTATTAAACAATATAAGTAATCTGTGAGGTGATGCTATGAACGATTATGAAGCACTAGAGAATATGATGAAAGAGATTCAGCAAATCGTCTCGTTTCATGCCGGAGCCGAAACGAGAGTCCAGACCAGAGTGACTATCAGGAGTAACGATGATAAGCACATTTTAATAAACATAGGTGAAATTTCAGACATAGATATTCATTTTAAAAATCCTGTTATGAAATAGAGTTACTCCACCTTTTGTTAGTCAAAATGTCTGAATTTGTCATATCATACGCTTTCTGGCGATGGAACAGACATAATTGCGATAATGCTTCATGTGGTACATTTTTAGCTTTTATGTCTGAAATTGATATCTGCATAGTATTGTATTCAATGGTTATTTCTGGTATTTAAACCAAGAAAGCTGACATATCCATTTTATAAAAACTTGTTTTATCAGTAGAAATTTTATTGCGTTAATAAATGTCCTGGTTGTTAAAATTATTTTCTTTTCACTTTCTGCACTCTCCGGATTCTATTACTCCTGTCATTACTGAAGAGCTGTTCTTATGCCTGGTAATGTGAATACATGAACTGTTGCTGATAATCTCTAAACCGTGATTAGCCTTTCTTTATGTACTCATATCACAGCATTAACTTTATTCTCACTTGTTGTACAATGTAGTAACTTATTTTGTGCCTGATCAGGCCTGGTAAAGTATCAAGAGCCCCGCGGGATAATCTGAAACTGTTATGCTACAAAAGATGTCATATACCTTTTCTACGTTGCAGCAGCGCTATCTAAAGTTCTATTGTAGCTTGGTTCAATCTTTCTCTCAGTCTGAATCCCGGGCAATAACAGAGCCACTAGCTTCTTCTGTAGTGCAATGAAAAGAGTATCGAATGAATATTAATACACGGCAATTATTTGTGTTGTCGACGCTTGCCGGGACAGTTCTGACGACCTCAATACCCGTTTATGCGACAACGGCAAAAGATCAAACACTGGTGATAACTGGGCATAAACCCGTGGCTGCCCCTGAACTTACCCTAGGGGATACATTAACGCTGGAACCTAAATTCAGCGATCCTGATGGTGATACTGAAGATACTTCTCCATCAGGGACGACGTATCAGTGGCAGGTGGAAACGTCCCCAGGGCAGTGGGAGGATATTCCAGGACAGACCACGACCCAATACACACCCTCTTCAACAAATAAAGGTCATGTACTACGCGCGCAAGTCACAGCGCGAACAGACAGTAATAATACCATTCCCTTTGAGGGGGATGCGATTGCCTCAGGTTCTGTTGATACCTACAGCGTAATCAGCAGTACAAAGTCATCATTGCCAGATTGTGTTGGGCTGGCCGATACCGATATTAAATGCAGCGTGACGTTGATCAATAGCCTCGGCGAACCTGTCAGTAATGCGATTGTTGATATTAAGCCGGGATATTCTGCAAAAACAACCTCAGGGACCACGGATAGTAGCGGTCAAACGACCGTTATTGTGCACCCGGATAAAGTCGTTGATGCTGCGGAGGATAAAGAGGCTGAATCTGTGATAACCGTTAATAATGTTGAGGTCTTACCCAGGATAAAAGTCAAGGTTACACCGATAGTCGAGCTGTACGATAAAATAAGCAATAAAGCCAGAGACTGGTCTGGGCTTATTACACATGGTGCTTATTTACCGATTAACAGTACCGTGGGTTTCGCAAGCGCAAATGGGAAAAAACTGGATAGTCATCGTTGGAAAGTTGAAGGTGTGACCCCTGCCGGCGAACAAAAAATCGTATTAGATGCAACAAATACGGAAATTCAGATTACTGATAAACCAGGTGTCGGTATGGAAGGCTCAATGAAATTTACTGATACTATGACGGGCATTGTACAAATGTCTCAATCATTTCGTTTTATGAGCTATGTTAAATTTTCTAATGTAATCGTATCACCATATGCTGGTATTGAAAATGTTTGTATAAATTCGGCGGAAGCAAAAGCGTTAGGTTCTAACGACGGGCTGGCAAGAAATGATCTGTTTAATTGGGATTATGATGGACTGCATGAAGGGGCGCTTTGGGCAGGGATTTCCTATTTGCCAAATACGCTCGACGGTGCTTATCGATATGGTGGTACTGGGCGCTATAGCTGGGTTCATATAATACAAGGGGTATACGCAGACTCCCCATTGAAACAAACAGGTAGTGTGCCTTCGCCAACTGATGTTTTATGCCGTTAATATTTATTATTCTATTTTTTAGTGACCGCACATGCGGTCACTTCTTTCAATAAAATCTGTCAGTATGAAATCAACATTCCGGTTAATACTAAACCGAATCGTGTTGCAGACCCTTCTTTTCCCTCTCACGTATTTCAGTCGTTATCATTAATGTCATATGCTGTAGCGAAAGCAGAATGCCGTCTACCGTATCTCTTGAATCCATAATTCACTTCTTAAACTGTAATATGTTGCTACGCGAAAAATAAATAATCATTTTAAAACAACAAGTTGCATCTTAAATTCGCGATTTAAAATAATATCACATCAAAATTGGATAATCCTGTCATAAAGTTCAGTGATGCAAGTGAGGTGTAACAGCATTCACTAACCGGCACACGAAGAACTACTGTTCACTATTTTAGCCCGGTTGTGAAAGCGCAGAACAGAGCTAACGGTGGGGATATCTCTCGCCACAGTGATTCACATAAGGGAGCTATGGTGAATATGATTAATACACAGGAACGTTATACTACTTTCCAGTTTGGTGATTTCTCTTTTACAAACGACGGTTTTTTATGTTGCGGAGCGGAAGAAGTTTATCTGCCGCCTAAAGAAGCTGGCGTGCTTAAGGTTTTATTAGCGAATGCAAAACGCGTGGTCAGTAAACATAAAATTATTAATGATGTCTGGTCTTCTGCGGTTAGCGACGAGTCGCTGACGCGAAGCATTTACCGTATTCGTAATGCACTTGGGCAGAATAAAGAAAATATCTTTATTGAAACTGTTTACGGCAAAGGATACAGATTCGTCATAGACGTTAACGCCACAGTATCAGATGCCCATACAAAAAACAGTGGATATCAGACACCCTGTCACGCTGTACAGTTAATGGCAGAAAAACGCACGTTAGCCGGTTATGAATTTGCGGCGTCAGATGCGGTCTATTACGCAGCATCGAAAACAAACCGCAACTGTAGCCAATGTGATTTTCTGAAAGAGTTAATCTCTGCGCTTAATAGTGATTTTCCGCTAAGAGAATAATTCGACTTCTCATACCCATCGACGCACTGGACGGTGGGTACTTGCCATGTTAAAGCCAGTCCTCACGATTGTGAGCCGTAGCCTATTGTTAATTGATTTCTCACCACCGTCATGGAGGGTATTAACTGCCCTTTATAGCGCACGTTATAAATAAAGTGAAAAACGCCGCCTGCCGATAAATGACGAACTGGTGTTAAATGGCCGGCGAGAGCGGGCAGGGGCTGACACCAGGTCGTACTGCATAAATTGATTTCCAGTCCCTGTGGCGGTGGAGTAAGAAGATTTATTTTCCACGTAATATATTTCACGGGCGCGTTACGTGGTACGACGGTGGGGGCGTGAAGAACACGCCCAACCAGTAATTCTTCGCCTGTAGTCAGCGTGCCACCGCTGCTCTGCTGGCTCCAGCTTCCTGCGGAAGCCAGGCATAATGACGAATGGAGCGCCAGCAGCAGAAATGCTGTATTAATGGCTTTCATTATTTTTGTCCGCCGATGCAGGTCGACATATGTAACATTCGGTCATGTGCAATCTCCTGCGTAGACAACACTACCAGCTGTGGGTAAATCCGGCGCAGAAAACGGGAAAGCATGGTTCTGAGCGGTGGCGCGACAAGCAGTACCGGCGGAATATTACGCGAGTTTTGCTCAAGGATAGCCTGTTCTGTCTGGCGGATCAGGCTGTCTGCAATACCCGGTTCAATGATGCTGTTGTTCTGGATTGCCTGCAGGAGAATCTTCTCAAGGTTGCTGTCGAGGCCAATCACGTCGATATCTTTATTATTACGGAACCAATGTTGGGTAATTGCCCGACCGAGGCGGCTACGGATTTGAGCGGTTAAATCATCAGGGTCGGTGATTGTTGGCGCAAATTCAGCCATCGTATCGATAATTGTGCGCATATCACGGATAGAAACTTGTTCCACCAGGAGATTTTGCAGCACTTTATGGAACAGCGTTAAAGAGATCACGCCAGGAATTAAACCATCTACCAGGCGCGGCATATCTTTTTCAAGGCGATCGAGCAGCAGTTGGGCTTCATTGCGGCCAAACAGTTCGCCAGTGTGCTGGGTAATCAGATGATTCAGGTGCGTTGCTACGACGGAGGCCGGGTCTACTACGGTATAGCCCTGTACCTGGGCCTGCTCACGCTGTACTTCATCAATCCACCATGCCGGGAAACCAAATGCCGGGTCTTTACACGGTGTTCCGTCCAGATCACCTTCGGCGCAGCCTGGGTTAATTGCCATCCAGCGTTCAGGGTGAATCGTGCCATGACCAATTTCCACGCCTTTCAGCAGGATACGATAACTGCCTGGTTCAAGGCTCAGATTGTCACAGATGTGTACAGACGGCGGGAGAAAACCCATTTCATGCGCAAAGTTTTTACGCAGGCCACGGATACGCGTCAGTAGCTGACCGTTTTGATCGCTATCAACCAGCGGAATTAAACGGTAGCCCACTTCCAGCCCCAGTACGTCTTCAATCTGTACGTCTGCCCAGGAGGCTTCGGCTGTAGCGTGAGCGGCTTCAGCGTGGATTTCGTCACGCGTTTTATCTTCTTTGCTGGCCGACTGATTATTCTCCTGGCGACCGCGTAACCACCAGGCTAACCCCAGCAGTGCAGCGGTAAAGAGCAGAAATACCAGATTAGGCATACCAGGGATCAACCCAAGCAGACCGATTACGCCAGCCGCCAGCAGCATTACCTGAGGATTGTGGAACAACTGACCCACCATTTGCTCCCCGACATCCTGTTCGGTCGCTACGCGCGTCACAATAACACCGGCAGCGGTGGAGATTATCAGGGCAGGGATCTGGGAAACCAGACCGTCGCCAATGGTTAACAGGGTATACGTTTCACCTGCTTGTCCGATCGCCATGCCGTGTTGCAGAACACCGATAGCGAGGCCGCCGATGATGTTAATGGCCATAATCATCAGGCCCGCGATGGCATCGCCGCGCACGAATTTACTGGCACCATCCATTGAGCCGTAAAAGTCGGATTCCTGGGTCACTTCGTTACGACGGCGCTTGGCTTCGGCTTCACCGATCAGACCGGCGTTAAGGTCGGCGTCAATGGCCATCTGCTTACCTGGCATCCCGTCGAGAACGAAGCGAGCGCCCACTTCGGCAATACGTCCGGCACCTTTGGTGATAACCATAAAGTTAATGATGATCAGAATCGCGAACACCACGATGCCGATAGCAAAGTTACCGCCTACCAGAAAATGACCAAACGCCTCCACGACGCGACCCGCCGCTGCAGCGCCGGTGTGGCCTTCCATCAGGATGATACGCGTCGAAGCAATGTTCAGCGCCAGTCGAAGCAGGGTGGCAAACAGGAGGACCGTCGGGAATGCCGAGAACTCCAGCGTGTTTTTGGTGAACATGGATACGAGCAGGATCATCAATGAAAGGACGATATTGAACGTAAACAGGGTGTCCAGAAGAAACGCCGGGAGCGGCAGGACCATCATGGCGAGGATCATCATGATCAGCACCGGGCCGGCCAGTATTCGCCACTGGGTATCTTTCAACTGTGGTAAACGTAATTTAGTGGCGATATCAGACATCGGTATTCATCTCGTGGTTAAAATCCAGTTTTTCCGGTACAGGAAGGTTCCGGGGTGGTACGGGTTTGGTTTCGCCGGTGTGGCGCCAGCGACGCAGGCTGTAGACCCACGCGAGCACTTCTGCCACCGCGCTATAAAGTTCTGTTGGGATCGGTCTGCCAATCTCGCTGTGTCGGTAAAGCGCACGCGCCAGCGGTGGCGCTTCCAGCATCGGGATCTTATGTTCTTTCCCCAGCTCTCTGATGCGCAGCGCGACTTCCCCTGCGCCTTTGGCCAGCACGATTGGTGCGCTCATACTGTTTTCTTTGTAGGACAGGGCGACGGAGTAGTGCGTTGGGTTGTTGACAATCACATCCGCCTCAGGCACATCGGACATCATGCGGCTTCTGGCGATAGCGCGCTGCATCTGCTTGATTCTGTTCTTGATGTGCGGATCGCCTTCCTGCTGCTTAAATTCATCGCGTATTTCCTGGCGGGTCATACGCAGCTTTTTCAGGTTGCTGAAGATCTGGTTAAAAATGTCATAGCCAACCATCGGGATAATGCACAGCAGTACCATCATCAGGCAGTGCAGAATCAGGTCCATCGCGCGGCCAATCGCTTCAGGCAGTGGAGCACTCACTAACTGGATGAAATGCTCTTTATTATTAGTAAGATACAAAGTACAGCCTGTTCCTACTAAAGTAACTTTCAGACATCCTTTTAATAATTCAGCGACCATTTGCCCTGAAACCATCCGTTTCATTCCTGAAAGTGGATTTAAGCGTTTTAAATCTACTTTCAGGCCACCGCCCAGGTGAAGCCCACCAATCAGTAATGGCGAGGCAATCCCCACTACAAACAGCCCAAGCAGAAAGGGCATCAATGCCTGAATCATCATTACCAGCATGTCGTAAAGCTGGTGAATCATGCTTAACGGGTCCTCAATTTGATGTCTGTTGAGGGTTAACCCGGAATGCAATAACTGTAATAACGTGCGGGCAAGGTTTTCTCCGCTACCCGTCATCAGCGACCAGCCTGCTAACAGAATCAGCAGGGAGGTGAGTTCTCTGGAACGAGGAATCTGCCCTTTTTTCCGCGCTTCTTCTTTTCGGTGAGCTGTGGGCTCTTCTGTTTTTTCCTGATCGCTTTCTTCTGACATACACCTGCCTGGGTCTGGTTCCTCTGCTAACCGCGTTAGTTCTGGTTATCAGAGGAAAATGACATTACATAGATTAAAAGCCGAGACTCTGGAGAAGGTCATCAACCTGGCCCTGGGATGTCATTACACCTGCCTGGGTCTGATCGATTTGTGGACCATTAATTAATGAATTAGCGACTTCTTTCGTCGGTACAGTCTCTTCAGGAATGTTATCTACGAGTACCCGAATCAACTCTTTTTCGACAACTTCAATAATGGTCATCATGCGCTGGATAACCTGACCGGTCAGATCCTGAAAGTCCTGCGCCATCATGATTTCCATGAGTTGATTATTGGTTTTACCGGCCAGACTGGTCGCCTGTTTCAGATAATGCCGGGTATCTTTTACCAGTTCACGGGCTTCCGGCAGTTCAACAGGCGCATCAAACCAGGCATCCCAGCGTTGTGTTAACTGTTCAGCTCCGCTGGAGATAGCGTCCTGCATCGGTCTTGTTTCTTCCACACTGTTCAGCACACGCTCCGCAGCCTGCGATGTTTTCTTTGCCACATAATTCAGACGTTCGCGGGCATCAGGGATCGCTTCAGCCGCATCCATGATGGTTCGCTCAAGGCCAAGACTGACCAGACTATCCCTTAGCATCCGTGTGATATTACCAATACGGGTAAAGACGTCTGGATCGTGATTCTTTGGTGGCAGTTGCGCAGACGCGGTCATGATTATCCCCCGAGCTTCTCAAAGATTTTGTTCAGCTTTTCTTCAAGAGTGGCTGCGGTAAAAGGCTTAACCACATAACCGCTGGCACCGGCCTGCGCTGCGGCAATAATGTTTTCCTTCTTCGCTTCTGCGGTAACCATCAGCACAGGCAGCGCTTTAAGCGCACTATCCTGGCGAATTTCATTCAACAGCTGCAAACCGTCCATGTTCGGCATGTTCCAGTCACTAATGACAAAATCGAATGGTTCTTTTTTCAGACGCGTCAGCGCGTCATGACCATCCTCCGCTTCGTCAACATTGTTGAAGCCGAGATCTTTAAGGAGATTGCGGACAATGCGACGCATGGTGGCAAAGTCATCAACAACGAGGAAACGTAAATTCTTATCTGTCATGGTATATCCTGAAAAATTTCTAAGTACGAAATAGGCTGTTAAATACGGCGAGACTGCCCGGTTATGTTATTGAGAATTTGTTGGCTCATATCATCGAGGTCGGCGACTTCTGTTACCGCCTCTAAAGCCACTGCTTCACGGGGCATACCGAATACCACACATGAACGTTCGCTCTGGGCGAGGGTTCGGGCGCCTGCGTTACGCATCGCCAGCAGACCTTTCGCACCATCGTTACCCATACCCGTCAGGATCACACCGACGGCATTTCGTCCTGCGACTCGGGCAACGGATTCAAACAGCGTATCTACCGACGGACGATGGCGGTTAACAGGCGGCGTATCGCTAAGTTTGATATGGTAGTTAGCCCCGCTACGTATTAACTCCATATGTCTGCCGCCTGGCGCGATATAAGCATGACCGGGTAGTACGCGGTCATCATGCTCTGCTTCCTTTACGGACAGCAGGCAGGATTTATCCAGACGCTGGGCAAAAGAACGGGTAAACCCTGGTGGCATATGTTGTGCGATGACGATTCCCGGACATGTCGGCGGCATTGGCAAGAGGACATGGCTTAATGCTTCCGTACCACCGGTAGAGGCGCCAATGGCAATAATTTTTTCACTGCCAATAAGCGGGGCGCGAATAACGGGAGGAACTGTTCTTTTCTGGAAACTCCGCACGCTTGCCGCGATACGAATTTTGTCAGCGATCATATCGCTGTATTTTTCCATCCCTTCCTGAAGTCCTTGCTGAGGTTTAGTAATAAAATCTACGGCGCCCAGTTCCAGTGCTGCAATAGTGATATCAGAGCCTTTGCTGGTCAGTGAAGAAAGCATTAATACCGGCATTGGACGCAGACGCATTAAACGTTCAAGAAAATCCAGACCATCCATGCGCGGCATTTCAACGTCCAGCGTCAGTACATCCGGGTTATGTTGTTTAATCAAATCACGGGCCATGATGGGATCATGCGCCGTGGCGACCATTTCCATATCCGGTTGTTGATTAACAATTCGCGTCATGATATTGCGAATTAACGCCGAATCGTCCACGCACAACACTTTTATCTTTTTCATTTGTTACCCCTTTGCCAGGCAGTAAACAGATTGGCCGCGCAGGCGAAAATGACTATTTGCAGTATTAAAATGTTCTGAATGACCCGCAAAAAGTATTCCACCTGGTTTCAGTATTTCTGCAAAACGGCGCATAAGAATATCCTGCGTATTTCTGTCAAAATAAATCATCACATTGCGACAGAAAATAGCATCAAACGGTGCAGGAATATCCCACTGCGGGGCCACGAGATTCAGCTGTTGGTAATGAATCGATGCCAACAGTTCCCTTTTTACCTTTACTTTATCACCGTGATTTCCTGTTCCACGCAGAAACCAGTCTTTTTTCTGTTTTTCATTCAGACTAGCCAAATCGGATAATTGATAAATTCCTTTTTTGGCATGACGCAGAACATCGGTATCAATATCCGTTGCCAGTATGCGAGGCCCCGTAATACTACGACCCAGCGTTTCTTCCAGCGTCATCGCAATTGACAGTGGTTCTTCGCCTGTGGATGCGGCAGCGCACCATACGTTATACATACCGCGCCGACTCCGCGCATGTTCTGCAAGAATAGGGAAATGGTACGCTTCACGAAAAAAAGAGGTCAGGTTAGTGGTCAGCGAGTTGACAAATGTCTGCCATTCCGGCGCATCAGAGCTGCTTTCAAGCAGTGCCATATACTCACTGAAGCTGTTTATCCCTAGCTGAGTGATTCGGCGGGATAAACGATTATAGACCATATCTTTTTTTTGACCATTCAGGACAATACCTGCACGGCGGTAAATTAGCTCGCTGACACGTGCTAAATCTTTATCCGTGAGAGTGTTCAGAGTTTGCGCAGGGAATTCAGAGTGATTAGCCATATTGCGGAATTTTATTTCTCAGTGTTTCCGCATTTAGCGGGGGATAGAGAGTTATTTTCAACACATGATTGGGGTTTCAATACGTATCACCCGCTCATAAACACAGCCAGGCGGTGATCAGGTGATACGGGAAAACAGAAAATAACAATCAGGATTAACGGAGTGACTAAAACGAAAAATCGACAATCAGACACCCATATTCATGATGTCCTGATACGCGCTAACCATTTTATTGCGTACCTGAACACCAAGGTTAAGTGCTACAGATGACTTCTGCATCGAAACCATAACATCATTTAAGCCAACTCCCGGCACGCCTGCCAGATAGTCTTCAGAGCCTTGTTTGGCCTGATTCTGGAGCTGGCTGATATTATTGAGGCTGTTAAATAACACATCAGAAAATTGCGTTTTATTTTCTGTGTCATTTGATTCTGTCAGAGCAAGCTGATTCTGCATTGCAGAAACCTGGCCTGCCTGACGCTGGATCTGATTTACTACCCCATTGATTGTATTTAGGGACATATTGTTATTTCACCTTACTGACACTTAACAACAGATAGTTGATACTGATGTCTTATCAGCTCTGTTTAATTTAGGCGTACTTTATCATGGCGGAAGTTCAGCAGCATTGTGGGAAAAGTCAGCATAAACCTGTTCTTATTGCAGATTAGGTTTAGGGCTGTTTCAGGCGATAATTCTTATCTGGCAAATTTTCTGAAATGAAAAATTGTCGCGAATAATACTCATCACCAGTTTGTTCATCTGCATCTGCAATATGACACCTGCGTTGAAGTCGTACCATTTAACTTTACAGGAATATGGCATGAATGCCACAACCCAGGGTAATAAAAAAAATAGTCCCTTTGATTTTAAGGCACTACTGGAACGAATTCGGGCAAATCCCAGAATTATTTTTATGATCACAGCGGCGGCAGCAATTTCAATTGTTGTCGCCTTGCTATTCTGGATGCAAGGGCCAGTTTATCGAGTTCTCTACAGTAATATTAGCGAACAGGACGGTGGAGCGATTGTCACTCAGCTTAGCCAGATGCAGGTTCCTTATCGCTTTGCTGACCATAACGGCGCCATCATGATCCCGGAAGACCAGGTTTATGAGGTCCGTCTTAAACTCGCACAGCAGGGATTGCCGAAAGGTGGCTCTGTAGGGTTTGAACTGCTCGACCAGGAAAAATTTGGTATTAGCCAGTTTAACGAGCAGGTTAACTTCCAGCGTGCGCTTGAAGGTGAACTGGCTCGTACTATTGAGACGTTAGGTCCGGTACAGAGCGCCCGTATTCATCTGGCAATACCGAAACCGTCACTGTTTGTCCGCGAACAAAAAGCGCCTACTGCTTCAGTGACTCTTACTTTACAAAATGGCAGAACACTGGATGAAGGCCAAGTCAACGCCATCAGTTACATGATAGCCAGCGCGGTTTCTGGCCTTGATGCCGCTCATGTCACCATTGTGGATCAGTCTGGCCATTTGCTTTCCGGCAGTGACACTCACAATACCCAGACAACACAGCTTAAATATATCCGCGAAGTTGAAGATGACTATCAAAACCGTATTCAGGCAATTCTGACACCCGTTGTAGGCAGCGCCAACGTTCGTACGCAAGTTACGGCGCAAGTGGATTTCACCCAGAATGAGCAAACTGTTGAGGAATATGCCCCCAACACGTCGCCAGACAAGATGTCTATCCGCAGCCGCCACGTTGTTCATGATGAGCAGGGCGGGAAAAGCAGCGTTGGAGGAGTACCTGGCGCGTTAAGTAATCTACCGCCTACGGCCGCCACCGCACCGATTACCACCTCAACGCCAGCACGCGGCGCCAAAGATAGCGCGACACGCCCGGCGCCTCAGACGGTAAGCCAAAACCTACAACCTTACAGTCAGAACCATGACGACATTACCAATTACGAGCTGGACAGAACGCTAAAACATATCACCCGCAACACGGGTAATGTGGAACGTTTGTCGGTCGCGGTTGTTATCAATTATCTGCCAGGAAAAGCCGGAGAACCGGCGGCTCTGACGCCAGCGCAGATGAAGCAAATCAACGATCTGGTTAAAGAGGCAATGGGCTATACCGCTTCCCGTGGGGATTCGGTAAATGTGGTTAACACACCATTTAGCCAGTCAGACAAAGATGTCGCTCTTCCACTGTGGCAACAGCAGGATGTCATTCAGTTAGTTCTTAGCGTACTGCGTTATCTTTTAGTCGCTCTGGTTGCCTGGATGCTGTGGCGTAAAGCCGTATGGCCATTCTGGGTGAAACATCAGGAAATGCTGCTCCAGCGGCTCGAAATGGAAAAAGAAGCACGTCAGGCCGAAGCAACGGCGCAGCGGCAGAAAAAAGAACACAGCGAACTTGCCAAGGCTCAACAGCGCATGGATACCGAGCTTACTACTCAGCAACTGCGTGAAATGGCCGATGAGGCACCGCAGATTATTGCACTGGTTATTCGCCAGTGGATGAATAAGGAGCAGAAACCATCATGAATGCTGCCATGCGAAGCGCCATTATTATGCTAACGCTCGGCGATGACCGCGCCGCCGACGTCTTCCGCCATCTCAGTCCTCAGGAGGTGGCACAGATAAGCACTGCTATTGTCAGTATTCACTCTTATACCCATGAGCAGATTGCTCAGGTGCTGAGTGAATTCAAACGCGATTCAGAAGAGTATGCGTCCATCAGCATCAATGCGGATGAGTATTTACGCAATGTTCTGGTGAAAGCGCTGGGTGAATCCCAGGCCGAAGCCTTGTTGGATAATCTGCTGGATGCCCATAGTGAAAACAACGGTATCGATACGTTGGGTCTGATGGAACCGTATATGGTGTATGACCTGATTCGGGAAGAGCATCCGCAGATTATTGCGACCATTCTGGTGCATCTGAAACGCGCTCAGGCAGCAAGCGTACTGGCGAAATTCGAAGAACGCGAACGTAACGACATTATGTTGCGTATTGCCACCTTTAACGGCGTCCAGCCGGTGGCACTGCAAGAACTGACGGATGTACTGAACAATCTGCTCCACGGTCAGTCACTGAAGCGCAACAATATGGGTGGTGTTCGTCCGGCGGCTGAAATTCTCAACCTGATGAAAACTCAGCAGGAAGAAGCGGCGCTTACTGCATTCCGTGAATTTGATCCTGAACTGGCGCAAAAAATTATTGACGAGATGTTCCTGTTCGAAAATCTGGTGGATATGGACGACCGCAGCATCCAGCGCCTGCTGCAGGAAGTCGATGGCGAGTCTCTGCTGGTTGCGTTGAAAGGCGCTGATCAGGCGCTGCGTGAGAAGTTCTTCAGCAACATGTCCAAACGTCAGGCTGAAATTATGCGTGATGATCTCAATTCCCGTGGTCCGGTACGTATGACCCAGGTTGAAGCAGAACAGAAATCCATTCTGTTGGTGGTACGTCGTCTGGTGGAAGTCGGAGAGATGGTGATTGGCGGAGGTGAGGATGTCTACGTCTGAGACAACCTGGAAACCCTGGCGGCCTGATGATCTGCTCGGGCAGGGCAGTTCCTCATGGCCAAACCTGGAGTCTGAAAATCATGCAGATGCAGACCCAATGTCTGACCCGGACCGGCAGGCAGAGCTTGCTCGTGTTCGCCAACAGGAAGGGCAAAAAGGGTTTACGCAGGGACTGGTAAAGGGCGAAGAAGAGGGCCGCCGCCGCGGCTACGAAGAAGGATTGCAACAGGGAAAAGCCGAAGGCATTAAGCAAGGATTAGCGGAAATACATGCTCAACAATCGCTGTTAAATTCACAGTTTTCCCGCGTGATGGAAAGTTTCCAGATCTCGGTTGAAAACATGGACAGCGTCATTCCTGCCCGCCTGGTGCAACTGGCGCTGATGGCGGTGCGTACTCTGTTGGGCGGGCAGGGCGTTACGGATAAAATGCATACCAGTCTGATGAATCACATCCGTACCCTACTCAACGAAGATAGTTTACTGAAAGGTAAATTTCGCCTGACCATCAGTGCGGAAGAACCAGAAGAGGTACGCCAGCAGCTTGAGACGTTACTCTCAGCCTATGACTGGGAATTGTGTGCCGATCCTCATCTTCTACCCGGCGGTTGTCGGATCAGTACGGAAGAAGGGGAACTGGATGCCTCGCTGGAAACCCGCTGGCAGTCGTTGTGTCAATTGGTTCGTAACAGGGGCGGTGTATGACTTCGCATCTCAAAAACTGGCTGGGTGCTCTGGAACAGCAAGAAACGCGGATGACGACGTTACCCGCTTTTCGTCAGTACGGCAGGCTGATCCGCGCGACTGGACTGGTGATGGAAGCCACCGGACTAAAATTACCCATCGGAACGCTGTGCATTGTTGAACGTGACGGCCCGGATGGTATTCGTTGTGTAGAAAGTGAGGTTGTTGGTTTCAGTGGACAAACGCTGTATCTGATGCCGCTGGAACATGTGGACGGCATCTTGCCTGGCGCCAGAGTCTGGGCGCCGGATAGCGGTGATAAGTTAACACAAGGCAAGCAGCTTCCTGTTGGGCCTGGATTATTGGGGCGTGTGCTGGATGCCAGTGCGCGACCACTGGATGGCCTTCCTCCTCCCAGTAATAGTGATCGGGCAACATTATTTACCGCTCCGTTTAACCCGTTACAACGCGATCCTATTCGCAATGTGCTTGATGTCGGCGTTCGGGCGATCAATGGGTTACTGACCGTGGGACGAGGCCAGCGTATGGGGCTGTTCGCGGGGTCCGGTGTCGGGAAAAGTGTCCTGTTAGGCATGATGGCGCGCTATACCACCGCTGATGTGGTGGTTGTGGGACTCATCGGCGAACGAGGCCGTGAAGTCAAAGATTTTATTGAAAATATCCTCGGAAAGGATGGCTTACAGCGTTCGGTGGTTATTGCTGCGCCTGCCGATGTATCGCCGGTACTGCGTATGCAGGGGGCGGTATATGCAACCCGTATTGCGGAAGATTTCCGTGACCGTGGATTAAATGTGTTGCTGATCATGGATTCGCTGACGCGTTATGCGATGGCGCAACGTGAGATAGCATTAGCCATTGGCGAACCGCCAGCAACCAAAGGCTATCCGCCTTCTGTTTTCGCCCGTTTACCGGCCCTGGTGGAGAGAGCCGGAAATGGTATCCGTGGCGGTGGATCAATCACTGCATTCTATACCGTATTGACGGAAGGCGACGATCAGCAGGACCCGATTGCGGACTCCGCTCGTGCCATTCTCGACGGACATATTGTTCTGTCACGCCGACTGGCGGAATCAGGCCACTATCCGGCCATTGATATTGAAGCTTCTATCAGCCGTGTGATGACGGAAATTACGCAACCAGCGCAATTTAAAAAGGTACAGCGTTTTAAACAACTTCTGTCCTCGTGGCAGCGGAACCGGGATTTGGTCAGCGTAGGGGCGTATGCCAGAGGCAGCGATCCTTTACTGGATCAGGCGATCACCTTATATCCAGAAATGGAACGCTATCTGCAACAGGGCATCCATGAACGCCAGGAATATGATGTTTCATGTCGCCAGCTCGATGCGTTATTCCCGGATAACAGAGGCCCTGAAGCAGGTGAATAATCATGGCAACGTCAGCACCAATGGATGTTTTGCGGGATCTGGCCGAAAAGAAACTCAATGACACCACGGTGCGACTGGGGCGTGCGCGCCAGTCGCATGAGAATGAAGTCTCACGTTTACAACAATTACAGACATACGAATCTGAATATCGTCGCCAACTGCAAAACACCATTGCCGATAAGGGGATGTCAGTGTCTACGCTCCAGTCATGGCAAAGTTTTATTGGTGCGCTGGAAAAGGTCGTTTTGCAGCAGGTAAACCAGGTGAACAACAGCCAACAGATTGTCGATGCCTCGCTCAGTGACTGGCAAAAAGATCGTCAGCGGTTAAACGCATTTGAAACATTAAAAAGCCGGGCCGAAGCCCAGCGTATATTGAAAGAAAACCGACAGGAACAAAAAATGATGGATGAATTTGCCCGCCGCGCCAGCCAGAGGGGAAAATAAAATGCAGGTAATTTCTTTACCTATGAATACTGGCAATCTGGGGCATGGACACGCTGTAACGCAGAATGACACAGACACGTCATCATTTGCCGCAGAACTCGACAGCAAACTGCTTCCTGGCGCCATCCCGAAGCCTCATCTTCCGTCGGAAGGGACAGTAAATCTGTTACCGAACGAGGAAGAAAAAGGGAAAGGATCGCCTGAAGGGGAGCACTCTGGTGTCATGGATAATCTGTTTTACCTGCTTCCGGCGCAAAGTACACCATTACCAGAAACAGGTATAAACCAGGAAATGACAGCGTCACCGATGTTTGAAGGCAATGGACTGGTTACCGCCCTGAAAAATACGTCGGTGTCGCCTGAAAATGTGGCGTCCCAAACGGAAAAGGGGAGTTCCGATGTTAGTTTGCCTGAAACTGAACTTTTAGCGGAACAGAATGGGGATGAAGTACAAAATAATGCTTTCGATACCAGCCATTCGCAAACGTTGAATAAAGCCGTTGCCTATTCAGAGTTTGCGGGGAAAGTCGGTAAACCGGTTGCTCATCCATCTTCATCGCTGCCATTAAAACCCGATTCCTTGCATCTTGAGTCGGCCACCAATACCGGTCATACACTGCCTCAGTCATCGGAACAATTGGCAACGTCTCTGGATTCGGCGGTGGCGAATCAACCGACGGAACAGATGCCTGTACAACATCAGGAAAGTCATACAGCGGATGCTTTTCATATCCCAACCATTGGGGATATGAGCATTCAAATCCGTGAGCCTGTGGGGGTATCCCCATCTGCGCAGCCCTCTGTATTGACAGCGTCTGTGGGGACTACGGAATGGCAGCAGAATTTGAGTCAGCAGTTGGCTTGCTTTACTCGTGAAGGGATTCATCATGCGGAGCTGAGATTGCACCCGGAAGATCTTGGTAGTCTGCATATTAGTCTGCGGATAAATAATGATCAGGTGCAGCTTCATTTTGCCGCAGCCGACCATCAGGTTCGCGCTGCGCTTGAAACGGCGATGCCTCATTTACGAAACTCCCTTGCAGAATCAGGGATCTCTCTTGGGCAAACCAATGTTGCTGCGGACTCCAGACCTTCGTGGGAGAACGGTTCGCAAAATCAGACAGCAGAACAGGATATGCAATCCGATGATGGTGTGGAAAGCGTACCGGATGAACCAGGCGTAATTCTGCATACGATCAGTCGTTCCGGCGGAATAAATACTTTTGTCTGATAAATTTATTTTGTTATTTATCTGAAAGCCCGGTTCCCGGGCTTTGTTGTTTTATTATGGTGGTATTTTTTCCGGGTTTAAACTTGCTTCTTTGCGGGCTGTTGATATCGATCCTGATCTTTAATTATATTAAAATTCAACTGGTTATAAATCTCACGTAGGTGGTGTTTTTTTATCATTTCTGCAACATTCATTTTCATTAAGGATGCAGGCAAACGTTTACAATGTTGTCTGAAGTCAAATCTATCTATCAATTTAATGCCAGCAGCGACATTTTTTTGCCGGATTATTAATACCAGGTTATGTAATAGAATACAGCACCTGTCCCGGGTGTAACGGGGTGCAAATTACTGAGTATATTTTTGTGATGTCAAAAAAGAATCTGGATACCACTCAGAGTGGCAAAAAAAGCAAAGGTCGCATAGCGCTGACCGTCCTGGCATTTGTTTTTGCCAGCGCATGTTTTGGTTATACCTGGACAGAACTGGAGAGTTTAAAGAACAATGTTAAAAAAGGCACAATAGAGCAGGAAATTGAAGAAATAGAGGAAACGTTTGAAATACCTATTTATACACCTTTGGATACGTTTACTGTCAGTCTGAAGCCTGGTGTCGATGGAACAGAACATGTTCTGTATGTTGGATTGACGCTGCGTCTGAAAGATCCTCGCTCCCAGGAATTGTTAAAACGTTTCCTGCCAGAAATTCGTAGCCGCCTTGTTATGCTATTTTCACAGCAGACGATGGAGGAGTTGAGCACACGCGAAGGTAAACAGCAACTGGTTCATCAAGTTGAAAAAGAACTGGCAAGTCCACTATCCGGGAAACAGACGGTTAAAGTTACCGATGTTTTATTTAACATCTTTATTTTACGGTAATCGCTATGTCTGACAATATTTTGTCACAGGATGAGGTGGATAGTCTTCTGAATGGCGATGGTAACGGCGCATCTGAAAACACTCTATCTGCCATGGCTCCTGAGGATGGTATCCGTCCTTACGATCCGGTGACGCAACGACGCGTTGTTCATGAACGACTCAGCACGCTGGAATTCATTAATGAACGTTTTGCCCGCCAGTTTCGTGTCGGAGCGTTCAACGTGTTGCACCGCAGTCTGGACGTCACTACCGGTAATATTCGGGTACAGCCTTATCATGAATTTGCGCGTAACTTGCCTGTGATGACCAATCTTAATTTGATTCATCTGTCACCTTTGCGCGGGACGGCACTGTTCGTCTTTTCTCCCAATATGGTGTTTATGTTGGTGGAAAATTTATTTGGCGGTGACGGACGTTTTAAAACAAAAGCGGATGGGCGGGAGTTTACCCCCACTGAACAACGTATTATTCAGCGTATATTGTCAATTGCTCTGGAGTCTTATGACTTTGCCTGGAGTACGGTTTATGGTCTTAAAACAGAATATATTCGCTCAGAAATGCAGGTGAAATTCACCAATATTACGTCGTCACCGAATGATATTGTGATTACTACACCGTTTTATATCGAACTGGGTTCAGAGTGCGTCCAGATGGATATCTGCATCCCTTTCAACGTTATTGAGCCAATACGTTCTTTGCTTACCAGTCCACCACAGGAAAACGCCTGGCAGGAAGATCAAAACTGGCGTAATACGCTGGCTTCACAGGTCAGAAATACGGAACTGGAACTGGTGGTGAATTTATCCGACGTCCAGATGCGACTGTCACAAATTATGAGCCTGAAGCAACACGATGTTTTGCCGTTAGATAAACCTGAAATCGCTGAAGCTTATGTTGATGGCGTACGGGTACTGTCCGGGAAATATGGCAGTGCAAGCAATCAGTACGCCTTGCAGGTAGAAGAACTTTTTAATACAGCATTAGCACCTTTTTCTAAGGAGAGCTCGCATGAGCAAGAATGAACAGGCGGGCACTACCTCTACTCCCGCAGATACGGCCTGGGCAGACGCACTGGAAGAACAGCGCGAATCCGCAGGAACGACGGGCGTGATGGACGGGGCGAAAGCTATTGCCTCTGACCTGAATCTGGTTATGGATATTCCGGTCAGAATGACGGTAGAACTTGGCAGAACCCGTATGACCATCAAGGAACTTCTGGCACTGAGCCAGGGGTCTGTGGTTGCGCTGGAAGGTCTGGCAGGTGAACCTCTGGATATTTTGATTAATGGTTATCTTATTGCACAGGGAGAAGTGGTTGTGGTGTCGGATAAATTCGGTATTCGTATTACCGATATTATTACGCCATCTGAACGTATTTATCGCCTGAGCAGATAATGATCAATAGTACTCATACAGTTTTACCCACCGCTTCAACAACCAGCATGTCGTCGGTATGGATGCATACCGGCGGTATCCTCTGCCTGATAATATTCGGGTTACTTCTTTTACTCTGGTATTTACGTCGTTCTGGCGGTATTTCAGGGAAAAAAAATGGCCGCAATGCGCTGTTAAATATTAAATTCAGCCAGTCTCTGGGGCCGCGTGAACGCCTGGTTCTTGTGGAAGTGGGAAATCAATGGTTACTGCTTGGCGTGACGGCAGAAAAGATCTCCTGTCTGAGCGCCATCGACAAAAAAACGGTCGAAGAAAATTTTGCGGCTGTTGATCAACCGCAGTCCCGTAGCTCGCTGGTTGACTGTTTTCAGACAGTGCTGGCAAACAGTCTGCGGGGGCGTTATGGCAAGTCACAATAAAATAAAACCATCATGGCGGGTAATGTCGATTATCTGTGGCCTGTTGGTCATGGTGTTTGGCATCGGATTGCCTGTACATAGCGCATTCGCTGCCAATAGCGACATTCTGTTAACTCGCCCGGCGGGTGGGGAAGGCTGGTCTTTACCGGTACAGACGCTGGTCCTGCTGACATCGCTGACCTTTCTACCCGCTATTTTGCTGATGATGACCGGTTTTACACGCATCATCATTGTGTTGGGATTGCTGCGTAACGCGTTGGGAACGTCATCAACACCACCAAACCAGGTGCTGTTAGGTCTGGCGCTGTTCCTCACTTTTTATGTCATGTCGCCCGTGTTTAATAAAATCTATGACGACGCATGGATGCCTTTAAGTCAGGATAAAATCACCGCTCAGGTCGCCATCGATAAAGGTATTCAGCCGCTGCGGGAATTTATGTTGCAACAAACGCGTCAGGATGATCTGGCGTTGTATACCCGCATCGCTCATCAGCAAAACTTCGCCGGACCGGAAGATGTACCGTTAAGTCTGCTGGTTCCGGCGTTTGTCACCAGTGAACTGAAAACAGGTTTCCAGATTGGCTTTACCATCTTTATACCGTTTTTGATTATCGACCTTGTGGTCGCCAGTGTTTTGATGGCGCTGGGGATGATGATGGTGCCGCCAGCGACAATCTCATTACCTTTTAAATTGATGCTGTTTGTTCTGGTCGACGGCTGGCAGTTGTTGATTGGTTCACTGGCTCAAAGTTTTTTTAGCTGACGAGGAAAAGAGATGACAGAAGAACAAGTCATGGCGATGGGATTCCAGGCCATTAAAGTCGGTCTGATGATTGCCGCGCCGTTATTGCTGGCGTCTCTGGTTGCCGGGTTGGTTATCAGCATTCTTCAGGCGTCCACGCAAATAAACGAGATGACATTGTCTTTTATTCCCAAGATCCTTCTGATTGTGGTGGTCATTATTGCTCTTGGTCCCTGGATGTTAAGCGTTATGCTTGATTATATGCACGGGTTGTTTAACAGCCTGCCTTATCTGATTCGCTAGTTATGCTCACTCTGTCTCTGGCTGATCTCTACCTGCATATCGGTCAGTATTTCTTCCCGTTTTTGCGTATTCTGGCTCTTTTTACGTCAGCGCCGATCTTTAATGACAAATCGATCAACAAAAAGGTCAAAATTGCACTGTCGGCACTGATAGCCTTTCAGATAGCCCCCATATTGCCTGACAGCAATATTCGTATTGTTTCGTATGAGGGATTTCTGACGGGAGCGGGGCAGCTCATTATTGGCCTTATCACCGGGTTGATCATTCAGTTGATTTTTGTGGCTGTCCGCCACGCTGGCGAACTTATCGGCCTGCAGATGGGACTTTCATTTGCCACCTTCTATGACCGGGCCGGTGGACAGAATATGCCTGTGGTCGCCCGCTTTCTGAATTTACTGGCTACGCTGATCTTTTTAATCGCCAACGGACATCTTTACCTTCTGGAGATTATCGCCCGCAGCTTTGATATTTTGCCCGTTGTGGCTACGTTACCCAATGCGTCTGCTTATCTGGCTTTTGTAAAACTGGCGGGGCTTATTTTCAGTAGCGGTTTGATACTGGCGTTACCTATTGTGGCGTTACTGCTCTGTATTAACCTGACACTTGGTATTATTAACCGTCTGACGCCGCAACTTTCTGTTTTTGTGATCGGTTTCCCTATTTCACTTAGCGTTGGATTGCTGGCGCTATCGCTGATGATGTACTCCTTTGGCCCACTTTTTGAAAACCTGATGGCCACCATTTTTGACAATCTTCTGCAAATTATGGCCGCGATGAGATAGCCCTGCCTCGCAGCCGTTGTGAACCCAAAAAACGCGTCAGTATTTCTGCCTTAAAATTTTGTCGTTTTCCGTGCGGATTTCCCCTCTGATATACAGTTCACAGAATTGCCGGTAGGAACTCAGCCCTAATTTTTTTAGCGCGCCGCGTCTGATCTGATACAGCGTCGGTTCCGGTATTTTCATGCATCGGGACATTTCCGCTATTGACTCTCCGGCAAGGGGAAGCACCAGACAAATCCATTCTTTCAGGGAAAAACCATAACGTTCGTCCCGGTAGCGATTAATCGTATGCATGGGGCGAAATGTTTTACCCCGTAACCAGGTCTGGAAGTTGCGCTGAAAAAGACCGGAGTGCAGGTTATGGGAGTTAAAAAAAGTGACCTTACCTGCAAACTTGCGCGAGATGTAATGTGTCAGATAGGAGTTATAACGACTGACCAGCACGCCAACGCGTTTACGACTGTTAATCTGGATAAGAAAATCAACGGCTTCTTTGAATATTCGTAGCGATTCCGTCCCTGACATATCAAGCACTAACATAATGGTCAGCGTATCATCCAGGCCGATAGTGACCTGCTCAATTCGATGGATAAATGACAGGTTAATGTGGTTGTTGGAGAAAAGATTCTTCATCCCAAATGTGAAATACTCACACAGGGCCATGACAAATACAGGTGGTGTAGAATTAGTACAGCTTTCCATTAGTGCGCGGTCCTCGCGTATTTTCCTGATTACTTAGTTGACGTTGTTCGTCAGCATTTAAAATAAAAGGTTACTTTTTGGGGTATCTGACAAATTTAACATCCTTAGTGGTAAGTATAATACACCACATTAAGTAAATCCTGATTAGGATAATTCGATGCGGAATATAATTATAGTTTAATACTAAGGTCTGGTGATTATTAGTCAGGAGTCAAAGGAGTGCGGCAATGTTTGAGCGTTCGTTTATACTATGATTTATATTTCACCCAACGCGTTCATGCATAATTATTTTCCCCTGATTTATTTGCAGTCAGTGTTCTTATCAGAAAAATCACAATCCTGGTTATTAATCGACTACGCGCTGACGAAGAAAATTGTGGGTGTTTAATTATAAAAAAACCAGCCCAGGAGGAAGAACTGGGCTGGTTGGGGGGGCACGAGGCAGAATCATTCTGCCGTGGGGGTGCACATTAACGCAGAAGCTGCAGAACGTTCTGCGGAACCTGGTTGGCCTGTGCCAGAACAGAAGTACCGGCAGACTGCAGGATGTTAGCGCGGCTCAGAG
>NZ_RHJQ01000018.1:0-96331 GCF_004211995.1 Escherichia sp. E14S1
CTTCTCCCAAACCAAGGTTTTCGAGAGCCGTTTTCACCGTGCCATCCGATTTGATATCACCAAACGGATTCTTGCGGCTTAACAGCAGCGCGCGAAGTGCGGTAAGTAACTGGTCGTGCCGCCCCTTCTCCAGGCTGGCACCGGATGCCTCCACCACACTGCAAAGTTCCTCCTGCAACATGTCAAAGTAGTCATCATCCAGATCGGTGGCAGGCGTGCCGGTCTGGGGGTTACCACGGGTAAAACCGTTCTTACCCGCGCCGAACTTATCCTTCTGCGCGGTTTTCGTGTCTATACGATGCATGGATTACTCCGGATATTTAAAAATTACGTAGGTATGCGACGGGCAGAGTTTGTTAAGCACACACTCGACAACGGTGTCGCCCCAGATACGCAGTGCGGAATCACAGGGATCGCCACATGTCATCCAGGTGGTGTTGGTGGTGGCTGGCATATTGACCTGCCAGTAATACCGCCATTCCGGCGCATTCACCGCGTCAGTACAGGCCGATGAGCAGGTGAACGTGCTTTTGTCGTATCGCGTGATGGTGGCGTCTGGTCTGCCTAGGGCAGCAAGCTGTGCAAGGTAAAAATCCTCATTGATGCCGCCCGCCAGGTTAACCTTCGCATCCAGTCGTTGCTGACGCTGGCGAAGGGTCTGTGTTCCTGCGGGAATACATTCATCCGGCAGGCCGCACAGACGCTCCCAGCGATTTATCAGTTCGGTGGTGGTGCGCGGATCCAGCTCCCGCATCAGGGCATCCGCACGCTGATGAACGCGGGTTAATGACTGTGCCGCACCGGCAATCGCCGGATCGCTGGCTGACCACGCCGGACCGGGCGGCAGCAGTGCCGACAACAGACGGATGTAATCATCGTTTGTCACGTCCATGAAATCGTCCCCAGAACCGCCAGTTCATTTTTTGCAATGGAGATATTTTCCGCCGGTGCAAGCAATTGATGGCTGTATTCCCCGTTCGCACCGGAAATCGCTTCACTGATACGCGACACCTTCAGTTCTCCCTGCGGATAACCATCACGCAGCAGGAACGAACGCAACTCCGCGGTGATGGCAGCCCGTATTTCCGGTGTATCCGGCGTCACACGGATATGAAAATCCACCGTATGCGCCACCGGCCTGAACACATACAAATCAGAGCCTGCCACCGGGGCCAGTGGCCCGATATGTTGTCTTGCCGCCGTTTCCGTTGATTCTTCCGGAATGGGATTAATCAGGTCACTGCTGGCAATCATCACACCGACAGTCCCCGTTCCCATCCAGTGACGGTATGCCCATGCGCGGGTAATGCCGGGCACTTCTTTAGCCCAGACAACATAGTCCCCGTCAGCCCCGCCCTGAGGCGTCCAGTAATACCGATCAATGACGCGGGCGCGCCACGTTTCCAGATCTTCAGTATCAAATCCACCTGTCAGAGTGTCTGCCACGCCGGAAGACGGCAGACCATTAACCGGCGTGACCAGGATTAATGACGTACCGTCGTCAGCGTTACCGACCGCGCCTGCACTTGAGCAGGCGATCGGCACGCGCAGGACACCACCGGCGCTGGTTGCATCGGCAGTTGCCGTGTACTGAACCAGGTCATCGCGCTGAATAACACTCCCGGCGGTCACCTTCAGGCCATCGCTGACGCCTTCCCAGCGCATATACCCGCTGGCAGTCGTGGCCCCCTTGCGCGGACACCGTTTCATCGCAGCATGTCGCGCCAGCCAGGACTCATCGCACAGGTCAGGCAGCATGTTCATTGCCAGATAATCGATGTACCCGTAAACCGTATGCAGCGCCGCCGCATACACCTTTGCCCGCACGTCTTCATCCATGCGCCGGAGCGTGTCGCTGACGTCCAGCCTGGCGAATAAATCGTTACGGAGCATACTGATATTTTCTGCCAGCGTCGGGCGCTGAAATTCACTGTCCGCCATGCGTTATCGCACTCCACAGATCATCAAAAGAAATCATTACCGGTCCGTCACGACGCCAGAGAGTGATACTGTTACCCAGTTCATTAATCCCGGTGCGGCGGATATCCAGATCAATACGGGACACCACGCCGTCATCAATCATCCATTGCAGGCATTCGCGGATATACCCCCTTACCGTCTGCACCAGCTGATTGGTCAGTTTGCTGCGCTGAAGCAGCCACAGTCGGGAGCCGTAACGGTCATTCTGTACCGCAGGCCAGGTATCCCCCCACCATCCCATCGGGACGTCGGCGTTGTCATCAGGCTCCGCCCGCCGCCAGGTAAACAGGGAAATCACCACGGCGCGGGTCAGCGGATCCAGCGGTGCGCTGGCGCAGGTGCGTTTACCGTTCACCGTCAGCCACAGTTCCATCATGCCTCCATCGCTTTATCAGGTTTGTCGGTGTTACTGCCCTGACCGTTCTCTCTGTGACGATGCCCGTTATAGGCAAGCCGCATCGCTGACATGGTGGTGCCGCTGGAGTCGCACAGGTCTTTCACCTGTCCTGTCACTTCCAGGTCCATTTCAAAACGTGCTTTAGGTGAATTGCGAAACGTGATCGTTTTACCTGCACCGTCCACCACGATCCCCTCCCGGGTCAGCGTCACGGACTGCCCCTGATCGTCATAGACAGCCACCTCACCCGTCTGCAGCCCTTTCAGGCGGTAACGCCGATCCGACACCGTAACAACCACCGCATGAGAACGGTCACCATCCGGAAACAACACCACCGCTTCCGCACCGCTGTTTGCCCTTGCGGTAAAACCGTAAGGTTCAAGATGTTCAACCCCGGCTTTGGGTTCACCGGCAATCAGGGACACATCCACGGTCTGACATTTCGTGGCGGCACTGATGCTTTTCACCACGGCCCGCCCAATCAGCCCGAGGAGTTGTCGCTGTATGGTTTCAATCGCCCTCATCAGAACGGGTCCTCCTGTACTCTGGCTTTTTTCTTTTTCCGCGCGCCGGGATCTTCGGGTTCAGGCAGATAAGCATCAGGCGGGCCGACACGGATTTCCGTCAGGGTGCCGTTCTGGTCCTGAGTAAACGTGACTTCCGAAACAAGCAGTTCGGTATTGTCGAAACCACAGACCGGATCAAAGACAATCACCCGCTGGTTGGGCTGCCACAGCGTACCGTTACCCTGTCGCCAGCCCTGCACCACATAGGTGGTTTCATCCGTCCGCGCCGCCCGTTGTCGGGCTTCAAAGTCAGCACGCGCAATACAGCCTGCCCCCGTGGCCTGCCCTGTCTGCCTGATATACATCGGACGGTAACGGGCAATAAATGCGTCCTCTGTGCGGGCCCGCAGCGCGGTGGTGGTGGCCTCACCGAAATCATCGTCGTTTCCGGCACGCTGCCCCGCCACCTGGTAAACTGAAAACCGCTCCCGGATACTCTTCTCCGTATCACAGGAAAGGATGTTTTCCCCAAGTACCAGCGCGGTATGTGCCCGCGTTGAGCCAATACCGCCAATCACCAGCCTGCCGTGCGGGTCGTCGTAAGCCAGTGCCTGCTGCTGACCGAGTATTTTGTTGATTACCTCAATCACCGTTTCACCGTGATCAGGCTGGACGTCAGGAATAACACCCGACGGCGCACCGTTGTTCACCACCTCAATGCCGAAGGGCGCAGCAAGCGCCTGCGCAATCTGTACCAGCGATCGTCCGTTAAACTGTGTCGGTTCGGCTGCACAGTCAATCAGATCAGCGGTCAGACTGCGTCCGGCAATACCGGTGCTGACCGAACGGGCATCGTAACGAACGGGCGTCGCCTCCACCCAGCCGGTGATCACCAGCTCATCACCAATCAGCACTTCCACTTTTGAACCGTTTTTAATGCGCGGCTGAAGCGTGGTGATACCCTCATCTCCCGGCCACTGGCGGGTGATCTCCACACTGAAATCCCGCGCCAGTCGTTCAACACCGGCACCGATGCGCACCGATGTCCAGCCATTCCACTCCCGGCCATTTACCCGTAGCGTGACGTTATCGTTCATTGCACTGGCACCTTCAGAGGGATCACCGGCACAAAGCCGGGATGCGTAATGGCATTACGCCGGATAATGTCCGCGTCACGCGCCGCGTTATCAAACCAGGTCGCCGCCAGCACCAGCGCGGGTAAAACCTCATCCGGCGTGCGCTGAATGATCCGTGCAGACTGTTCAAGGCGCGTGTTGATATCCGCATTCAGATCTGCTTTCACCCGGCGCAGCGCCAGAAACAGCGCATCACTGGTTGTACGGGACAACTCCTTATCAATTGCCGTATTCAGTGTGTCGCGAATGTCAGTCAGTTCTTCCCACGTCGGCAGGTCAACTGTGTTTTTCACCGCCGGTGCATTGTTCAGTGCCGGATGCGTGACGGAAGGCCAGCCAGTGCTCTGCGCAGGTGTTGTTGCCTGCCCCACTGCGGCATTCTGCATCACCGCGGAAGTTGTTGGCGCAGGCAATCGGGTGACGGCATACGCCGCTTCGCTGATTGCGGTCGTACGAAGGGTGCTGGCAACCACGTTACGCTGCTGCGTAGCCGTGGCGGTGGTTTTACTGTCCGTTTTCCAGACGCCGCGCGGTTGCAGATCGCTGCCGAGGCTGACACCGGAAAGCGTTTTGATCATGGTGACCAGGTCGCTGGCGTTACCATAAAGGCGCTTCCCGGTACGCCACATTTTCTGCACCTGCTCAACGAAATTTTTGCCTGACGATGGCGGCGGCAGAAGTACCGAGATATCCCCCTGCAACAGCCTGGCGGCATCCGATACGGCAGAATCCACCACTTTCATCGCATCAGAAACATACCCAAGCATTGTGCTGGCATTACCGACGACGTCGTTCTGCACAAAATCTGCCACGCCATCGATACTGAAACCACTGAAGCTGTCACTGATGCAGTCATCCAGTGCAGAACAGGATGACATCAGCGTCTGCGCCGTCGCCGCACCTGAAGTGGGGTAAGAGAGTTCTCCCGCTTCGACAAACTTCAGGTCAAAGCGGACAATACGCCCTTCACTCTTCGATGTGCTGACCCGAACTTCCCCGTCAACACAGACTTTCAGCTCACCGTAAGTCGGATGGACAAGCGTGCCGGGACCGGGTTTATTCAGCGCGTCAATCAGGCGATCGCGCTGGTCAAAGCAGTCATCTCCCACCACATAAGCTGTGATGGACGGGCGGAAAGTGATTTTCCCCAGGTCTTCGGTATAGGGTTTGTCGCGGTTCGGGTATTCGTGCGTTTCCACACGACGACCGGTTCCCGCACTTTCTTCTTCAACCTTAAACGGCACACCGCGAAATGACGCGTCCTGAAGTCTGTCTTTCCACGTCATATAAACTCCGTACATAAAAAATCCCACCGGAGTGGGACTCATTAACAGATTAATTTTTCATTACCTGCCAAAGCGCGTATAGCCAACATCATGGCTGACATCAAAACCGCTGGATCGCGTTTCCATAACCCGCATACCCGGAGGCGAATTCACAAAAGAGACCTTGATCTCACCATCAACTTTTGGCGCAGAAGCTTTGTTAATCATGAAGGGATTCGGGCCTGTGGCATCGGAGGCGTTGTTTGACTGAGCCGGATCTACCGCCTGATAAGGTGTGTATCCCCGTGCCGGTATTCCCGTCCCATAAGCATCATAAGCACCCGCGCCCCACTGCGCAGAGTTAATGACATCGACCGTGTCACCGGAACTGTCGGTAAACCACTCAATAATTGGCTTCAGCTTGTCCCACATATCCTGAAACCACTTAACAACCGGTCCCCAGTTATTGATTACCATCCCCAGCGGCGACCAGGCAAAAACCTTCTTCAGAAGTTCCCAGCCAGCCTCAAAATAAGGACCAATGGTTTCCCAGAGCTTCTTGAAATAAGGTCCGACAACATCCCAGTTAGTGATAATTAATCCCGCAGCCAGGGCTATCGCCGTCGCAATCATTCTAATCGGCGTCATCGACATGATCCTGCTGACAATACTGATGGCACCGCCAACGCCCATCAATCCCAGTTTCAGAATCGCAAGACCGGCAGCAAGCCCGACGACGCCGCGAATAACCCGGGGATTTTCATCCGCAAACTTCGTGAATTTTTCCCCTAACTCTCCCAGCCATTGCGTGATATTTTTGGCGTCACCAGAAAATGCGCCGCCAATAGCCGCAAGGCCGTTAGTTGCGGTCCCCGTCATTGCCTCCCACAGGTTGGACAGCGTACCAAGCTGGGCCTGAACACGTTTATTCAGGCTGGCCTGTTTATTCATCTTCTGCTGGATCTGATCGTAACCATCCTTTCCTTTATCGATCAGAGCATTGACCACCTGAAGGGTTTCAGCATCATCACCAAATATTGCCTTAAGTACACCTGTTCGCTTAACGTCGGTCAGTTTTCGCAGCTTTGCCAGTTGCCTGAACATGTTATCAAGACCGCCAAAACTTCCTTTGCCGTCAGTAAAATCGAGCTGTACCCCGAGTTTCTGGCGGGCCATAACTTTATTAACGTCCCTGATTTTCTTAACGCTTAATCCGGACTGGATAACTTTTCGCAGGGCATTACCTGCCGACTCCCCGTTCATCCCCATCTGATCCATCATGACGCTGATGGGGGCAAGGCTCTGTGCAGCCTGAAGACCGTCCTTGTTCACCATCTTCAGAACAGAACTGGTTTTAGTGAAGAAGGACAACATGTTGGTATCGTCAACGCCCAGATAAAACGCCTTCTGGATAGTGTCGAACAGCCCCATCATGTCTTCTGACGCCGTTCCGGTAGCATCCTGCATCTTTGCAGCAAACTCAGCAGCCGCTTCCGGTGTTTTTTTCAGTTGTACCGCAAGATAAGCTGTCGCTTTACCCACACCACCCAGAATGTTTTCTGCCGGGATCCCCTGACGCACCAGCATCTGCATCATGTTCTGGAAATCAGCCGTTGTACCGGGTAGCTGGTTACCCAGGCCAATAGCCAGTTTATTGATGTCCTGAAAGCTCTTTCCAACCTCGCCGTTCGCATCCATCATGGCGACTTTCAGCCCGGTGGCGGCGTTTTCCTGATCGGCATAAGATTTCAGGGAAAGCGCCAGACCCGCTGCCAGTCCGCCACCAAGCGCCAGCCCACCCTGTGACGCTTCTTCCGCCTGGCGTTTAAATCCCCGGATTTTCTTTTGCATTTTCGACAGCGCGGGAGAAAGCCTGTCGACACCGGTGATCAACGCCTTAAGCTCAAATTCAGCCATGTGTGCGTTTCTCCTGCTCTATCCTGTTTGCCTGACTGACCAGTAAGGGAATTTCACTGATCGGCATATTCAGCAATTCGAAAGGATTAATGCGCCAGTAGCTGGCGCAGTCAAAGAAGCGATCAGTGAGGTATTCAGCCGTCAGGCCTGGAGGAAAAAACCAGCCACAAGCCACGCCGCTGCATTCAGGTCTGCCGGAGACATCTGGTCGACAGAGCTTTGCGGCACTTTCGCCAGCCGCACAATGTATTTCGACACCACATGCGCCAGAAGTCTGACTGACTCATCCTGATTCATCTGGTAGGGATACCCCAGCTCGCGGACATCCTTCCCGGTGGGCTCATCAAACTCCAGTACGGAGAGTGTCTCGCCATGAGCAGTAATCGGTTTCTTTAACTCAAGCTCTTTCATTACTGGTAATCCCCTTCTTCACCGTGGAACTCAAGATCAACCGTGCCTTCTTCGGCATTATGGTTCGCTTCGCCGTGCAGCCATGCAGACGACAGTACATAGACCTGACCGTTCGCCAGCTCGGCAGTGATTGTCATCTCATCAGACGAGGTGATTTTGCTCACCGGAAAATTCTTCGGCACCTTGAAGGTCCCTTTGACATAAGGCGCACGGTGAGTTTCCTTGCGGTCCACTGAACCGTCCAGGCCGATGATGTCATCATTGACCGTCCTGTTCATGGGCACCTCAATGCCGCCGGTCAGCGATAGCTGCTGACCGTCAATTTTGAAATAACAGGTTCCCCCGATACGGGCCATTATGCAGACTCCTCTGAATACTGAAGACGGAACTGGTTAACCACGGCAAAGACACGCAACTGGTTAACATAGTCAGGCGGGAACAGCGTGTTCAGGCGGTTCGGATCGCTGGCATCACGCTCCACAACCAGGTACTGCTTGAACAGTTCGTAGTTTTCCACGATCCCCGCACGCTCGAGCTGACGGTAGGTTGCCAGCAGTTCCCCTTTGATCACTGCCGGGGTGACAATCGCCTGACCGGGACCAAAGCGGGTACCGTCACTGGCAAGCTTGTGACGCCCGTACTTACTGGTAATGACGGATTTCAGTTTGCGCAGTACATACACGCTGGTATGCAGCGTCTCGCTGTCGAGGTAGCTGTTATCCGCAACCCCGTAAGCGTTTTTCCTGTACGTGGTGACATCACGCTGAATGCGCAGTACCCCGCTTTCGACATACGCCGTTGCCACGCCATGAGACAGCAGGGTCTGTTGTTCGGTCATCGTGAACCGTTTCCCCTTCGGCGCAGGCAGCATACCCACCAGCTCACCGGTCTGCGTGGGACGTGCCGGATCGTTGCGGATAAACACCGCTGCGCGGGCGGTACGGCTTGCCGCCAGCTCGTCGGCAGGCGTCTGTGTGTCTTTTTCGTACCCCGCCAGGGTAATGTGCTGCTGGTTAAACTGGTCACCTGCGGTCACCAGTTCTGACAGCGTGCCGATCTTTGCCGTATACACATGACCATACAGCTGACGCGCATAGCTCCAGCGACCGCTGGTATCGTTCATCTCGGTCACCAGCGTGTTAACGGAGCCCGTGTCGTTGAACGGCAGGCCGATATAATCAAACGGCTCATCCGCCATTGCAGCCACCGCGCCGGTGAGAACAGGAGCGCCCGTTCCGGCGTTCCCCGTCGCCACGGCAATCTGTACGCCCGCTGGCAGCACTTCGCCCCCACCAAAGCCGTAGTAATTGAGGCTGACAGGAATTTCATTCCCGCAAAGCCCCTTATGACGCGCGGTCAGTGTGACCACGCCTGCCGAAGATGAAGCCGTAAACGGCAGGGTCGGAACGGCATTGATGGCATCCTGGATACTGCTGGCAATCATCATGACGTTATCGCCGTTAGTCACCGGTGCCTGCACGCGGGTACGTCCCACATAAACATTCACCGTGCCGGTTTCGGTTGCCGCCCCGGTCACCGTCAGCGTAACTGTTGCCGCCGCGCCCGTGGATTCAGGAACGGCAATCACATACAGTTCACCAAACGGGTCGGTCTGGCGATAAGCCTCGACCATACGCGCCAGCTGACTTCCCGCACCACAAATCTGGCGTGCATAGTCTGCCGACGGCATCAGCACCAGACTGTTGGCAACAATCTCTGCACCGTTATTGGCATGGCCAATCAGCAGCGATGCTCCGCTGTCCTGTGCAGTATTCGCCGCCTGGTTATCCATTTCCGCATAAAACAGCGGAACCAGCGTATTCGACGGAATGGTGTTAAAGCTTATCGTCATCGGTGTTCACCTTTTTATTCACGCGCCGGATATCACCCGCGGCTTCACGGCGCAGCCAGTAGTTGTTCTCATCAACATTTCGCCCCTCGGCGGGCAAAAGGTCGCCGCGGGCAGGGTCAGGAACTGACCGCCCTTTAACAGGTTTCACAAACATGAAGATTCTCAGGAAGGAAGGGTTATTTCGGTGTGATGTTCGATATCGCCGTCAGGCCCGTTACCGGGCTCGAGATAATCAACATCAATCGCCAGCGTTTGCAGTTCATCCAGGCTGTTCAGATCATCCTGCTGGCGGGTATCGTCTTCAGTCAGCTCGCTGATGACCGAAAAATCGAACTGATAAATCAGCTCATGACGATTCAGATCCAGCAGCGTGCCGCCGTCATAGGTAATCGGGTTACCGCACGCCTCCGGGTTCCAGCCCAGCAGAGCCTTAAAGAGCATCTGCCGGACATCGTCCACCACATCATACGAGGCAAACTGACCGCGCTCATCACGCCCGTTACTCAGTATGACAACCACGGAGAAACCCTCTTTCAGCTCCTGCCAGTAGTCGGTCTGGCTTTTGTTTTCTCCCGGAGAATCATCACCCGGTACAACATATGCTGCCGGGAGTTTCAGCTTTCCGACCTCCGGCAGATTTTTGAACTGGGCCGCGCCTGCAACCCGGTTTTCAAAATACGGACAGCGGGCACGCAGTGCAGCAATAACAGGCGTCAGTTTCATCTGTGTCGTCGCTCCGGCTTCAGTGATTTACGCAATTCCCGCGCCAGAAAATAGCGTGTCCAGCTGCGGTTCTTTTCAAGAGTTTCCACCATGAAGTTATTACGTGGAGCCAGTCGCCAGCCGCTGCCACCGGATGCACCACGATGATGGCTGCGACGACGCTTTGCCCCGCGCCTCACGCCATAGAACAAAAAAGCCGGATAAAAATCACCGGTGATACGGCGGTTTCCCTCTCCATTACGCTGGTTAGGGGCTATACGTGCCATAAAACCAGGGCGATGTTTACTGGCTCTGGGTACCATGTAACCAATCGAACGAGCCAGGCGTCCGGTCTGATAACCGGGGTTTTCACCCGGTGCCGACCGCGCACGGCGCATCACCAGCCGACGGGCATCACGCATATGACGCTGACCAATCGTGACAAACGCCCGCCGGACACGGGCGCGGTTAAAGCGCATCTCCGCGGGCTGCTGAAAATCAACGTGCAAAAAGGAAGTCGTCATTGTTGCCTCCGTGACTCTGCCTACATTCGCCCAGCTCCGTACACTCCAGCAGCAGAAAGCGCCGCGCCCCGTTCAGATCGCGCTGACGTTTCACCCGGTACACACTGTCACCGCAGACCACCTCATAATCAGCGGTGATCCCCCGGCGATAACGAATGGTGATGTAATGGGTGATGGCGTCCCCTGTCTGCGCGGTTTCCTGCCAGGTGGTGGCACTGGTCTGGATAACCTTCGCCCATGTCCGGAACGTAACCGGGTATTGAGGCTCCACGCCAAAGTTATCCGCGGGCATATCCACCCGCAGGCGGATCAGGACGCGTTTATTCAGTTCACCGGGGTCCGGCAGAATGTAGGTTGCGCTGGTCTGCGCCTGACGAATTTTCATTGCGGAAAGTACCTGTACGGGCCGACAAGCCAGCCAAAACTCTGCGGCATGTCGAGTTTCTCCACTTCCGTAACCGACGAGCGGTTTTCGTAAAAATGGCTGATAAGCATCAGCATCCCCAGACGAATATCATCCGGCAGGTGCAGCCCGTCCGGATCGCTGTCCGGAATGGATTCATCCGGTGCATAGAGCTTCCGGTTCAGATACGTTTCCGTCCGCTTTTGCGCCGCACAGGCCAGCAGTTGCAGATGGCGGTCATCAGCATCGAAATCCTCATCCAGCCGGAGTTGGGCTTTAATCTCTTCCATTGTCAGAAGCATACTCAGCTCTCTTTACTGGTCGTGGCTTTTTTCTCTTTTGCCGCTTTACTGCTTTTTGCACTGGTTCCGCGCTCAGCTAACCCGGCCTGAAGTGCAATCTCCTGCACCCGGGCAGGAAGCGCCCCGTCGTCATACTCACCGGCCCGAATGACCTCAACACGCATACCGTCCGGTGACCATTTCAGATCTTGTTTCAGGATCATGATTCTTCACCCGTCAGAACAGGGGGCGCGGTTCCGCGCCCCTGAATGATTACGCCGCTGCAATCTTCAGCAGTTTGATGGCCTGCGAATCGACCAGCATCCCGCCGGTGCGCTTGGTGGTATAAAAACCGACAAACGGTTTATTGGTGTACGGGTCACGCAGAATGCGGGTGCCGATACGGTCAACGATGGTGTAACCCCGTTTGAAGTTACCAAATGCAATGGCTTTCGCATCAGCGGCGATATCCGGCATCTGTTCGTTTTCAGCGATACCGTAACCCGCCAGAGAGGACGGCTGCCCCAGCTCCAGCCCCGGACGCCACAGATAGTTACCCTCGCTGTCTTTCAGCAGACGGATGGCAAACAGGCTGTTGTTGTTCATCATGAACTTCGCGCCAGTGCGGTGTGCCTTACGCAGCGTGTAAATCAGTTTGATAATGGCGTCTGCGGTCACCGCAGTCGCTTCGCCGGATACAATATGCTGAAGTTTGCCGAACGCCCGGACCTTGTCGGTTTCATCAGTGGATTCATACGCCAGGAACCCTTTCGGCTTCTTGGTGCCATCGCCTGAGGTAAAGGCAATTTCTTCCTGTTCGGCAAATTCGGTTGCCAGCTCGCTGTTGATCCAGGCCTCCACGTTGAAAAAGGCATCATCCAGCATTTTCTGGGTGGCCTGCGGGTTGCCGTAAATTTCCCCCATGAGAGGTTCAATCAGCTCCAGTCTGGAGGTGGCAGTCTGGGATCGCGTATCCGTTTCCCCCACCCATCCGGAAGCCGTACCGCCCAGATTCACCAGTTTTTTGTAGTCGGAACCGCCAACGGTGATCACCGTGGCTTCCTGACGCATCACCACTTCATCTTTCAGCAGGTTAAGAATGTTGCGATCCAGTTCTTCCGGCACGGCGTAGCCACCGTCTTCATCGGTACCCACCTGCAATGCCTTACGCTCCAGATCGCGCAGACCGTCTTCACGGCCTTTACGCAGGAAGCCCACAAACGCCTCTTTATGCTCGGTGGCCAGTTTATTTTGCGCTCCACCAGCCGGACGTTTCAGCTCAAGCAGCTCTTTTTCAAGGTCGCTTTTGAGATTTTCCAGCTCGCTGAGTTTCCCGTTCAGGGTTTCCACCTGCCCGGCAAGCTTGCCTTTTTCCTGCTCAATCGCATCCACGCGCTTGTCGTTCTTTGCTTTGAAGTCGTCAAACTTCTGCTGCAGCTCCTGCGCGACCTGTTCGACATCTTTAATATCAACCGCCATCGTATTTCTCCTGATTAGAAGTTCAGATTTTTCAGTGCATTCAGTGCAGAGCCCACATCCTCAGCGTCGCGCAGGGACAGTGCGCCATAGCCCCCGGCCATGAATGCTTTGGCCTGGGTACGGGAGAGTCCGACATCACGCAGGACTCTTTCGATTTTTTTCTGTTCGGGGATTTCCCCGCGGGCCAGTGCGTTCTTGACGTCGCTGATCCGCGCCTCGTCGTTAGACGGGAACGTCACCAGGCTGACTTCCCAGAGGTCGATTTCTTTCAGCAGAAAGGCTTCTTTGCTCCGGTCGTATTCCCAGTCTTTCAGGACGTACCCAATAGAAAGGCCGGTTAACGAACCGGCCTTCATGTGTGCATGTGCGCGTTTTGCGAGGGGATCATCATCAATAAGCAACCGTCCCCTGACGTAAAGCCCGACATCGTCTTCCTTCATTTCGGTGTAAACACCGATGGGTTCATCCATGCGGTGCTGCCAGAGCAGCGCAGGTAACGCTTTTCTGTCACTCCACGCCCGCAGGGAAGCAGCAAATGCCCCGGACATCACCACATCATCGTGGCTGTCCTTTACACCAAAGACGGAGCCATACCCTTCAAACTCACCGGAGTCACTGACAGATTTCAGACTCAGCGGTACATCAAGACGTTGTTTCGTCTGCATTGGCGTTATCCTTCTGCTTACCGGCTTTACTGCCATCGGAGGGTTTCGTGGTCATGTTCATCGGTGTGAGATAGACATCACCACCGGGACGCGGATTCATATCTTCCAGGTCGCGGCAGTCATTGGGAGAGTAAATTCCCCAGTTGATCCCGGTGGCGTAGGCTTCAAAACGGGACTTCATATCCCCGCGCAGTAACGCCCCGGCGTTAAATTTGGCGTAATAAACGCCCTGCTTACTTTTTCGTACCAGTCCGGTGTTGATCCGCTGTTCGATGCGGGTCAGATACGGCACCAGTGAATAGTTGATAAATCCCAGCCCCAGCTCTTCGATATTGTTGAAGGTGGCGCGATCGGTGTTCTGCACCATGTGCAACGGCACCCGGAACAGACGACAGATTTCTTCAAGCTGAAACTTGCGGGTTTCCAGGAACTGGCTGTCCTCGGCGTTCAGCGCCATCGACTTCCAGTCCAGCCCCATCTCAAGGATCATCGGGCGGTGAGCATTGCCAAGCCCGGTGTGACGCTCCTCAAAATCTTTCTTCAGGCGCTCATAAGCCTGATCTGACAGCGTCTGCTCTGTACGCAACACACCCGACGTCACCGCGCCATTGCTGAACAGTCTGGCCCCGTGCTCTTCGGTCGCTGCCGCCAGCGATATTGCCTCGCGGGCATAGGCGATGGGATTCAGCCCCACCAGTCCGTCCAGCGTCAGCGTGCGCACATGCCAGATATCCTCCTGGCTCAGTACATCCGTGGAGCCATCCGGGAATGTGACCTGATAGATCGGCTCCCAGCTACTGTTAAGCTTCGGTACCACACAGCCGGGATCGACGGGCAGCAGTTCAGCCACTTCGCCAAATGCTTTCACTTTGTAGGCGTAAAAGTTTCCCCGCAGGCACAGACAGGTGACCACCAGCTCCCAGAACTCCTGCGGCGTCATATAGCCATTGGGATGCGTGGAGATCAGTTTATGCAGACGTTCGCCGGTGGCTCTCTGCTTCAGGCTGCCGTTCAGGTGATACAGATTGCAGGGCAACATCCCGACCGACTCTGCCAGCACTCTGACGCAGGAAAAAACCGCCGTCAGTCGCATGGCCCGCTGACTGCTGATCTGCTTTCCGGTATAGGTGTCGTAGGACAACCCGATGGCATCCGCCAGCTCTGCTGGCGTGGTCACCGGTGCGTCACTTTTTCGTTGAAATAATCCCGAAAAGAACACTATTTACCTCCACCAACAGACAGCTGTGTACGATCGAGATATCGCGCTACCAGCCACGACCAGAACAGGCACAACGCCCCGGCAACAACAAACCCCGCCGGGGGATAAATCAGCCAGGCACCATACGCCAGCAAAAGCGCCCCCAGCACGCCCACCAGAGGCGCGAGAATCAGCATGATCATAATTACCTCAGTTAAAGCGAGCGGATCCCATAGGACTCAATGTGGTCAGACAGCGTGTCTTCTTTCTCGTACAGCATGGCTCTGCCAACCGCCATAATCAGCGCAACTGCACCGTCAATTTTGTTTTCCGCCTGCTCTTTGACGGGTTTCACCACATCATCGTTACCCGGAATGGTTTTGCCGACCACATTGCCGATACACCAGGTCATGATGGGATTGCCATCATGATGAAAGCGCCCCGATTCAATTGCCGCTTCCAGCTCTTTCATCGGGTCGGACATGTTGGTGTAGTTCTGAATGATAGTGACGGGATTCAGGTCTTCATCAGCAAGGTCATGTGACAACCCGGTCGCCCCGAAGGGGTCGATGGGTGACTCACTGACCGGGCTGATTTTGTTCGCCGCTTTGGCCTCCTCGAGGATGTAGCGATAATCCACCTCCGCACCATCGGTAACGGTCAGAACGCCCATTTCCACCCATTTCTGAAAGCGTTCGGCTGTCCGGCGATCTTCATTTTTCTCGACGCTGTACACCGTGTCATACGGTACCCAGAAGCGCGGAGCCACACTGTAGTAATGCGTTTTACCGTCAATCTCGCGGGTATAAAGTCGCGCCATGCTGTTCATATCCAGCTTACGCGCCAGGTCAAAGGCCAGAATGCACGGCTGCCCCTCGAACTGCTCAAGGGTCAGTGATTTATCCTCGCAGCTCTGCCAGCTCACCAGGTTGAAATACGCCGAACGCGCCGACACCCAGATATTGAGGTGTTTTGTTTTAAAGACGTTTGCCAGACGGGCGTTATTTTTCGCACGCTGCTGCTGACTTAACAAAAATTCGCGATAAACCGACACGCCAATATTTGGATTGGCTTTTTCCAGCACCTGCGGGTCGGTCCAGTCATCGCCTTCGTCAACGGTATAGATGATCCCGAACAGTTCATCGTTGGGTACCGAACCGTTGAGCATCTCGATAACTTCCCGCCGCTTGTCGTAGCACGGCCCCTCAATGTTGTACCCGGCGGTGGTGATGGCCCACATCAGTGGCTGACGTCGCGCGCCCATCCCGGTAAGCATCGTGGTATAAAGCGCATCGGTGGCGTGCTCGTGATATTCATCCACCACGGCACAGTGGGGTGATGAACCATCACCGGGGTTACCGATCAGCGGTTCAAACCGCGCGCCATCCTCCGGACGGTTCATGTTTGAGGCGTTAACCTCAATCCCGAACGCTTCCGTCAGCATGGGTGTGCGTTTACACATCAGTCGCGCCGGGCGAAAGACTTCCCACGCCTGTTTCTCTGTCGTGGCACCGGAATACACTTCCGCGCCAAACTCGTTATCACAGGCAAAACAATACAGGGCAACACCGGCAGAGATTGCCGATTTGCCGTTCTTACGGGGGATTTCGGTATACACCTCCCTGAAGCGGCGCAGCCGGGAGCCTTTATTGACCCAGCCAAACGCACAGCAGATCACAAAGAGCTGCCACGGTTCCAGCGTGATGGGCATCCTCTTGAATGCCCACTCCCCCTTGGTGTGTGGCAACAGCTGAATAAATTTCGCGGCCCGTTCAGCCAGGTCCTTGTCGAAGCGGTAACGAAACGACTTACTTTTTTCCGCCATCAGGTCATCAAGATGGCGCTGGCAGGCCTGAATCACAAACTGGCAGGCCACAATCTTTCCGCGCACGACATCACGGGCATACTGATTGGCAGCATTTACGTTGGGGTAAGATTTCCGGCTCATGATTCGATGATTTTCAGAAACGGGTTAGTGGCTTTCTTCTGCCCCGCCAGGCCAATCAGACGCTGGCGGCTGCTGGGGTCGAGTCCGAGCATTGCCCCCGTGCTGCTCATCTCGGACTCCTGTTCTTTCTTGGCGGTCAGCTCCGGATTTTTGACCATGCCACCCATTGCACCGGTGATGGTGTTGCCCTGTCTGGCAATATTTTTCACGGCACGCCGCCAGAACTCGTAGGCCACGCACCACCGCTCAAGCACCGCGAGGTCAGTCACGCACAGCAGGCCCTGACCGCAGAGTTCTTTGGTTGTCAGTTGCCACATGATCGTGGCGAGAGGGAGATCTTCTTCAGCGAACCACTCCGGTGGCTCAACACCTTTGATGGGCGTAAAAACAGGTTCATCTTTATTCAGGGCTCGCTTGCCGGGGTTTCCGGCCAGCGCCTTGCGCGCCGTTGGCTTGGGGCGACGCCCGGAACGCCCCGCCGTTCCAGCCATATGCGGCACTCCTGGTTAAATTTCATTTTTCGCGGGTATAAAAAAACGATGGGGCGGGCAGTCCGGAAGACGTCAGGCTGCAGGGATTTGACCCGCCCCTCCCCTCAGACAGTTGAGAATTATTATCACTTTAACCGTTCACGGGCCGTCTTCGCCTTATGACACGGCCAGCACAGACTCTGCAGATTACAGTCGGCATCAGTGCCGCCATGCGCTTTAGGGATGATGTGGTCAACGGTTTTCGCCTCACGCACCACACCAGCACGCAGACATAACTGACACAGGCCTTTGTCACGCTTCAGGACACGCGCGCGGATAACATCCCACTTCGAACCATAGCCGCGCTGATGACGGGACTGACCTGGCTTGTATTGCTTCCAGCCTTCGCTTTTGTGGCTTTCGCAATAGCCTGACGGGTCAGTGGTTGTAGAGCTGCAGCCGCGAATACGGCAGGCCTTTGGGATTCGCGGGGGCATTAATCTTTCCCCTTAATTTATTACTATGAGGCAGACCACAGAGATCGTAATAAAAAAACCGCCCGAAGGCGGTTTAAAGTACGGTTCGCATTTTATCCTTTTAAAGCGAGCTGAATTGCATCGGCCAGCTTTCCAATGCGCTCAGTTGCCTGATCTAAATCGCTATGCATTACTCCATTACCTGAGCTTGCTGATGCCTTAGCTATCTCAAGTGCAGCCTGAACTGCAAGTAAACGCTGTGTTTTTTCATCAGTACTAGCCATACCATTTTTAAAATAGTTCTCTAACATAATAATTCCCTTTCTTACCCTGCCGATATAGCAGGTCACGAAAAGTTAATGGGGATTATATTGCAGTTTTCAAGGTTATTTTCACAGCCCCTCAGGGAGAGGGGCTTCTGTGATACTGTTGCCGTTCCCGTTCTATCTGGCGTATTCCTGCGAGCTGATTATTCGCCCTGTCAATAGCTGTCAGTAGAGGTTCAATCCACAGCACGGCCTGGCAGTATGTCAACGCGCCGGTGGTAAAGGAGTCATTATCGGCTGAGTAAGGGTGCCCGGGATCGGAATGTATGGCGCCGGAACGTAAACTGTTCGCATATTCGAGCACCCCGTTAGCGATATCAGCAGGAACAGGAAAATCGCAATTTTTTTCACGATGGAGAATCTCCCTGTATTTAATAACCGTTTTTTCACCACTGTCACTAAGTAATGAGTTCAGACTTCCAGTATATTCTGCTACCTGATTAAAGCGGCTAAAGTTGAATGCCTGTTCAGCTATCACTTTCCCTTGATATTCTGCTTCACCTACGGCTTTATCCGCACGTAACTTTTCTATCTGATATTTACTGTAGTAATGGTTTGCTGACCAGACGAGTCCACCAAAGATAGAAATGAAGAATGCAGCGATAACCAGCTTATAACTCAACTTCATTTACCACCCCGCCAGCCTCTTTAAATCGGGCAATCAGGTCACCGATTTTATGTTCATACTGACCGTAACCTGCACCGGGTAATGACGCCCAGATATTGCTGCAACGAGCGATAGCCTGACGAATATCGCCGCAATCAATCATCGGTAAAGCACCACGCTCTTTAATCTGCTGCAGCGCTACAGCGTCCTGGCTTTCTGGAGAAAAATCTTTCAGGCCAAGCTGTTTACGGTAAGTATCCCACCAGCGTGAAAGAAGCTGGTAACGTCCAGCGGCTGTTGATTTGAGTTTGAGGTTTAGCATGACAAGTTTGCGAGGGTGATCGGAGTAATCAGCGAACAGTTCGCCACCAACAATAACGTCATAACCGTGGTTACGTGTCGGTTGTCGCCCGTTATCCGTTCCTTCTGACCATGCCACCATATCAAGGAAAGCTTTACGCTGGGAATTTAGAGCCTGCATAAATTACTCCTTCGAGCTACCAAATTTATTACCGATTACTCGCATTGCAGCCCCACGAATAGCATCGACACCGATCAGCCCCACGCCACCACCAATGGCAACAGAAAGCGATTTAGGCCATCCGACATACTCAAGCGCGGATGCAAAAGTCAGCGTCAGAGCACCACAGAGCAAAATCTCGAGCGTTTTTCGCTTCCAGCCACCACCACCACCAAAATAAGCAATACGCAAACCAGCCATAACGATCGACATAATCACTGCGCCAAGAGGCGTATCTCCACGCCACCAGCTCTGGAAAATCTCCAGCCAATCCGGCCATGTGTTTGGATTATGGGGCATGAATATCGTCTCTCACCTCGTAAGTTATGCAGGCGACATATAAAAAGTTAAATAAAATAGTTGAATCAGATTGAGACATGGAAAAGGCTCGCCTGTGCGAGCCTTTTATTTAGGTAGAGTGTTATAATAAAATCAAATTTACATTATCTTCTTCCAAAAAGAAGATAATCATCATATCCTTCAGAGCTCCTGATAAGCAGGTTGCAATTTTTCACACCACTGCCTTAAAGTAGAAGCCCTTCTCTTTATTGTTTTGGAGCTGAGAGATATACATCTATCTTGCAAAAATCGTTCAGCTGTAAGTGGATCGAGCTCAGAAAGATTTTTAGCTTGACTCCAGGTAATCCACGCCCACCCGCAATGACTTGTTTCAAAACCGCGTGCAGCGATTCTTAGTCTCTTATCATAGTCAGATTCAACCAATTGCTGACCAAGAGCTGAAACAGAACCATTACTATTTAGTAACCCAAGTATTTTGGCCGCATGAATATAATACAATATATGTCGATTATCCAGACCAGTACTAATCAGGTTCAGATGCTTCTCTTGCCATTTTAATTCAACTATCTTAAACACTTGTTCAATTAGGTTAGCCTGCGGTACCTGATAACTACTAACAACTTGAGTAGCCATTTTAATCAATGTGCCAGAATAGAACTCAGCATCAGTTTTTCTGACTCTAAGAATAATATCATCAGTCACATTACTTTTTAGTTCAAAACATGAACTTGTCTCTATCACACTTTCAAATAAAGCAGATAACATCTGAACATCGATATTATTCTGTTTAACAAAACCAATAATATCTTTTCTTGATAGAATCAGCTCATTTAGTTTTTTCAGCAATGGTTCAATTTGCTGCATTTTATCTGCCTTGAATGAAAGAACAAATGAACCAGGACGTCCAGATACTGGACTCATTACATCTTTTTCATCAAATGCAGCTAATATTGATGAATAGAAATCATTAAAACACTCAAAAAGCTTCGAGACGCCTTTTAAAACCAAGGGTTCCACAGAAGTTGCTGTTTTCTCCACATGAATCTCATGCGTAGAGAATTCTACCTCCTTTCCAATTTTACCATTAGGTAATACAGGAAGAACACTACTAATATATAAGTTAGGTTCTGGAATTTTTATCTTCTCATTTAACTCAGAAACATTTATTTTTATTTCATCAACATGATTATCTTCATAGTAAATATTAAACTGATAGCAAAGCTTTTGTTCTTGATACACTAAAACACTTCTAATATCAATTCTTTTACGCTCGAAGTGCTCCAACCTATCTTTTGAAATCGGTATGATAATCCATTTATCATAATCTTCTTCGTCGCCAATCCAATAGACAACAAACATGCTATTTATTTCATTAGACACAGAGAAAAGTTTTGGCTCTTCGAAGAACTCATAAATTTTTTGCATATATAATGTGCCGAACACACTATCTTCCAAAAAAATATTGCTCATCTAACCACCTCTCTTATACAGGTGAATTTTTCATGAACTCGAGCATCTTTACAAAGCCAAATGGTAAAATGAGTCGAATCAGGAGCTCCTGTTTTTAGCATTCTTCCATCCTGTGGATTCAACTCGCCTTTAGCAATAAACCTTTCACCTATTCCTTCAGGAAATTTATTAAATACATTTACCAGTGATGTTTCGTCCATGAACATAGAAACACCATAGCAGCATTTCAATTTTAACCCTTGGAACTTTTTCATTCTTTTTGGGTTTTCTTCTTTCATGTTTAAAAAACAAGCTTTCCCAGGTGGATTATTTCTGGCTAAGCGATAAAAAACCCCTTCAGCATCCAAGGACTCTTTTGGAGGAACATCTGCAGGAAAATAATCGGGAAAAATCTGTTGGGCAGAGTCTTCAAGAACCTGCTGTGCATTTTTAGTCATACAATACGCTACCCAAGTAATTAACAAAAATCTGCCAATTTATTGGATATACACGTCCCAAATCCCTTGGCATCGTATTGAATATAACAACAAGCACATTAATCACATATGCAATAAAGGCATAAAAAACACAACATATATAACAAAAAGAAATCAACAACAATATACGGGATGATGAGGATTTTTTTTATCTATATATAGTGGCTGGGCAAAAGAATTGTTATAAAGTTGGCGTCCCTTGCTCCCATGTAATCATATGAAACACAGGATATAATTCCTGAAGGTAATCACATACTTCCCTAGATACATAGATGAGAGACTAAAATAAAACCTACCGCCAAGAACTATGCTTTTTTCAACCAATCGTACTCTCTGCCCTGTCTAAAAGGCGGCCATTCAAAGCAAGTACTTATTCTTTTATGTTTATCAAGAAGCTACTAAGACTATTCAGAACTGATATTTGGATAACAAAATACCTACTTGATGGCGGGTTCTTGAAGATTCTCAACGGCAGACATACAAAGCCCATCGTTGAGAAAATCTTATCCATATTTTTTGAAAAATGCAAGCATCATGTCGCCATCTTCGGCGAAAATCACTTATCTCGTCACCTTTCTCAATTGTGCTTCAGCGTAAGATTCCTCCTGCCAGCACTTTGTAACCAGTTTATCAATGACATTTGCATATCCTTTGTACCACTGATAATCAGTCAGGTCCGGTACCAGCTTCTGGACATGATGCCGCGCCAGTGTGGTTGGTAAACGACTAAACCGTTTTCCATTGCAACGCCCACAAATCTTATAAACAGGTGTGCCATGAAGCCGGGTCCTTTTTTCATCCAGGACAATACCTTTACCCTTACACCCTCTGCACGCTGTGCTGACTTCTCCCTTACCATGACAATGCTGACATAGTTCCTTCACCCACTCTTCCTTGATAACAGATTCCCCGCTTCTGGAGTGCTTCACCACCTCGCGCAATACATTATGAAATCCAGTACCAGCACAATGCTCACAGCGAGCCTTACTTGCCGCAGACCTGGAATAATCAGCAAAGGCAAAATTCACAAGGTAAGGGATGATCTGTAACCGGATTTCTTCACTCAATTTGTTCAATGTCGGGTTATCCAGTGCCATCGCGTAATTGAGCAGACCTTCAATCGCAAACTGAGGATCCTGAACACCAACTTTTGCCAGGAATAAGGCAAACCCAAGCGGTGCTTTCGACTGCACCATCCCCTGCGCAGCCATCACATCCGTAATCGTTAAACCACCTGAGCCTGTCGCCGGTGCGTCATCGCTCAATTTTGGAGATTTTGGGGAGTAATATTTTGGTAAGGCTTCAAGGTTCATGCTCGTTCTCCACTTACGCCAGTACGCCAATTGCCAGCGCACGATCGATAAAACGAAATATCAGCTCCAGTTGGGCGCCATACATCTCTTCAAATGCCACGGTATCCGCATGCAGTTCGTCGTGATGCTTTCTGCACAAAGGCAACACAAAGAGGTCATGCGCTTTTGTACCCATTCCCCCCTGACCGTGGCCTATCAGGTGGTGGGGATCATCAGCAGGCTTTCCACAACATGCACACGGCTGTGTCTTAACCCAGCGCGTGTACTTTTCATTAACCCAGCGGCGACGTTTTGGGCGTAACATAAAAGACTCCGGCGACTCCGGATCCACTTTCAGCGCCAGCACCTTTTTCGCTTTATCCTGGATGATGCTGGTGGCAGGAACCGAAGGCACAAGGTCACTTTCCCGGGTGACAGACGGCACAACAGGCTTCGGTAATCTCAGTGCCTTACGGGCTGCACTTTCCGGTAAGGCATCCGCCAGGTCATTACGAACCAGCCACCAGCACAGTTCCGGCATTGTCACAACGTGACTATCATTAAAACCGAGATCCCGACGCACGACAGATAACACCCACCGGGCACAGTTATCCGTTGCCATTGATTCCAGCCGTTCCGTGAACTGATCGCGCAGCTGGTTATCACAGTGCCAGCACAGACGGATTGCGCCCGGCGCGTGTCGCATTGTGGTCATGTTCTCGCTGTGCCAGCCGGAATGAGGCCACTGGCAGCCTTTTTCACGAAGTAACCAGCTTTCAAGACATTCCACGCCACCAGCACGACGGATCACTGCCTCATTGCGGAACACGGCCCGAACGGCAGGATCATCCGCCAGCGGTTGTGATGCCGCCGGAACGGCACCACTGGCGAAAGATGAATAACGTTCCGGCTCAGGCTCCAGCAGGACACGCCCCTGCATAAACAAGGGCATCAGCTCTGAACCTGGCCTGAACAATACGATCCCCATACGCGGGGCAATTTCAGGGGTCAGTAGTGCTCTCACGGTCACCTCAATGAACGGTATCGAGCAGCTTTAACAGCTCAGGGAATCGGGATTCGAAGAAATGCGGCTGCGTCTCGCGCGGATTTGCGGGACTGGTGATGTTCTTGCCGAACATGCAACCTTTCGCTGTCAGCGACCAGAATTTTTTGATGTTGTTAATCGCGGTACGGCTGTATCGTTCGCGCTGCTCGACGATCCCCAGCTTCACCATCTGGTGATATGCCTGATTAGCCGTCAGGCGGATACCATACTGTTTCAGCAGTGCACTCAGTGACAGTGTCGGGCGACTTGAGCCATCGTGTGCATCAGCAGGAGCATCAATGGCATAGCGCGGTGCCAGATTCGGTAAGCCAACAGCCTCCTGAAGTTTCTGACAGGCTCCAAGCACTGAAGAGTTAGACAGATTTAACTCCCGGCGCATAAAGTCCAGCAGAATCACGCCAGCCTGCATCTTGTCAGCAGCCTGTCCGGATAATTTTTCAGGTGCGCTGGTTACCATGTCGAAAGTACGGATCACCTTCAGATGGAATGACGGGCTGATCCACATTGCATAGGCATACACCAGTTCTTTGCAGACATACGTCCCCTGGTTATTTCCGCCACGAATAACGTTAACTGGCTCTATATTGACCGAGTTGCAAATCTGCAACTCGCTTATTAAACGTTCAGTTTGCTCATTGCGGAGCCAGAATGCAGGCTTATGCTTATCCAGAGAACCGGCAGCCCTGTGCAGATCGTTCAGGCTGTAACGCCCATAAGCATCACGACGAACTTCAATACCATCAATGACCATCAGATTATTCATACTTCGTTTCTCCTCTTAATCAGGCGGCTGCACCCGCCGTTTTCTCGTACTTACTGATAGTGATCTCGACCTTCCCTTCCGGGATAACCGGTCCCCACTCCACCAGCATTCTTTTCACCTGACTGTCGTCTTCCCACACACCCGCGTGGGTCAGGGCGTCAAACAGCGCCTTGTTATAGTTGTCCAGATCGCGGATCCGGTTATCCGGAGGAAACAACACGATCTCCACTGAAGCAGGTGCCGACGTTGGTTTTGGCAGACGACGTAACTGCTCAACTATTGCTGCACACGCCGCGCTCTGGAATTTGCGCCCCGCCGCGCTTATCAGGCTCTTACCTGCAAACGCCCCTTTATTGGGGTGTCGCCAGTACGTGTTCACGCTGGGCGGGAAAGGCAAGATCAGCTTCATACTTTCAGGCCCCTCTCATGTAACCAGTGGGCTGCACGCAGCCTGGCGTTTTCCTCACCGGCAAGCAGTGAGCGGATAATCCCGACCGCCTCGCTGTCGTCGTCCTTCACCACGGTATGAAGCGTGATGCCCCGGGCCACGCCACGCTTTATCGTGATGACGCCTTTTTTCTCCAGTGCGCGAAGATGTTCTACCGCTGCATTCACTGAACGGTATCCCAGCATGGTTGCCACCTCCTGATTGGTTGGCGGGAAGCCACGTTCTTTTTGGTAAGAAATCAGCATATCCAGCACCTGCTGCTGGCATTGAGTTAACATCGTCATGCCGCCATCTCCCTGACCAGTTTTTCCGCCTGCTGGCGAACCTGCGCCAGAAACGCCTCACCACATGCCTCAAGTTCATCGCGCCCGATGTAGCTGATTGCCGGTCCCTTCCAGGTCTTGTCAAAAACAGCAATAGCACCAGCGAAAAAAGCTCCTGTCGGTACCTGCTTCTCGTCTTTCGGGATAAACCAGACAGGCAGTTCAAAACCAATACGCCCGCGAATAAAAGCAATATGATCTGCATCTTCCGGCCACCACACTTCGCTGGTGGCAGCTTTGATCAGGAAAACATAGCGCCCGCCCTTATCACGCATGGCACTGGCATGTTTCATGATGTAACGCATGCCGGTGATGTATTGCCCCTCATGCTGACTGGCGCGGCTGTATGGGGGATTACCAAAGGCAGCCCCTTTAAGCTCCGCAAGACGTTCTGACCAGTCATGCGCCAGCGCGTTGTCTTCCGCCGTGTAATACGCAGCACATTTGGCGTTATCACCGTCAGTAAACAGATCCAGAACAAACGGGCCAAACAGGGTGTTAATTCCCCAGAAAATGTTGTCCGGCGTGCGCCACTGATCACCCACTTCCTTCAGTTCATGGGCTGGCTTGTTCCGCAGTTCCACCAGCTCCTGGCAATATTTATTACTCATTAAGCCCCCACGTAATTCCCTGACAGATACCACTCATCACCCGATACAGCGCGCTTGCTGCTTTTCCGTAAACACTGCTCACGACGCGCCAGAAAATTGTTTCGTTCTGGCTGGGAGTGGCTTTCACGGAATGCCGCCATCCACACCGTTGCAGCACGACGGTATAAGCCCCTGGACTCCAGTTCTTCCGCCTGGCGGGTCAGGCACAAAATCACCCGGGGATCGTTAGTGCCGACATAGAAATTGCGCACAGGTCTGGTTTCACGAACTGGTTGTGGTTCCGGCTCCTGCGCTCTCTCAGTCAGGCGTGGGAAATGTCTGCGTGTATCTCCTTCACAACGGTGAGCCACACGCCCACTCTGACGTAACTTGCTTGCTGACTGCAGAACGCGCTGCCGTGAGTAACCTGCAAAAGCATCCGCAATGTCTCCGGAAGTACACCCCGGATGGGCTTCAATGAATTTCTGAACGTCATTCAAAAGACTCATGATCACCCCCTGAATCCTGCCGGGATCTGGCTGTAGTCCACGTTGTCGTAACTGGCTTTGAAGTACGGGTCTTCGCGTTTTTCTGTGTACGTGCTGACGGACGGCGATAAGCGCAGGGAAAGCTCATCCCATTTTTCCCGCAGCTTCGACGGGCTGAGCACGTTACGGCACCAGAACGGATCGCGGCTGACGCGGCTGTACATCTCGCAGATTTGTTTGTGAGTACGACCATCCTGCACACACATCAGGCGAATTTCGTTTGCCCAGGCTGTCCAGTTCGGTTCTTTGGGACGAACCACCTCGCCGTCACATTCGGCAGCCTGCTCGTACAGGGCGATGATTTTTTTCCAGAGCCACTGTGCGCAGGTCAAATCATCCTGCGTCCCCCACTGGCGCTTTTTAGGGCTGAATACAACCGCATCAGGATGGCGAGTTAAAAAATCCTGTTCAGCCGTCTGCGTGTCCGGTTGCGAAGCGTCCGGACGAGAAGGTTTTTTATCTGACGGATCATGTTTTGATTTTACTGACGGATCCCCGCCAGATTCTGACGGGTGAAAACCCGCTTTTTTGCCAGATTTCGACGCATCAAATTTTGGCGGGTCAGATTTTGATGCGTCAGATTTTGACGGGTCAGAATCTGACAGTTGAGAAAATGCCGCTGCCTGAAGCTTCGCAACGTTAAGCTGATAAACATTCGACGCATTGCGGTTACCCTGGCGACGCGCCTTACGCGTTAACCAGCCTTCTGCTTCCAGCCGTGCGATAGCCGTTCTGACGGTACTCATCCCCGCGCCAATCTGACGGGCAATGGTTTCAATTGATGGCCAGCACACACCTTCGTCATTACTGAAATCAGCCAAGCGGGCCATAATTGCCACGCTGGATAACTTCATGCCTGATGCAGCGCAACCATCCCATACATAGCCGGTTAATTTAGTGCTCATGACCGACCTCTATTTCCCTGAATTTACGACGAAACTGTTCGAGCGGACTGAAGCATTCATGCTCATAACCTTCGCGGAGGTAGATAACCCGTTGTGTTTCCGGCTCCCAACGAATGACTCTGACGGGCACTCCGTAGTGATCTTTGAACCAGCGGTTAACTTGTCGCAAAGGACTGTCTCCTTCTGCCGGTTGAAAGCACCCACAGCCCACTCTGCAAAGCTGTGGGTTACAATTTCCCTGTCACCTGGTACATTCACTGCATAGCAATATTCCACCTTCGCTTTTCCACCCGGTACAGGAAGCGCAATCAGTTGCGAGCGACGGTAGTGTGTTGTTAAACTGTTCATGCGTTAGTTTCTCCACAACCAGAAGCAATCGACGCCACGACGCCCGGAGCTGCACACTCGCGGGCGTCATTACTTTCTGAAATGCAAAAAATTTTGTAGACAAGTGCTGCATGCTCCTGCAGCTTCGAAATTGAGAGATACAGCTCGTCGTTAATTGCTGTCTTCTCATGCGGTTCCACTACACCGTCTTCGATTGCTGAACGAATCTGTTTTGAATAACTGCCGATCTGTTCAATGACTTCCAGCAGACGCTGGTTAATATCGGCGTTGTCCACATCCTCGACGTCAGGAAGAGACACAAAGACGCCATTTGCAGACTGCGCCACAGCATCAGCAATGAAGTGAGTGCCACCAGCACGCTGTAAAACCATTGCCCATCCCAGCGGGAAAATCTGATCGCCATCTGCACGAAGGCGGTTGAATAAAGCGTTTTCTGTTACATCGAGCCAGTCAGCCGCTTCAGCGTAACCACCCGGCAACGCCGCGATAGTTTTTCTGACAGCTTTCACGTACCACTCAGGCTGTTTTTCTATTTTCCAGTGATGCTTACCCACGATTAGCCTCATCGTTCTGTGGTTAAAAATTGAAAGTGTTCTGCTAATCTTTCGGATAGATATCCGGTCTTAAGTCAGATTTCGTAATTGCACCTGACGTGCATTGCTCAAGTTTTTTAGCCAGCACAAAACTGGCTTTTTTATAGCCATTGAAAACCAGCCGTAAGTAGCCAGGTGTTGAGCCAACTTTTCCGGCCAACTCGCCCTGCTGTTCTTTGGTTAAAGAGTCCCAATACGCTTTCATACAATATGTACCTCCGGTGTACATATTACATGATTAAAATGAACCTTCAAGATACTTGTACCTTAACGGTACAAGGGTTTTAATTTCGTTATGAAAACAATCCATGACATCCGGCGGTCTAACGCCAGAAAACTGAGAGATGGTGTTGGAGGGAATTCTTCCTTTGCCACTATGATTGATCGCGAGCCAACCCAGACCAGCAGGTTTATGGGAGATGGTGCTACTAAAAATATCGGTGACAGCATGGCACGACACATCGAAAAATGTTTCGACCTGCCTGTCGGATGGCTCGATCAAGAACACCAGACAACGAACATCACAAAAAAACCTGATGTTTCAATCACTAATAAACAAATCACATTAGTCCCTGTCATATCATGGGTACAGGCCGGAGCATGGAAAGAAGTTGGATATTCTGAGGTTGATTTGAGCACAGCAGAAACGTATCCCTGCCCTGTACCCTGTGGGGAAATGACTTATATCTTGCGGGTGATAGGTGATTCAATGATTGATGAGTACCGCCCGGGAGACATGATTTTTGTCGATCCTGAAGTACCTGCCTGCCACGGTGACGACGTTATTGCATTGATGCACGATACAGGTGAAACCACCTTCAAAAGGTTGATAGAAGATGGGACACAGCGTTATCTCAAAGCGTTAAACCCAAACTGGCCTGAGCCTTACATTAAGATCAACGGTAATTGCTCTATAATTGGAACTGTGATTTTCTCAGGAAAACCAAGAAGATACAAAATCAAAGCCTAATCAATGTTTATGAACCTGCTTCGGCAGGTTTTTTTATACTTGACAATGTACCTATGAGATACATAATGTGCCCAAGAGAAACAACAAACAGGCAGGACGCCCACGAAGTAGCCGCCGGTGGCGTATGAATGACCGGATGATTCGTTAAATACTATGTGTAAGAGAGCGCAAATGAACCGTTATTTCACATGCTCGTTTTGTGGCGCAAACGAGCTGCAGGCAAAAAAAATCATCGCCAAAGGCGGAAAAGATGAAGTTGCTATCTGCTCTGAGTGCGTAGTCTTGTGTGTCGGGGCATTAATCAATAGCAGCACAACTATTCGGTTCACACCAAATGAGAATGCGCCTTTAGATGCGCGGAAATCTGGAGGTTAAAGAACAAAATGAAAGTCCAGATTTTAAACAATAGTGGTGAAGTCGTTTGGTCATACGACATAGCCGCTCCTGTAGATCAGAGCGGCGATAGCTGGACCAATGGGAAACATCAGATTATGGCTGGAGTTGTATTCTCTTTACGCCGTGCTTTGGAACAGGCTGAAGTCTTTCCATCAGACCCTGAATGGAAATGGCCTTTTTCTATTTGTCCAAATTCGGAGAGTACATTTCAGAAAATTGGTCAGAAAGTCGCACTCGAAGAGCATCAGCCAACTGTTTCCTGATTTTTTCAGGTAACTCGTCGGCATCGCAGAAACAACAACGCTCGATCATGTTGAAAGCCGATTCGTAGAACTGTTTCTGCTGAGTGTCGCTGAGACAGGAAAAGAGCGACGTTACGATGATTTTATTAATTGCATTATCAAGTTCTTTTTCATCAAAAGTCATTTGATTTTCCTTTTATGTATACGGGCTTAAAAGGATACCACCGAGCCTGAAGTGGTGAAAAGACAGGCACATAACAGCTAAGTATTTTCAACCAGAGAGAATCCTTAGCGTTGTGGTGAATGCGGCTCAGCGCACGCGGGTTAAGGTTGAGGCTGACAGTCGACCTTCTGTGGATACCCACCCGCCTGGTGTGCAACCTTCGCCAGGCACCGGGAGGCACCCGGCACCACAACTTTATGCTGTGTGTAGTCCTAGCGGTACCAGTTTGTACCCTTGCTTCCGGCTGGTACCGCTCTTTTTACAAAACAGAGAAGAGCATCACCGGACGACGGGCTCATAACCCACTCCATCCGGGCGGCTGCCACCGCAGGTGTTCTTCTCTGTTTTGTGGAGAAACTAATCGGCCTTGCAGGGTCGATATGATGAGGAGCAGCAAAATGGCTAGCGAACGCAGTACTGATGTGCAGGCATTTATCGGGGAGCTGGACGGCGGCGTATTTGAAACCAAAATCGGCGCAGTTCTCAGTGAAGTCGCTTCCGGTGTGATGAACACGAAAACCAAAGGGAAGGTCTCACTCAATCTGGAAATCGAACCGTTTGATGAGAACCGTGTGAAAATCAAACACAAACTCTCATATGTTCGCCCGACTAACCGCGGGAAAATTTCCGAAGAAGACACCACCGAAACGCCGATGTATGTCAATCGCGGTGGTCGCCTGACTATTCTGCAGGAAGACCAGGGACAATTACTGACTCTTGCCGGTGAACCTGACGGAAAACTCCGCGCAGCAGGTCGTTAATATCGTTCTTAATAAACTGATTATTTATCTCATCACTGAATATCTTTATATAGTGAGGACTTATTATGTCTCAGAACTTAGACGCAACCGCAATTAATCAAATCCATGCCCTTATTTCTGCTCAGGGTGTTAATGAAATTATCAGTAAGATTGGTGCCGATGCTGTGGCATTGCCTGAGAATTTCCGCATTCATGATCTGGAAAAATTTAATTTAAATCGTTTCCGTTTCCGTGGTGCGCTTTCCACTGCCAGCATCGATGACTTTACCCGTTATTCTAAAGATCTTGCAGATGAAGGCACCCGCTGCTTTATCGATGCCGATAATATGCGTGCCGTCAGTGTGCTTAACCTGGGTACTATTGATGAGCCAGGTCACGCAGATAACACTGCCACTCTCAAACTGAAAAAGACAGCACCGTTCTCTGCTCTGTTGTCTGTTAACGGCGAGCGTAACTCCCAGAAGTCACTGGCAGAATGGATCGAAGACTGGGCCGACTACCTTGTGGGCTTTGATGCTAATGGTGATGCCATTCAGGCAACAAAAGCGGCTGCGGCAGTCCGTAAAATCACGATTGAAGCAAACCAGACCGCTGATTTTGAAGACAATGACTTCAGCGGCAAACGCTCCCTGATGGAGTCTGTCGAAGCGAAGACCAAAGATATTATGCCTGTGGCATTTGAATTTAAATGCGTTCCGTTTGAAGGCCTGAAAGAACGTCCGTTTAAATTACGCCTCAGCATTATCACTGGCGATCGTCCTGTACTGGTTCTGCGCATTATTCAGCTGGAAGCAGTGCAGGAAGAAATGGCTAACGAATTTCGTGATCTGCTTGTTGAGAAATTCAAGGACAGCAAAGTAGAAACCTTTATTGGTACTTTCACCGCCTGATTTCATTACTGCAAATGCCCCTGCGGGGGCATTTATGGAAACGTAATTGACTCAATAATCGCCGGATGGTGAGGGCTTCCTTTTACCAGAATTCAGCGCGGTGCAGCGCATATACGTGGAGAACAAAATGTCATTTATTAAAACTTTTTCCGGGAAGCATTTTTATTATGACAGGATAAATAAAGACGACATCGTTATTAACGATATCGCGGTTTCTCTTTCAAATATCTGTCGCTTTGCAGGACATCTTTCACATTTCTACAGCGTCGCCCAACATGCGGTGCTTTGCAGCCAACTGGTACCGCAGGAATTTGCTTTTGAAGCGTTAATGCATGATGCAACAGAAGCGTATTGCCAGGACATCCCGGCGCCACTGAAACGCCTTCTTCCTGACTATAAACGGATGGAAGAAAAAATAGACGCCGTAATCCGTGAGAAATACGGGTTACCCCCGGTTATGAGTACCCCCGTGAAATATGCCGATCTCATCATGCTGGCAACCGAACGCCGCGATCTCGGGCTTGATGATGGCTCTTTCTGGCCTGTGCTGGAAGGTATCCCGGCAACAGAGATGTTCAACGTGATTCCACTGGCTCCAAGCCATGCCTACGGGATGTTTATGGAACGCTTTAACGAATTATCGGAGTTACGCAAATGCGCATGAATGTTTTCGAAATGGAAGGGTTTCTTCGCGGGAAATGTGTACCGCGAGATCTGAAAGTGAATGAAACGGATGCTGAATACCTGGTGCGTAAATTCGATGCGCTTGAAGCTAAATGTGCAGCACAGGAAAACAAAGTAATACCAGTGTCAACTGAACTGCCACCAGCAAATGAAAGTGTTTTGTTATTCGATGCTAACGGAGAAGGCTGGCTAATTGGCTGGCGTTCTCTCTGGTACACCTGGGGACAAAAAGAAACCGGAGAATGGCAGTGGACATTTCAGGTCGGGGACCTTGAAAACGTCAATATCACTCACTGGGTAGTAATGCCAAAAGCACCGGAGGCTGGAGCATAATGACCACTTTTACCGACAAAGAACTGATTAAAGAAATTAAAGAGCGTATCAGCAGCCTTGACGTGCGAGACGATATTGAGCGCCGTGCTTATGAAATCGCACTCCTATCTCTGGAAGTAGAACCAGATGAACGCGAAGCTTATGAATTATTCATGGAAAAGCGTTTTGGTGACTTAGTAGATCGTCGGAGAGCAAAAAACGGCGATAACGAATACATGGCATGGGATATGACTCTCGGTTGGATCGTCTGGCAGCAACGAGCTGGTATCCATTTTTCAACAATGTCACAGCAAGAGGTGAAATAATGGAGCCATACAGCCTCACACTCGATGAGGCCTGTCATTTTCTCAAGATATCCAGACCGACTGCCATTAACTGGATACGCACAGGGCGTCTTCAGGCAACACGCAAAGATCCCACTAAGAATAAATCTCCTTACCTCACAACACGACAAGCCTGCATTGCGGCTCTTCAGTCTCCGCTGCATACTGTCCAAGTGAGCGCGGGTGATGGCATAACAGAGGAAAGAAAATGTCACTCTTCCGCAGAGGTGAAATATGGTACGCCAGTTTCACATTGCCGAACGGTAAAAGATTTAAACAGTCTCTTGGAACAAAGGACAAAAGGCAGGCGACAGAACTCCATGACAAGCTAAAGGCTGAAGCATGGCGGGTCAGCAAACTTGGTGAAATACCTGATATAACGTTCGAGGAAGCGTGTGTCAGGTGGCTTGAAGAGAAAGCACATAAAAAATCACTGGACGATGACAAAAGCCGGATCGGATTCTGGCTTCAACATTTCGCAGGAATGCAACTAAGAGACATTACTGAATCAAAAATTTATTCAGCAATGCAGAAAATGACGAACCGGCGTCATGAGGAAAACTGGAAACTCAGGGCAGAAGCATGCAGAAAAAAAGGGAAACCTGTTCCAGAATACACGCCAAAACCAGCGTCCGTTGCAACGAAGGCTACGCATCTTTCATTTATAAAGGCCCTACTAAGAGCCGCAGAGCGTGAATGGAAAATGCTGGATAAGGCACCAATTATTAAAGTGCCTCAACCAAAGAATAAACGGATCCGCTGGCTGGAGCCCCATGAAGCACAAAGGCTGATTGATGAATGTCCGGAGCCATTAAAGTCTGTTGTTGAATTTGCACTGGCAACAGGTTTAAGACGCTCGAACATCATCAACCTTGAATGGCAACAAATAGATATGCAGCGCCGGGTGGCATGGATAAACCCGGAAGAGAGTAAATCAAACCGCGCAATCGGCGTTGCGCTGAATGATACTGCATGTCGCGTTTTGAAAAAACAAATCGGGAATCATCACCGTTGGGTATTTGTGTACAAGGAAAGCTGTACCAAACCAGACGGAACGAAAGCGCCAACAGTAAGGAAGATGCGGTATGACGCAAACACAGCCTGGAAAGCGGCGCTGAGACGGGCTGGTATTGATGATTTCAGATTTCACGACTTGAGACACACCTGGGCAAGTTGGCTGGTTCAAGCCGGAGTCCCGTTGTCAGTGTTACAGGAAATGGGAGGCTGGGAGTCTATCGAAATGGTTCGTCGATATGCTCACCTTGCACCTAATCACCTTACCGAACACGCACGGCAAATAGACTCGATCCTGAACCCATCGGTCCCAAATTTGTCCCAGTCAAAAAATAAGAAAGGTACTAATGATGTGTAACTTATTGATTTAAATGGTGCCGATAATAGGAGTCGAACCTACGACCTTCGCATTACGAATGCGCTGCTCTACCAACTGAGCTATATCGGCCCTGAAAGAACATGTTCACGAACGTGAATCACGGTGGACAAGGTTAAAACTAACCGGGCGATGCGTCAATGGCCTTGTGAATCAAATGGCTACTTTTGCATCACCCGATTTTATTTACGCACGAATGGTGTAATCACCAATGCCGATCCACTTGTAGGTGGTCAGTGCTTCCAGCCCCATTGGGCCGCGCGCGTGCAGTTTTTGCGTGCTTACGGCGACTTCTGCACCCAGACCAAACTGGCCGCCGTCGGTAAAACGCGTAGAGGCGTTAACGTAAACAGCGGAGGAATCCACTTCGTTAACAAAACGCTGGGCGTTGCGCATATCGCGGGTCAGGATCGCATCGGAGTGTTGCGTGCCATGCTCGCGAATATGGGCAATGGCGTCGTCCAGATCGCTGACGATTTTGACGTTCAAATCTAATGACAGAAACTCATCGTCATACTCTTCGGCTTTAACAGCCACCACCTTCGCAGGGCCTGGCTGCAACTGTGCCATTGCGGCAGCATCTGCGTGTAATGTCACGCTGCTTTCCGCCATTTGTTTGCTTAATGCGGGCAGGAAGCTATCGGCGAAGTTTTTATTCACCAGCAACGTTTCTACCGTATTACATGTGCTCGGACGCTGAGTTTTCGCGTTGACGATTACTTTCAGGGCTTCAGCGATCTCTGCACTTTCATCAACGTAAATATGGCATACGCCTATACCGCCTGTGATCACCGGGATTGTCGACTGTTCGCGGCATAGCTTATGCAGACCAGCGCCGCCGCGCGGGATCAGCATGTCGATGTATTTATCCATACGCAGCATTTCACTGACCAACGCACGGTCAGGATTATCAATTGCCTGTACTGCACCTGCCGGTAAACCGCAGGATTTCAGGGCGTCCTGAATCACCGCCACCGTTGCAGCGTTAGTGCGACAGGTTTCTTTGCCGCCACGCAGGATCACCGCGTTACCCGTTTTCAGGCATAGCGAAGCAACATCGACCGTCACGTTCGGGCGCGCTTCATAAATCACGCCAATCACCCCCAGCGGCACGCGACGACGCTCCAGACGCAGGCCGCTGTCCAGCATGCCGCCATCGATTATCTGCCCCACCGGATCGGCGAGGTTACACACATGGCGCACATCATCGGCAATGCCTTTCAGCCGTGCGGGCGTCAGTGCCAGACGGTCAAGCATCGCTTCGCTGAGGCCATTAGCACGCGCGTCAGCAACATCCTGGGCGTTAGCGTTGAGGATGCTTTCGCTTTGTGCTTCCAGTTCATCGGCGATTTTTTCCAGCACGCGATTTTTTTCGCGGCTGGAGAGTTGCGCTAATTTATACGAGGCTTGCTTCGCGGCAATGCCCATTTGTTCCAGCATCGGCCTGCTCCTTAACGGGTAATCATGTCATCACGGTGAACGGCTACCGGGCCGTATTCATATCCCAGTATTGCATCAATTTCTTGCGAGTGGTGTCCGGCAATGCGGCGCAATGCATCGCTATTATAGCGACTGACGCCGTGGGCAATATCACGACCTTCGAGGTTACAAATGCGGATCACTTCACCACGCGAGAAGTTGCCGGTTACGCTCTTAATGCCTTTCGGCAACAGGGAGCTGCCGCGTTCAAGAATGGCGGCGGTTGCCCCTTCATCTACCGTGATTTCACCCGCCGGCGGCGCACCGAAAATCCAGCGTTTACGGTTTTCAAGCGGAGTCGCCTGGGCATGGAACAGCGTACCGACGGAAATACCTTCCATCACATCACCAATGACGCCCGGCTTGCTGCCCGCGGCAATAATGGTGTCGATACCCGCACGGCAAGCCACGTCAGCGGCCTGCAATTTGGTGCTCATGCCGCCGGTTCCAAGACCTGAAACGCTATCACCGGCAATCGCGCGCAGTGCGTCATCAATGCCGTAAACATCTTTAATCAGTTCTGCCTGCGGATTGCTGCGCGGGTCAGCGGTATACAAACCTTTTTGATCGGTCAGCAGCAGCAGTTTATCGGCACCCGCCAGAATCGCCGCCAGCGCAGAAAGGTTGTCGTTGTCACCAACTTTAATTTCTGCCGTAGCGACAGCATCGTTCTCATTGATTACTGGAACGATGTTGTTATCGAGCAGTGCACGCAGGGTGTCGCGGGCGTTCAGGAAGCGTTCACGGTCTTCCATATCAGCACGAGTCAGCAGCATCTGCCCGACGTGAATGCCATAAATCGAAAACAGCTGTTCCCACAGTTGAATCAGTCGACTCTGCCCTACCGCCGCCAGCAGTTGTTTTGAGGCGATAGTCGCTGGCAGTTCCGGGTAACCCAGGTGCTCACGTCCGGCGGCAATCGCGCCCGACGTCACAATGACTATCCGATGCCCGGCGGCATGTAACTGCGCGCACTGGCGAACAAGTTCAACGATATGGGCACGGTTCAGGCGGCGCGATCCACCTGTTAGCACACTGGTGCCGAGTTTTACCACCAGCGTCTGGCTGTCACTCATGATTCTCTGCCATTCAATTTTAGGAAAAATGATATCAAACGAACGTTTTAGCAGGACTGTCGTCGGTTGCCAACCATCTGCGAGCAAAGCATAGCGTTTTGTTGCGCGGGATCAGCAAGCGTAACGGCAGTTGTTTACGCTTTTATTACAGATTTAATAAATTAGCACATTTTAAGAATATTATTAAGCTGTAATATATCTTTAACAATCTCAGGTTAAAAACTTTCCTGTTTTCAACGGGACTCTCCCGCTGAATATTCGCGCGTAAATTAAAATCAGGAAAGAAAATGAAAAAGAGCACTCTGGCATTAGTGGTGATGGGTATTGTGGCATCTGCATCCGTACAGGCCGCAGAAGTATATAACAAAGACGGTAATAAACTGGATGTCTATGGCAAAGTTAAAGCCATGCATTATATGAGTGATAATGATAGTAAAGATGGCGACCAGAGTTATATCCGTTTTGGTTTTAAAGGTGAAACACAAATTAACGATCAACTGACTGGTTATGGGCGTTGGGAAGCAGAGTTTGCTGGTAATAAAGCAGAGAGCGATACCGCACAGCAAAAAACACGTCTCGCTTTTGCCGGATTGAAATATAAAGATTTGGGTTCTTTCGATTATGGTCGTAACCTGGGCGCGTTGTATGACGTGGAAGCCTGGACCGATATGTTCCCGGAATTTGGTGGCGACTCCTCCGCACAGACCGATAACTTTATGACCAAACGCGCCAGCGGGCTGGCGACTTATCGTAACACCGACTTTTTCGGCGTTATCGATGGCTTGAATTTAACCTTGCAATATCAAGGAAAAAACGAAAACCGCGATGTGAAAAAGCAGAATGGCGATGGCTTCGGCACCTCGTTAACCTATGACTTCGGCGGCAGCGATTTCGCCATCAGTGGGGCCTATACCAACTCAGATCGCACCAACGAGCAGAACCTGCAAAGCCGTGGCACAGGCAAGCGTGCAGAAGCATGGGCAACAGGTCTGAAATATGATGCTAATAATATTTATCTGGCAACTTTCTATTCTGAAACGCGCAAAATGACGCCAATCTCTGGCGGCTTTGCCAATAAGACGCAGAACTTTGAAGCGGTCGCACAATATCAATTCGACTTTGGTCTGCGTCCATCACTGGGTTACGTCTTATCGAAAGGGAAAGATATTGAAGGCATCGGCGATGAAGATCTGGTCAATTACATCGATGTCGGTGCTACGTATTATTTCAACAAAAATATGTCAGCGTTTGTTGATTATAAAATCAATCAGCTGGATAGCGATAATAAGCTGAATATCAACAATGATGATATTGTCGCGGTTGGCATGACGTATCAGTTTTAATGAATATTGCCGGATGCGGCGTGAACGCCTTATCCGGCCTACGAAAACCAATATTTCAGGCCGGAATAGATGCGTAAACATCACATCCGGCACATTTCATTCACGCCGTTAACTTCACCGGCTCGTCACGAAAATCATCCGCCGGTTCCAGTTTCAGATTCAACGTCACCAACAGTTCACGCAGCTTCTCGTGAAACTCACGCAAGGTATACTCCAGCCGCTCTACCACTTCGGCATCTTTTACCGGAACACTCGTCCAGTCGCCTGCTTTATCGAACAGACCAAACTGATAGCTGTATGTAAAACGGGATTCCTGCGCTTCCAGTTCCATCCACCAGCCCCAGAACTCACGCACTTCCGGCGCGGGTTTCACGTTGACGCATACAGCCAGACAATCGAAAAAGAATCGATTATCTTCGCACTTACCTTCACGAATATACGGGCCTAGTGCGGTAAATTTTTTGATCAATCTGCTTTTCGGGTGTCCACTCGGTAACGTCATTGCGATCTCCTGTTGTGATGCAACTGTTTTACCAAATTGACAAAATTTAGCAAATTTTTAACACAATCGCTTTTCGATCCAGTTGGTGATTTCCTGAAGCGCCTTGTCAAAATTCCGATACACGGGGTTAAGCGGAATCTCTAACAATTTACCATCCGCAGATGACGACGTGATTAAGCGTGAATCCTCTTCCGGGCTGAACGGATCGTTCTTCCAGTACCCTGATAACATTGGCGTTGGGCAACGACGTCCCAGCAATCCTTGCACTTTTAATGAATAGCGATTCAGCTCAACACGCAACGCTTCATCAGAAGCATCATGCATTCCCAGTCGGCTCGCCAGAACGTCAAGATACATTTCCGGCACTTGTTGCTGGCACTTAAAATCACTCAGCAAGGTGTGAACCACCGGGCCAAGACAGGCCACCGCTTTCAAACGTGATGCCTCGAGATAAGCCAGGCGTACAGCAACGTTAGCACCGAAACGAAAACCAAAGGCGGCAACGCGAGTGTGATCTACCCATGGAACGTTAGGCAGCGCCTTTAAGACATGTTGGTGCAGCAGGCTGGAATCCTGGGTGAGTTTCCATTTTGAGGAAAAACCGACTGAAGGCATATCAATAGTCAGCATCGCAATGCCGCGCGGTGCAAAATAGCGCTCATAAAGGGAGTAATAGTCGGTTTGCATCGCATCCAGACCACCACACATTAATACTGTCGGGAATGGACCATCACCTTTTGGCATATGCAAAAAGCCAGTGATGGGCGCGCCCCCCGGAACGGTAAACTCCATTTGCCGCATTGTTCCAGGCAGACGTTGCGCAGCTTCTTCATACGCGCGATTTGACAACGCCTGTACCTGTTCAGCCAGATCATCGCCCTTCAAGTGCGGATAGGCGGCAATATTGTACAACGTAGCTGCGTGCAGCCAGTGACGCCCGCTGAGTTGCGGATCTTCTTCCGCACAGGCTTTCTGTTGCCACACCATCGCCTGGGTGGCCCACTCATAAATCCAGTTGCCGCCGCGGTAGCCAATCACCGTATCGTATAAATCATTGTCGGTGCGTTCAGCATCGCTCATCACAATGCGCGCCTGGACGTCGAGGATTTCACGCGGATCAACACCGCGCCAGATCCACATCAGGCGGTTAATCATGCGATACCAATGAGGAATATTTTTGCCATCGAGGGCCGACTGCACCGACGGTTGCGCACCGTGGTTAAAACGGCGGACTAGCGTCGAGGTTTCAGGATGTTTAAAGCGGGGTTTGAACAGGGTTTCGCTCAGGTTAGCCTGTGTCATGGATGCAACCTCCAGGAATACTTACTGGAAGCTATTGTAACCTGCCTGACGTTAAAAAGAACAACGCCCGGCAGTGCCAGGCGTTGAAAAGATTAGCGACCGGAGATTGGCGGGACGAATACGACGCCCATATCCCACGGTTGCTCAATCCAGGTATCTTGTGGGATATCAACCACATAATCATCAACCAGCGGGCGACCAGCCGGTTTCGCGAAGATAGTCACAAAGTGTGCTTTAGGATACATTTCACGAATCGCAACCGCAGTACCACCGGTATCTACCAGGTCATCAATGACGATAAAGCCTTCACCGTCACCTTCTGCGCGTTTCAGTACTTTCAGTTCGCGCTGGTTGTCGTGATCGTAGCTGGAAATACATACGGTATCGACATGACGAATACCCAGTTCACGCGCCAGTAACGCACCCGGTACCAGACCGCCACGGCTTACGGCAATAATGCCTTTCCATTGTTCAGAAGGCATCAGTCGGCTTGCGAGTTTACGTGCATGGATCTGCAACATGTCCCAGGTGACGATGTATTTTTCGCTCATGTGAAGTGTCCCAGCCTGTTTATCTACGGCTTAAAAAGTGTTCGAGGGGAAAATAGGTTGCGCGAGATTATAGAGATCTGGCGCACTAAAAACCAGTATTTCACATAAGTCCGCGTCTTTTTACGCACTGCTACTACCTGTCGCTAGATAAAGTGGTATTCTCAAACATATCTCGCAAGCCTGACTTGTGCTGACAACATTTTCTGCTAACCCTGTGACCTGCAATACTGTTTTGCGGGTGATCGACAAGGAGACTTAACGTGTCTGAACTGTCTCAATTATCTCCACAGCCGCTGTGGGATATTTTTGCAAAAATCTGTTCTATTCCTCACCCGTCCTATCATGAAGAGCAACTCGCTGAATACATTGTAGGTTGGGCAAAAGAAAAAGGTTTCCACGTCGAACGCGATCAAGTGGGGAATATCCTGATTCGTAAACCTGCCACCGCAGGTATGGAAAACCGTAAACCGGTTGTCCTGCAGGCTCACCTCGATATGGTGCCGCAAAAAAACAACGACACCGTGCACGACTTCACCAAAGATCCTATCCAGCCTTATATTGATGGCGAATGGGTTAAAGCGCGCGGCACCACGCTGGGTGCAGATAACGGCATTGGTATGGCGTCTGCGCTGGCGGTTCTGGCTGACGAAAACGTGGTTCACGGCCCGCTGGAAGTGCTGCTTACTATGACCGAAGAAGCCGGTATGGACGGCGCATTCGGTTTACAAAGTAACTGGTTGCAGGCTGACATTTTGATTAACACCGACTCCGAAGAAGAAGGTGAAATCTACATGGGATGTGCGGGGGGTATCGACTTCACCTCCAACCTGCATTTAGATCGTGAAGCGGTTCCAGCTGGCTTTGAAACCTTCAAGTTAACCTTAAAAGGTCTGAAAGGCGGTCACTCCGGCGGTGAAATCCACGTTGGCCTGGGTAACGCGAACAAACTGCTGGTTCGCTTCCTGGCGGGTCATGCAGAAGAACTGGATCTGCGTCTTATTGATTTCAACGGCGGCACACTGCGTAACGCCATCCCGCGTGAAGCCTTTGCGACCATTGCTGTCGCAGCTGATAAAGTCGACGCACTGAAATCTCTGGTGAATACCTATCAGGACATCCTGAAAAACGAACTGGCAGAAAAAGAGAAGAATCTGGCCTTGTTGCTGGACTCTATAGCGAACGATAAAGCTGCCCTGATTGCGAAATCTCGCGATACCTTTATTCGTCTGCTGAACGCCACCCCGAACGGTGTGATTCGTAACTCCGATGTAGCCAAAGGCGTGGTTGAAACCTCCCTGAACGTCGGTGTGGTGACCATGACCGACAACAACGTAGAAATTCACTGCCTGATCCGTTCTCTGATCGACAGCGGTAAAGACTACGTGGTGAGCATGCTGGATTCGCTGGGTAAACTGGCAGGCGCGAAAACCGAAGCGAAAGGCGCATATCCTGGCTGGCAGCCGGACGCTAATTCTCCGGTGATGCATCTGGTACGTGAAACCTATCAGCGTCTGTTCAACAAGACGCCGAACATCCAGATTATCCATGCGGGCCTGGAATGTGGTCTGTTCAAAAAACCGTATCCGGAAATGGACATGGTTTCTATCGGGCCAACAATCACCGGTCCACACTCTCCGGATGAGCAAGTCCACATCGAAAGCGTAGGTCATTACTGGACACTGCTGACTGAACTGCTGAAAGAAATTCCGGCGAAGTAATTATTTGATTTGCTGCCGGATGGCGTTTAATCGCCTTCCGGCAGTTTCATCCTTCATTATCCTTCGATAAAAGCCATCCCTGTGAACGTTCGTCGCGGGTTGCCACGTTTAATCTGGTGATGGAACATTCGCCGCTGCGATTTCAGCACCGCGCTATTTTCCTGTTGCTGTTGTTCTAGCTTCCAGGCGATCAGCAATCGCGCCAGCCGTTTGTTCGCATGCTGCAAATGCTGACGGCAGGTTTTCCTCCAGCCAGCTTTCTTCAGCAACGTCATCCAAAGCTGATAATCGCTTTTCAAACTTATCGGCGTTGTATTTGCGAGCGAGAATATCTGTTTGCCATAGCGCCATGCCGCAGCCGATATCATTGCCGACCAGTGCCGGGTAAAAACGGCCTGCGGAGAAGAACGCTGCACCAATCGGGTAACCGCGTCCGGGGTGTAAATCTGGCATCCCTACTACGCGCTGCATGTTGGGTAAATTTGCCGTGGTGTGTAATTGTTGGATCGCTAAACTCTCGATCCACAGGTCATCAGATGCGATGGTAAATACCGCATCGGATAAGGGACGAATATATTTGCCCATGAACCATTCCATTTATGAATAAAAATCAGAAAATGGCAGACGAATCCAGGGCAAGAAAAAAAGAATTAATCCTGGAAAGGTCTGCAAAGAGTCATTGATAAAGGATTTGTCATGATTTACCTCCTTGCAGTTTGTGGAATAAGAAAACGCGCACATACTAGGCGGGCATTATTTTCATTGCAAGCTGGATTTAATGTTGCGGTTTATATCGCATATAAAAATTAGTAAACCACGCTCCCCGGCATTCAACTCGCTGCTGCTTAACTGTCTGAAAACCATAACGTTCAAAAAAGGGTTTTGCGGTTATGCTGGCATCCACCGTAAGTTCGGATTCAGACTTAATCAAAGGTTTTAACAAGGCGCTGGCGACACCGCGGCGGGTGTATTCCGGGTCAACAAATAACATATCGATATAATGTTCAATGCGGGAAATAAAACCAACCGGTTGTGCATTAATGACTGCAACCCGCACTTGTGATTTCGCGAGTTTCTCCTTCCAGCGAGATTCGTCAATCTGCGCCCAGGCGGCAATTTGTTGTGGAGAATAATGCTGACTGGCGGTCATCGTAACCGCTCTAATGAAAATAGCGCATAGTTGCTGAAAATCGCCAGGCTGATAGTTTCTTATTTGTATGTTATTCATAATCCCAACACCAGTTGTCTTTCCATTTGAGGGTCAAGCAACGTCACATGCAGCCCCACCAGCCGCACACCGCGCCCGCCGCGGCGTTCATCCCAGGTTTTACGCGCGGTGGCGATTAAGTCAGCTTTATTCAGCCGCGGCCAGACGTGCTCCTGAGTGGTTTGCTGAAAATCGTCGAACTTTAATTTCACCCCCTGGCGAGCAATCAGTAAATCAGGTTTTACCTTTGCCAGACGGCGTTCAAGTTCCGGATACAACCGCTCGATAATTGCTTCACATTCAGACCAGTGATGAATATCTTCCGCCATCGTGCGTTCCACGCCGACGGATTTTCGCAACCGTTCGCTGTTAACGTCGCGCTCGTCAATCCCCTGACTACGCTCCCACAAAATGCGGCCAAATTTGCCAAAGCGTTTAAGCAACGTCACCAAATCACACTTTTGCACATCACCGCAGGTTCGTAGCCCCATCGCTTCCAGCTTTGCTGCCGAGACTTTGCCAACACCGGGAATTTTTGCCAGCGGCAAGGTTTGTAAAAATGCCGAAACTTCTGCCGGAGTAATCACAAACTGGCCGTTGGGTTTATTCATGTCGGAGGCGATTTTGGCGAGAAACTTAACTGGCGCAACGCCCGCAGACGCCGTCAGGTGCAGCTCGTTGAAAATCGTCTGGCGGATTTCCTGGGCGATGAGGGTCGCAGAACCGTGGCAATGGACACTATCGGTGACGTCGAGATAGGCTTCATCCAGCGACAGTGGTTCAATGCGCGAAGTGTAACGCGAGAAAATTTCGCGGATATGATTCGAGGCTTCTTTGTAGGCGTCAAAGCGCCCCGGAAGCAAGGTGAGATGCGGGCATAATTTGAGCGCCATCCCTGTCGGCATAGCGCTGCGTACGCCGAATTTACGCGCGGGATAATTGGCGGTGCTGATCACCCCCCGACGTTCGCGGCTGCCGCCAATAGCAATAGGGATATCGCGCAGGGCGGGATTGTCGCGCATCTCCACCGCTGCGAAAAAGCAGTCCATATCCACATGAATGATTTTACGCATTGCTCACCTCTCAATACTGGTAAAGTATACAGTGATTTCAGGGTTTGAGAAATGCGTAAAGATTCAGCATTTAACGCGTTCGCTGCGAAAGCACCTGCTGCTTATCCAGCTTTTGCACCAGCGGCTGCACCACTTTATCCCCATGCTGACCAAAGTATTGATACAGCGTATCGGACGCGCTTTTAGTCAGCACCATAATCTCGATGCGCCGGTTGCCCGCGCTTTGCGGATTTTTGGCATCCAGCAGCATCTGGTCCGCCATTGCGCTCACCTGCATCACTTTATCTTCCGGCATTCCGGCCTCTTCCAGCACCCGACGAGCCGAAAGCGCGCGATCGCCCGAAAGGTTCCAATTGTTGTAGATATTGTTTTTGTAGGCCATCGCGTCGGTATGCCCGGTAATAATAATTTTGTTATCGAGCGAGTCGAAAACTGGCGCGAGTTCCACCAGCAGCGTTTTAAAGAACGGCATAATCTTCGCGCTGCCACGTTCAAACATATTGCGGTTCTGGTCGTCTTTAATCAGCACGCGTAATCCCTGGGGAACAATCTCCATCTCCAGATTCGCTTCCATATGCGCATCACGGGCAATGGTGTTGATACTGGTTGCCAGCTCGCCAAGCTCGGTGGCAGATTTCTTTTTCAGCAGCGCCGTTTTCTCGTTAACGTCGCGCACTTTTTTCTCCGTCTCTTCCGGCACCGCCACGGTGGCAGGTTTTGGCGGATGAGACGGGCTAATTTTATTTAACGGCGACAGCCCGCCGCCATTGAAAATCGACTGCCCGTGTAGCGCGGCGATAATGCTTTCACGCTCGGATTTACTGACGCTGTTGACAATCAACTTTATCGTCGTCACCAAAGGGGCCGAGCGTATTTCCGAGGTTTCTGCCCGCTTTACCCTGGACGCGATGCCCGGCAAACAGATGGCGATTGACGCCGATCTTAACGCCGGGTTGATCAACCAGGCACAGGCGCAAACCCGGCGTAAAGATGTTGCCAGCGAGGCCGATTTCTACGGCGCAATGGACGGGGCATCGAAGTTTGTGCGCGGGGACGCCATCGCCGGGATGATGATTCTGGCGATCAACCTGATCGGCGGTGTCTGCATCGGGATCTTTAAATACAACCTGAGCGCCGATGCCGCCTTCCAGCAGTATGTGCTGATGACCATTGGTGACGGCCTGGTGGCGCAGATCCCTTCCCTGCTGCTCTCCACTGCGGCGGCGATTATTGTCACCCGCGTCAGCGACAACGGCGATATTGCCCATGACGTGCGCCACCAGCTGCTGGCAAGCCCGTCTGTGCTCTTCACCGCTACCGGAATTATGTTCGTGCTGGCAGTGGTGCCGGGGATGCCGCACCTGCCGTTTTTGCTGTTCAGCGCCCTGCTGGGCTTTACCGGCTGGCGAATGAGCAAACGCCCGCAGGCGGCGGAGGCGGAAGAGAAAAGCCTCGAAACGCTGACCCGCACCATCACCGAAACCAGCGAGCAACTGGTCAGTTGGGAAACCATTCCGCTGATCGAGCCAATCAGCTTAAGCCTCGGCTACAAGCTGGTGGCGCTGGTGGATAAAGCGCAGGGTAACCCGCTCACCCAGCGGATTCGCGGCGTGCGGCAGGTGATTTCCGACGGCAACGGCGTGCTGCTGCCGGAGATCCGCATTCGGGAAAACTTCCGTCTCAAGCCCAGCCAGTACGCTATTTTCATCAACGGCATTAAGGCTGATGAAGCGGATATTCCGGCGGATAAACTGATGGCCCTGCCCTCCAGCGAAACCTACGGTGAAATTGACGGCGTGCTGGGGAACGACCCGGCGTACGGGATGCCGGTCACCTGGATCCAGCCCACGCAGAAAGCGAAGGCGCTGAATATGGGGTATCAGGTGATCGACAGCGCCAGCGTGATTGCTACCCATGTGAATAAGATTGTGCGCAGCTATATTCCTGATTTGTTTAACTATGACGACATCACGCAGTTGCATAACCGTTTGTCGTCGATGGCACCGCGCCTGGCGGAAGATTTGAGCGCGGCGCTGAATTACAGCCAGTTGCTGAAAGTGTACCGGGCGCTGCTGACCGAAGGCGTTTCCCTGCGCGATATTGTCACCATCGCCACCGTGCTGGTCGCCAGTAGCACCGTCACCAAAGATCATATTCTGCTGGCGGCCGATGTGCGCCTGGCACTGCGGCGCAGTATCACCCATCCGTTCGTTCGCAAGCAGGAGCTGACGGTGTATACGCTGAATAATGAGCTGGAAAATCTGCTGACCAACGTGGTGAATCAGGCGCAACAGGGCGGCAAAGTGATGCTCGACAGCGTGCCGGTCGACCCGAATATGCTCAACCAGTTCCAGAGCACGATGCCGCAGGTAAAAGAGCAGATGAAAGCGGCGGGGAAAGATCCGGTGCTGCTGGTGCCGCCGCAGTTGCGTCCTTTGCTGGCGCGCTATGCAAGGTTGTTTGCGCCAGGGCTGCATGTGCTGTCGTATAACGAAGTGCCGGATGAGCTGGAGTTGAAGATTATGGGAGCGTTGAGTTGATTGGGGATTCTTTTCCATGCTTTGCACCATCTGACACCATTGATTGACGTCACACTGCAAACAGACTACGATGACACCATACAATGACGTCATGGATTGATAGTATGATTAAGGTCAGCGCGCTAGGCTCTCGTCATAGAAAAACATTCGACGATGTAATGACGGAGCCGCCAAAATCTGGAATTAAATGGGATGATGTTGTTGCACTCATTAAAGCGGTGGGTGGAACAATAAAAAATAACAATGGTTCCAGAAGGAAATTTCAGATTGGTACGACCAAATTCAGTACTCATGAGCCACATCCAAAGAATGTGATGGATAAAGGCGCAGTAACAGGTCTTAAGGAGTGGTTTGTTAACTGTGTAGGGGTAGATTATGAATAAAGCATCAAACATTATCACCATTAAAGGTCAACCGGCTGCAGTAACATTTGAAGCTGATATCAACGCATTTCGCGGCAAATTCCTCAATGTAAATGGTTATTGCGACTTTGTGGCGACAAGCATTGAGGCATTGTACCGGGAAGGTGAAAGTGCGCTGGATGAGTGGATGGCGGATTGTGAAGAGGACGGCATTGCCCCTTTTCGTGAAGAAGAAGAGCAAAAACGCCTGACGCTTCGTGTTCCTCATCACATCGATTCACGGCTGACCATTGTCGCCAGACAACATTCCATTTCAAAAAATCAGCTTATTGTTGATGTATTAGAACGTGAGTTTTCATCCCAGATGTAAACAGGTCGGATGCCATATGGCATCCGATTTTTTGCCTGATCGTCAGTATTCTCCATTTACAAAATCGTCTCTTCCGTCAAAATCCGCCGCGCGCCCAAAAAATGGTCCTGCCAGAAAGGTTCGGCTAACCGGCTTACTCGTATGGTTTCCCCCGTGCGTGGCGACTCGATAAATTGCCCGTCTCCCAGATACACGCCCATATGGTCGGCAATCTCGCGGCTGTGAATATGGAAAAACAGCAAATCTCCCCGGCGCAGGTCGTTGTTCGCCACAATCGTTGCCCGATGGTAGTGATACATCTCATTAGCCGTGCGCGGGAGCTTCGCCTCGAGGATCTTGTTGTAGGCATAAAAAACCAACCCGCTACAGTCGAAGCCTTGATCGGGCCGCGTACCGCCCCAGACGTAAGGCTTGCCAATCTGCTGCTCAAGGCGGTGAATCGCCACTTCGGTAATATTGTGCAGATGGTCGCTGCTTAAGAAGTGGTTGTTTTCCGCCAGCGCCTGCCAGCGTCGGTCGCTCAGCTTCAGTGGGCCTGGGAACCACTCCGGGTGCTGTTTTATCTGTTCACGGTTGTGCTGGCGCAGCGCCCTTCTGCTTTCGGCATTGCCTTCCACAATGTAGCTGGCCTGTTTTTTCAGATGTGCCTGGTACAGTTTGAGTACCCGCGCACGGTTTTGCATCCGCTGGCGGGCGGCGTAGCTGAAAGAGATATGTGATGTGGTGGCGCTGGCAAGTAAAGGAAGCAAAAGGGACAAAGAAAACACGCCCAGGCGCAGCAATCTGTCGTGAGAGAACAAATACATGGAGGATATAAACCGGCTGAATGAAGATGAGAATATTAGAGGAAAGGAAGGAGAGGCGGGATTATTAATTGCTTATTTGCATATTACTATCGAGGTTTCATAACCTTAGGAAATAAGAAATAAACAGCTTTACATGCGCTTTTCGGACTTTTGAAAATCGCCACTTATGCTAAATTTGTAAACCCAGCGCCGACAGACTTGCGTAAAACTCTTTTGGTGATAATGTGAGCCTTCCAAATCCAGACTATTCCGATTTGGGATCTATTTTGCCGTCCTGGCGTGTGTAACCGTTTTATCAAGGAATAAGCAGTATGCGTAAAATCGCATTAATTCTTGCGATGTTGTTGATCCCGTGCGTTTCATTCGCCGGTTTGCTGGGCAGCAGTAGCTCTACCACGCCAGTGAGCAAAGAGTATAAGCAGCAGTTGATGGGATCCCCTGTCTACATTCAGATCTTCAAGGAAGAACGTACGCTCGATCTCTACGTCAAAATGGGCGAGCAATATCAGCTGCTCGACAGTTATAAAATCTGTAAATATTCCGGCGGGTTAGGACCCAAACAGCGTCAGGGCGATTTTAAAAGTCCGGAAGGGTTTTATAGCGTTCAGCGTAATCAGTTAAAACCAGACAGCCGTTACTACAAAGCGATTAATATTGGTTTCCCTAATGCCTATGACCGTGCGCATGGTTATGAAGGAAAATACCTGATGATCCACGGCGATTGTGTTTCCATCGGCTGCTACGCAATGACCAATCAGGGTATTGATGAGATCTTCCAGTTCGTTACTGGCGCGCTGGTATTTGGTCAGCCGAGCGTGCAGGTGAGTATTTACCCGTTCCGCATGACCGACGCTAATATGAAGCGCCATAAATATTCCAACTTTAAGGACTTCTGGGAGCAACTGAAGCCAGGCTATGACTACTTTGAACAGACCCGTAAGCCACCGACCGTTTCTGTGGTCAATGGTCGTTACGTGGTCAGCAAGCCGTTGAGCCACGAAGTGGTGCAACCACAGCTGGCATCAAACTACACGCTCCCCGAGGCAAAATAAGCGCCATTCGCCTGGCATAATCTTTTGCCAGGTTTCATTGCCCGTCAGCGGCTGTGTCGCAATCACCGTGACCACATCATTCGGTGTGGTCTGCGAGCTGAAGTCGATTTCCACATCCTGATCCAGCAACGTTGCCACGCCAAACGGCGCGCGGCGGGTGATCCAGTGTAAATTAGTCGAGCAATACGCCATTACATAGCGCCCATCCGAAAGCAGCATGTTGAAAACGCCCTTCTGCCGCAGTTCGTCCGCCAGTGAGGCGATATATTTAAACACTGCTGCCATGTTGCCCGGCGTGCGCGGGTAACGCTGCGTTAATTTATGCAGCAGCCAGCAGAAGGCTTTTTCGCTGTCGGTTTCACCTACTGGGCGGAAGTTGCCAGTTTCCAGTGATTTGTAGCCCGTCAGTTGCCCGTTATGGGCGTACGTCCAGTTGCGTCCCCATAACTCGCGGGTAAACGGGTGAGTATTTTCCAGTGCCACCTCGCCCCGATTGGCCTGGCGAATATGAGCCACCACCGAACAGGATTTTATCGGATAGTCCTGGACCAGTTTGGCGATGGGGGAATTAAAGCTGGGTTGTGGATCTTTAAATGTGCGACAGCCTTTACCTTCGTAAAAGGTGATGCCCCAGCCATCTTTATGTGGCCCGGTTCCACCACCACGCTGCACAAGCCCGGTGAAACTAAAGCAGATATCGGTAGGGACGTTGGCGCTCATCCCGAGCAATTCGCACATCGGTAACCTCCACAACAGCGGGAGCGCATGGCCCCCGGCGAAGATTGATTTAAGAATTTTCAGGTCGGATGCGGCGTAAACGCATTATTCGGCCTACGGTTCGGGTACAGATTTGTAGGCATGATAAGACGCGTCAGCGTCGCATCAGGCATCAGAGCACAAATGCCGGATGCGGCGTAAACGCCTTATCCGGCCTACGCCAGATTTACTTAACCATCTCTTTTTCAATCAACTGGATCAGGATATGGATCACTTTAATGTGGATCTCCTGAATACGGTCGGCATAACCAAAGTGCGGAACGCGAATTTCGATATCCGCTGTGCCAGCCATTTTACCGCCGTCTTTACCGGTCAGGGTGATCACTTTCATCCCCTTCTCACGCGCCGCCGCAATCGCTTTGATCACGTTTGCTGAGTTACCGGAGGTGGAGATCCCCAGCAGCACATCGCCTTCGCGTCCTACGGCTTCAACGTAGCGGGAGAAAATATCGTTGAAACCAAAATCGTTGCCAACACAGGTGATGTGGCTGACATCTGAAATGGCAATCGCCGGATAGCCCGGACGGTTTTCACGGTAGCGACCGGTCAACTCTTCTGCAAAGTGCATGGCGTCGCAATGGGAGCCGCCGTTGCCACAGGAAAGCACCTTGCCACCGGCTTTAAAGCTGTCTGCTAACAGGACCGCCGCGCGCTGAATGGCGTGAATATTGGCGTCATCTTTTAAAAAGTTAGCCAGCGTTTCCGCCGCTTCGTTCAGTTCGTTACGAATAAGATCCTGGTACATGAGGATATCCTTCAGCATAAATGAATTAGACAAAATGCAGTGTACCGGATACCACCAAAAGCGAGAAGACCAGCGCGGTGGAATGACCAGGACTTTTTGACCCGAAGTGCGGATAAAAACAGCAACAATGTGAGCTTCGTTGTAATTATATTGTAAACACATTGCTAAATGTTTTTACATCTACTACAACCATATCATCACAAGTGGTCGGACCTCCTACAAGTAAGGGGCTTTTCGTTATGATGATTTTGAGTATTCTCGCTACGGTTGTCCTGCTCGGCGCGTTGTTCTATCACCGCGTGAGCTTATTTATCAGCAGTCTGATTTTGCTCGCCTGGACAGCCGCCCTCGGCGTTGCTGGTCTGTGGTCGGCGTGGGTACTGGTGCCTCTGGCCATTATCCTTGTGCCGTTTAACTTTGCGCCTATGCGTAATTCGATGATTTCCGCGCCGGTATTTCGCGGTTTCCGTAAAGTGATGCCGCCGATGTCGCGCACTGAGAAAGAAGCGATCGACGCAGGCACCACCTGGTGGGAGGGCGATTTGTTCCAGGGCAAGCCGGACTGGAAAAAGCTGCACAACTATCCACAGCCGCGCCTGACCGCCGAAGAGCAAGCGTTTCTCGACGGCCCGGTAGAAGAAGCCTGCCGGATGGCGAATGATTTCCAGATCACCCATGAACTGGCTGATCTGCCGCCGGAGTTGTGGGCGTACCTTAAAGAGCATCGCTTCTTCGCGATGATCATCAAAAAAGAGTACGGCGGACTGGAGTTCTCAGCTTATGCCCAGTCTCGCGTGCTGCAAAAACTCTCCGGCGTGAGCGGGATCCTGGCGATTACCGTCGGCGTGCCGAACTCATTAGGCCCGGGCGAGCTGCTGCAACATTACGGCACTGACGAGCAGAAAAATCACTATCTGCCGCGTCTGGCGCGTGGTCAGGAGATCCCTTGCTTTGCACTGACCAGCCCGGAAGCGGGTTCCGATGCGGGCGCGATTCCGGACACCGGGATTGTCTGCATGGGCGAGTGGCAGGGCCAGCAGGTGCTGGGGATGCGTCTGACCTGGAACAAACGCTACATTACGCTGGCACCGATTGCGACCGTGCTTGGTCTGGCGTTTAAACTCTCCGACCCGGAAAAACTGCTGGGTGGCGCAGAAGATTTAGGTATTACCTGTGCGCTGATCCCGACCACCACGCCGGGCGTGGAAATTGGTCGTCGCCACTTCCCGCTGAACGTACCGTTCCAGAACGGACCGACGCGCGGTAAAGATGTCTTCGTGCCGATCGACTACATCATCGGCGGGCCGAAAATGGCCGGGCAAGGCTGGCGGATGCTGGTGGAGTGTCTCTCGGTAGGCCGCGGCATCACCCTGCCTTCCAACTCAACCGGCGGCGTGAAATCAGTAGCGCTGGCAACGGGCGCGTATGCGCACATTCGTCGTCAGTTCAAAATCTCTATTGGTAAGATGGAAGGGATTGAAGAGCCGCTGGCGCGTATTGCAGGAAACGCCTACGTGATGGACGCTGCGGCGTCGCTGATTACCTACGGCATTATGCTCGGTGAAAAACCCGCCGTACTGTCGGCCATTGTTAAGTATCACTGTACCCACCGCGGGCAGCAGTCGATTATTGATGCGATGGATATTACCGGCGGTAAAGGCATTATGCTCGGGCAAAGCAACTTCCTGGCGCGTGCTTACCAGGGCGCACCGATTGCCATCACCGTTGAAGGGGCTAACATTCTGACCCGCAGCATGATGATCTTCGGTCAGGGGGCGATTCGTTGCCATCCGTACGTGCTGGAAGAGATGGAAGCAGCGAAGAACAATGACGTTAACGCGTTCGATAAACTGCTGTTCAAACATATCGGTCACGTCGGTAGCAACAAAGTTCGCAGCTTCTGGCTGGGCCTGACGCGCGGTTTAACCAGCAGCACGCCAACCGGCGATGCCACTAAACGCTACTATCAACACCTGAACCGCCTGAGCGCCAACCTCGCCCTGCTTTCTGATGTCTCGATGGCGGTGCTGGGTGGCAGCCTGAAACGTCGCGAGCGCATCTCGGCCCGTCTGGGTGATATTTTAAGCCAGCTCTACCTCGCCTCTGCCGTTCTGAAGCGTTATGACGACGAAGGCCGTAATGAAGCCGACCTGCCGCTGGTGCACTGGGGCGTACAAGATGCGCTGTATCAGGCTGAACAGGCGATGGATGATTTACTGCAAAACTTCCCGAACCGCTTGGTTGCCGGGCTGCTGAATGTGGTGATCTTCCCGACCGGACGTCATTATCTGGCACCTTCTGACAAGCTGGATCATAAGGTGGCGAAGATTTTACAAGTGCCGAACGCCACCCGTTCCCGCATTGGGCGCGGTCAGTACCTGACGCCGAGCGAGCATAACCCGGTTGGCTTGCTGGAAGAGGCGCTGGTGGATGTGATTGCCGCCGACCCGATTCATCAGCGGATCTGTAAAGAGCTGGGTAAAAATCTGCCGTTTACCCGTCTGGATGAACTGGCGCACAACGCGCTGGCGAAGGGGCTGATTGATAAAGATGAAGCCGCTATTCTGGTGAAAGCTGAAGAAAGCCGTCTGCGTAGTATTAACGTTGATGACTTTGATCCGGAAGAGCTGGCGACGAAGCCGGTAAAGTTGCCGGAGAAAGTGCGGAAAGTTGAAGCCGCGTAATTGAATAACGGAGCCGAAAGGCTCCGTTTCTTTATCCGCTAATTATTTAAAATTAAAGCCATCCGGATGGTTTTCCAGGCTGCCGGTCAACGCCGCGAACAGCACCGTTTTACCATCAATCGGAAGCGCATCGTTCACATTCAGCCAGGTGAGTTTCTCTTGCGACGTTTTCTCATCAATAGTCGAGAACAGCCCCGTCATCTGATTAGATTTCTCGGACCACATCACAGCGATACGTTGCGAGCCACAGTCATGCGGTTTGCACGCGCTCATCACCTGATACGTCTCATCTCCCAATGTCACGGTTTGTGCGGGAGTATAAGTACCGCCTTTCACCACCCAGGCAGGCAGCTTATGCCCTTGCACCATCTGATTAAACGCAGCTTTGGTGGTTTCGCCCTTTGCCAGGCTGCTAATAGTTAAATCATCCTGCGCCATTGCACTGGTGGCGATGACCAGAGCGGCGACTGTCGTTATTGCCTTAAACATCATTCCTCCTGAGCTTATCCTGCCCATGTTATTAACCTCCTAAAGCCTGGCGATAACACGATAATTTGCAAATCAGATATTTCCAATATCAGCATTTGTTATCAATTTATTCCGCAGTAAGGTAATAGCCTGATAAGGTGTTAAAGTTATAAAACCCTTCGCATAAAGGAGTTGTACACCGTGCCTGGTTTGAAGATTACGCTTTTGCAGCAACCGTTGGTGTGGATGGATGGTCCTGCCAACCTGCGCCACTTTGATCGTCAACTGGAAGGTATTACCGGGCGCGATGTGATCGTTCTACCGGAGATGTTTACCAGCGGCTTTGCCATGGAAGCGGCAGCTTCGTCGCTAGCACAAGATGACGTAGTGAACTGGATGACAGCCAAAGCGCAGCAGTGCAATGCGCTGATTGCAGGCAGTGTTGCATTACAAACGGAGTCTGGTTCGGTTAATCGATTTTTGCTGGTTGAGCCTGACGGCAAGGTGCATTTTTATGACAAGCGTCATCTGTTCCGAATGGCAGATGAGCATCTGCATTATAAAGCGGGCAATGCGCGAGTGATTGTGGAATGGCGCGGCTGGCGTATTTTGCCGCTGGTGTGCTACGACTTACGTTTTCCGGTGTGGTCGCGCAATCTCAACGATTACGACCTCGCCCTGTACGTCGCCAACTGGCCTGCTCCGCGCTCTCTGCACTGGCAGGCATTACTGACGGCTCGCGCGATTGAGAATCAGGCGTATGTGGCGGGATGCAATCGCGTCGGCAGCGATGGCAACGGCTGCCATTATCGCGGTGACAGCCGGGTGATTAATCCACAGGGCGAGATTATCGCTACTGCCGACGCGCATCAGGCAACGCGCATTGATGCGGAGCTCTCGATGGTGGCATTACGGGAATATAGAGAAAAGTTTCCGGCATGGCGGGATGCGGATGAGTTTAGGTTGCTGTGAGTGGGCGTTGTGTTTAAGGCCGGGGAGGGTCGGGGTAAGACTACGAAAGCCCCTAACTTAAACACGATATTACGCCAGAAGTCACCATTTCCAAAACACAACGCCGTTGTACCGTGGGATATCTGCCCAACAGCAGCGACACGCCGGTGATCAAAATCAGCGCCAAATGGCTGAGAGAAGCGGGATTTGAGATCGGCACGGGCGTTACCGTGAAGATCCCGGAAGGTTGCCTGATCCTGCTTGCGGATAACAACGAAGTACTGGAACTGCGCCAGGAACTTTATCAGGTTAAACAGGCGGTTAAGGGGATGCGTGACGGGATGTTTAGTGTGCTGAACGAACGTTAAATAATAAAAAAGCCGGGAAGATTTAATCTACCTTTCCCGGCGATTAAGAAAGAGAAATATACTCCTCACTTTATTAATTATCTTACACAGAAACTATATAAAAAATCAGGATGTTCCATGCCGTAAAATATTTCGTGATCTATAAAATAAAAACCGAAGCTACACATTTCTACATTAAAACATTCAGGATAAATCTTCAAATGCTCTTTTATTAAGAAATCTAATAGCTGAGATGATTCCAGTATAACACCATAATTCCCTTTCTTTGTTCTATCAAACGGGTAAAAAAACAACAATTCGCCTGATGGAATACCATCTTTAAATAATTCATGGTATAACGTTTCCAACGCTTCAGTTAAAGAAGAAAACCCCTCCCAGTCAACGTTGCAACGGATATAGTTAACATCAATACCACTTTTATAAGCTTCTGCATGAATACAAACAGCTTCGCTTATAGGATTAATATGTAAGAATGGTAAAGCATTGTTAATAATCCCGGAGAATTCTGAATTATTTAACTCTCTAATATTTTTCATTTATTTGCCCGTAATTCTATATATATCATCTTCCAAAAAATATTTGGCGTTATGTATCACCTTGTTATCAGCGTCTTTTATTTGAATTTTAATATGTGGAGGCTCAAAACCACCGCTTGAAGATTTATGTCCTGTATTCGCCACCTCAATAACGACTTTATTTCCTTTTGCATCTACACCATCGAAATAATGGCTAATATTACCAAAACCATCCGGATTATTTTTTCTCAATGTAGCTTTATATCTTGAGATGTTATATCTGGCAACATAATCAAAGTCACGTTTATTCTTTAATAACCGAGAAAACATTCCCGGAGAACGCTCAAAATTACGATATTCAACGTTACCAACCTTTCCACAAGATAGCCCAAGAGGATCAATGTGGTTTACTGGATTCGGTGCATAAGCATAGAGGTTTATCCCCCCCGCCAGCCCTATCGGATCCTGGCTGATAAACCGCCCGCACTCCGGCGCATAATATCTGAACAGATTGTAATGCAGTCCTGTTTCTTCGTCAAAGTACTGCCCCGGCAGTCGCAGCGGCTGTTCAAAGTACGCCCCGCTGTTGCTGATGTCGCCCCGGTTTTCGCCAAATCCCGCCTGATAGCCCGCCCACACCAGCGTCCCGTCCGACGCGGTCACCTCCTGTACCGTGCCCGTCAGGTCCGTGTGGTAATACCAGATTTTCCGGCTTTCTCCGCGCCCCGTGATAGCCGCCACTGGCGTGTATGGCTGTTCCGCGTCGTACAGATACGTCCGCTTTCCCTGCCACGTTGTCTCCTGCAACAGCCGGAATCCTTCCCACACAAACGTTGTCCGCCGCTGTTCCCTCTGCTCTGTGTGGCGGCCATATGTCGCCTTGCCAATACGCCTGCCCAGCGCATCATACTGATACCGCGTCTCGCTGTTGCTGCTGATGACCCGCGTTAACTGGCCCTGCGCGTTCCACTCCAGCTGCTGGTCCCTACGCTCTGTCAGTTCGCCCCATTCGTTATAGCGGTAACGGTCACGCCCGTAGCCCGGCAGGCGGTTATCCTGCACCGCTCCCTGATACTCGTCCGTCAGCAGGTTGCCCGCTTTGTCGTAATAATAATGGTCATGGTCGTACATCTGTCCCGTGCGGCTGGTCAGCCAGCCGCTGCGGTCATAGCTGAACACCAGGCAACCGCGCAGTTTGTCATTGATGCCGCCAACTTCACCGTCCGCATTCCAGATATAGTCCCGCGCCGTCACGCTGTCGTTCTGCGCCGGGGGGTTACCGGTCTGCTGCGGATTCTGGCTGCCGCCTGGCAGGCTGCGCTGCCAGCTTAACCGGTTGTCGGCGTTGTAGCCGCTGAACGTCGCCAGTTTCCCCTGCGTGCGCATCACCTGACGGTGCAGGCTGTCACGCTCATATTCACTGACCGTGATACCGTCCAGTGCCGTCTGGAGCAGATGCCCGCTGCCGTAGTAAAGATGGCTGAGATGCTGCCCGTCCGGCAGGGTAATGTCGGTGGGATTGCCCAGCGCGTCACGCCGGTACTTTATGCTGCCGTGCACGCTGTGCTCTGCCGTCAGCCACCCGCTGCGGTCATAATCAAAGCGCACCCTGTCCGCCTGCATGTGGTGCAGCCGTTCCCCTTCTTCCGTGGGGGTGAGCGTCACTTCCGTTATCTGGTCAAGACGGTTGTAGCTGAAGATCCGTGTACTGTGCTGCGTGTCACTGCGCAACAGGCGGCCCAGCGCGTCACGCTCCTGCCGCTCATTACGCATCCCGCCTTCTGTGCCCTGCGTCTGGATGATGACCGGAAATCCGCCCGCATTCAGCGCAAACATCCGTATCAGGCCGTCCGGGCGCTGTTCTCCCGTCAGCCGTCCGTCGCCGTCGTAGCTGAACCGGTAAAGCGCCCCGTTGCCGTTGCTCAGGCTGGCAATCCATCCCTCCGCGGTATAATGCCAGCGCGTCTCCCGTTTCTCTTCATCCGTATGGAGCGCCAGCAGCCCGCGCGGCGTATACTGCCAGGACTGTACGCTGCCCGTGATGCGACGGTGGCTGCTCAGTAACCCCAGCGCGTTCCAGGTGTAACGGTCCTGCTGTTTACCGGGGTGGCTGACCGTCTCCGGCAGCCCCAGACGGTTATAGCTGATGCGTACCGTTTTCCCTTCCGCGTCCGTCACCGCCGTCAGATTGCCGTCTTCATCGTATTCATAACCCGTGGCGCGCCCCGAACAGTCGGTGTAACGCGTCAGTTGACCGCGCGCATCGCGCGCCAGCGCAACCTCGCCGCCCCGCGCATCCGTGCGGCTGACCGCCAGCCCCTGTTCATCATACCCGTAGCGCGTGACGCGTCCTTCCGGGTCTGTCTCCCGTATCACCTGACCGTGTTCGTTGTAATCCGCCTTCCATACGTGGTCGTCATCCAGTGCCCGGCGCGTGATTTCAGCAAAACTGCCGTTCCACTGCGTCTGTGTCACCCGCCCTGCCGCGTCCGTCTCTTTCACCACCCGGCTCAGGGTATCGTATTCCAGCGTTACCCTGCGTTCGCCGGGGAGTTCCACCGCTACCGGAAAATGGTTTTCGTTGTACCTGAAGCGGTACATTCCGCCGCCCGGCGTCCGGTGAGCAGTCACATACGTATCTTCATCAAACCACCACTGCCACTTCTGCTCCGGCCTGCCAGTTACCACCGTCTGCCCACCAGCAAAATCATAGTGGAACCGGTAATCCTCACCGTCGCTGGTTGAGTGCTCCACCACCCTGGGAACCCCCTCAATCTCTTCCCAGCGGTAGGTACAGGTAAAGCCCGTCGCGTTGCGGTGCTCTGTCATCAGGCCATTTTCATAGGCAAACTGGCGCACCGTCACACCAGCCCCGTTCACCACGCCAGTCAGTTGCCCGTTATCGTCGTAGCGATATTCCACCAGGCTACCGGGACGCCCGCCTTTCACCAGTTCAATATGCGAAAGTCTTTCCCCCGCCGGTGTCATTTTACGGTGCAGTAACAGATGGTGCCCGCTGCTGGAAGCCACCCGCACCAGCCTGCCGTTCTCACGCCCGAAAGCAATTCGCTGCCGGTATGGTGTTTCCATAAAAAGTAACGGCGCGACGCCGTGGTCATCAAACTCATCAAACACGTAGTAGCTGCGATCGGTGTAATGCAGCACATAGCGTCCGTCATGCAGGCGGCTAAGGTAAAACTGCTCTTCGGGGTCAAATATCTGGTGACCCGGTGTCAGCATCGCTTTCGGATAACTTAACTCCCGACCTTGTCCGCCAATCAGAGTAATATGTTTCTCATCAGCTCGCAGGGTTATTTCCCAGTTCAGCCGCCATCCTCTGCCCAGCAATCCTTCAGTTTCCAGGTGGCTGGCATAAAAGCGCGAACAGGTAACAGGCAGACGACCCGGCAGGGTGAAATCCGTTTCCGGCAGCAGAATTTTTTGCCCTGTAGTGACATCCACCGGGTTACTGAACAACCCCATAGCGACCTCGGAAACGGCCATCCCGGTAATTTCGCCGCCAATAAATTTGGCCGCGCATTTTGTGCCAAATTTCGACCCCATCTTTGCCGCCTGGCGTGCGGCTCCGGCAAGTCCGCCAAGCATTCCGGCGACCACATACAGCACATCCACCACCTGACGCAGCCAGTCAGGGATTTCCGGGCTGATTTCCAGTACCGTTTGTGTACCACCGCCGAGAAAGACATTGGGGGAGCCGTCCTCAATCACTGCATCACACTCAGTGTGGTCATCCTTGCGGGCAGCTGGCTGGCTGTTGATGTAGATGTTGCCGGAACCCTGGGCAATGCGGATTTCCGGGGAATGGTCTTCGCATATCACCGTACTCAGTACGGCGCGGGCGGCCGGGCGACTGTTGGTGCTGACATTATCAGAACCGGTCAGAATTTTTCCCACTGTGGAATGTATCGAGCGCCCGATGGCTTCTCCCAGTTGCAGGACTCCGGAAGCTATCTGATCAGCCAGAAAACTCAAAATCAGCCCAGCCAAAAAGCCGCAGGTAACAAAAGCAAAGCTGGCGACGGCAATAATGGCGATACCTATGATGGCCCCTATCAAAAACCCGGCAAGGGCGCTGGTGTGGTAGATGGGATCATCCCCCCGTGCGGCTTCATACATGACAAAACCTCCCTGTTTTTTTAGCTTTTAGCAGGCTGAAAACTGGTCAACCATGCAGTCCATAGCTGGTCGGTGTGCTCATCAAAAGGACGCTGACTGGTCAGCGTCAACACCAGTACCTTTGCTGGCCCGGTGATAAACCCGGCCTGACGCTGGTACACTTCTGTTTTTCCAGAACGATGAGTTGCGAGAATCTGTTCACCTGTCATGGCAGCTTCGCCAGTTCCCGCCAGTGCCGTTCCCCGCGAAAGTACCCGGTGCTGGCCCAGGTTTTTTTTCATCAAGGCTATCTGGCGGTCAATATAGGTGGTCAGGTTTTCATCGGACCTGAGCGTATCGCGGGAAATATTCAGACTGGGAGTTGCCCTCTCATTGCCCGACGGGACGAAGATATTGACGGTGCGATCAAGAAAAGTTTCAGGCAGGGCAAAGCTGCCCTCCTGAATACGGTAAAGGCTGGTCATAGATAAAATCCTTTTATTATTTTTTATTCAGAAGCATCCGGAGTGGATAACGGGGCAATATCATCCGCAGTAATGGCTTTTCCGCCATCCGGGTTCATATCAATGCCACTGCCAATGAGTTGCATAACATCGCTGGTGTGCAGTAAAAGTTGTTTTCCGCAAAACTCAATCGAGCCATCCTTGTGTAATACAAGCGCTGCATTGCCGCAACGAAGGGTAAATTGATCGCCAACATCCAGACGATATGTCGTTCCGACATTGATGGTTTGAGCCAGTTTGACGGAAAGACCATCATTTTTTGTGATGGTGGCATTACGGTCTTCTCCCACGCTGATGGTTTCATTTTTGACAATGGTTTTTGTGCGGTCGACCATGATCGTGTGGGTTTCATTGTTTTTTACCGTAGTATTCAGGTCTTTTTCCGCGTGGAACTTCACTTCTTCCGCACCCGTTTTATCATCGAAGCGCAGCATATTTCCGTTAGTCGGCCCTCCCTGCAATGAGTGGCTGAATATCCCACTCTGCGACGCCATGCCCGGCAGCCCCCACGGCGGCATGGTGTCCTGGTTATAGGTGCGCCCCACGATGATGGGCAAATCTGGATCGCCGTTTTTGAAATCCACCAGTACCTCCTGGCCAATACGCGGGATCTGGATCATGCCAAATCCTTTCCCTGCCCACGGATAGCTGACACGGACCCAGCAGGAGCTGTTTTCGTCATTGTTACCGTAACGATCCCAGCCAAACTGCACCTTCACCCGGCCATATTTATCCGTCCAGATTTCCTGCCCCGCCGGGCCGGTGACGATGGCGCTCTGCGGGCCTTTGGTGTGGGGTTTGCTCAGGGTTCGTTGTGGGCGGTAAACTTCGCTGGTGGGGTGTAACTCAAAGCTGGTTGAGTAAGTAAAATGCTGATCCTGGCCACTGTGCTGCGCGTTGTCCTGCACAAACAGCGTGGTCTGTACCAGCAGGTACTCCTGATTCACTTCTGCGGTCGGGTAGTTCTCCAGTGTGAAGGTATAGCCCGTCATCAGTGTGCGGATGTTGCCACCGCCATGCACCCGGCTCCCGGGGCTGCGCTGTTCTTCCATGCGGATGCGCGTCAGCATCTCGCCTTCATCCTTAGTGAAGTAGTCTCCCGGCCATTCGTAATGTTCGAAGTCTGCATGACCGGTTTCACGCGGATTTGCCACCGTGTTCACCAGTAATGAGCGGGGCTTCATAAAATCAAAATCGTCCAGTACCCACTGCCCGGTACGCAAACTTTCATTGGCCGTGATGGTATGGATAAACTCCTTATCCAGCTTCAGTCCTTCCTGGTGCCACTCCACCAGCGGTGAGTCCGGACATGCTTTATGGCCATTGATGGCATCCGCCAGTACCAGCGTGTGGCTGTTCTCGCTGTGCTCAAACCACCAGTAGATGCCCCATTCCTGCATCAGGCGCTGGATGAAATCAAAATCAGTTTCACCGTACTGCACCTGCCAGGTGCGCGTCGGGTAATTTTCCACCAGCCGCTTTTCTACCGGAAAGGAATATTCATCCAGTACTTCATCGAGAATATCCACCACGGTTTTGTTCTGGAACGCTTTGTAGTCACTGGTATGGGTGAGCAGTTTTACCCACGGTTCGATACGCAGTTCGTACACCACCGATCGCCCCTGATGACCTGCAACTCGCGCCGCTGTTACCAGCCCGCTGATATATCGTTTGCCACCACCGTCCAGTTCGATATTGACGCACAGATCTTTGCCCACCATGGGTTTAAGCGGGAGGTTAGCTGCGGAGGAAACATAGCCCAGATTCAGGGTATCCGGGGTTTTAAGCTGCACCACGTAGCTGAACAGTTCACCCAGCGTTTCTTCGCCATCCAGACTGGCAAACAGCAACATTTGTGGCGGTACGGCGCTGCCGCTTACTGTCACGTTATGCCCCCCCGGCCCCCCCACAGCACCGGAGACAAAAGAGGATATAACATCCTGCGCCACATCCATCGCGACTGTCGCTCCGGTAGCCGCTGCTGCGGCCTGAGCTGCGGCTACCGCCGCTTTCACCAACCCAGACGGTTCTGGCAATGCACCAAATAGATCCATTACTGCCTGTTCTGCCATCTGTTCTGCCGCAACTGCGGCGGCTGAATCTGTGCTAATACCACCTCTTTCACCCGTTACAGGCGGCGTGGTAATCGCAGGCCCTCCACTCCCAACAAATTTATTGCCTGTGGTTACAAAACCCATCGTTTTTACTCCTTATTCTTTAGTACAATATTTCCCCGGACAGATATAATTCTGAATTTAATTCACTTATTGTTTCGTTCCACCATTAGTGACACGGTCGGGAACATAATGGACGCTGATAATAAAATGTTTTTCACCACCCTTAATTGCGGCTTTTAGTACTCTGAAAAATTTCGGTTCAACTTCAATGCAACCATGGCTATAACCCTTGGTAGAATCATGAATATAAAAACCACCTCTTGAACCATCACAGGCTTTTTTGGTTTGATCATCAGCTGGCTCCAGTCTGGCCCGGTTATGCCCCCATTCTGACCACAGGCATCCCCCAGGTTTTTCCTCCGGGATAGTCGTCCATCCCCATGAAGGTTTAAGTTCACAATTCTGTTTTATGTTTGCTTCCCCCTGAAACAGTACATATATTTTGTAATTACCTTCAGGTATAGATCCATTTTCAATACATTGTTTATCTGGTTTCTGATATTCAACTGTTACAGAAAAATGTTCATCCCCATAAACCTCATCTTTATATCCAGTTGTCGCCTTAAAGGTTTTACCATCAGGCCACTTCAGCATCTGTCCGTCATAAGTCAGTGTCACACTCATCGTTTTCTCCTTTTATTTTTCCTCTCCCCTGCGACAAAGAAGATACAAAGCCAGTTTTTCCCTCGAACAAGCCCCAAATCAGATGACAGAATCAAATCCATTACTTTATTTCTGTCCATAGAGAAATATCCTTGTTGTAAAAACTATTCGAATTAAGCAATTATGCAATAATTATTTTTTTCAGGAAGAAGCCCTGAATAATATATGAAATAATAAAATCATCTGCATTTCACAGTATTTCCCTTAATGTGAATGCTATTTTAATTATAAGGAGATCACCTTGTTCATAACGATCCACTGGACAGGCTAGTATGCATTTTGCAAGCCTGTTATATTCAATAATATAAATTTTATTTACAACATAAGCAGGGGAAATACAAATCATAAACATCCATACGACAAGTAAAATATCTAACCATAAAAAAATCACAATCTATTATTTTATTAACCAATAATATTTATCCACCCGGCCAGTCACAGCCTATAAAAACAGCCAGCCTGTTATTTTTTATCTTGGATGATTCTGAGGATATAACCAAATCCTGCGTTCGATTTTTTTTCAAGGGGAAATTTCCCTTCCTGAAGATGATTCTTCGGGTTAGTCAATGCCTCTCCTGGTCCCTGAGTTAATAATACGCTAATGTAATGTGCGAAAGTATAAAAGCAACCGCATTGCTGTATATTCTTTTTTACTGTAAATTCAGCATTCAGAATAAGCAGATTATTTACATGACGAAGTTTTAGCGGTTTGATATTTACACATTCTCTCAGAGAACTATAAATAGGAATATCGGATATATTCCTTGTAGGTGCTGACTGAAGCTCCATACTTAACAATCCAACAACTAGTGCCAATACTATTCTCATTAACATAATTTATACCCCTTCAGCCACAGTGCATCCACATACCGCCCCTCGCTGTTCTGCTGCCAGAACCATCCATACCCTTGTTGTGCCAGCGTTAACATTTTTGCTGGCCAGCACGGTCACGGCAGGCAATTCCACAACTGGACCTACTCATCCGTACAACCCAGCCCCCGGCGCTGAACCACTTCACTGGCAAACGTTGCTCCGGTTTTTTTCATTATTCCTTTTTGTATTTTTTGCAGCGCGGGAAATGAGATTCTCCTGCATGAATACTCTTCCCATATATCACCAGTTACAGGGCTAACTGAAAATAGTCCCCACACATCTGTCGCACCGGCGGAAGGAGAATCATAACCTACCCCAAAACTAAAATACCCAGGATGAAACAGGTTACCTTTTTTATCTTTCAGAGAACTGTCAAGAAAAACCCCAGACAATTCCACATTATATTTTTCATTTTTTAGTGAAAAAACCAATAATGCCTGCGCCTGTGTTTCAGTAAGACCTGACTGGTTAACATTCGTTAGATCAAACCGCGGCACATTCCTGATAAGAATTTCAGCACAACAATTCACGGACACGACCATGAAAAGCAATACTGATATTAATTTACAGGACATGTTATTCTCCGCTTAACCATATTAATCACCCCCACTAACTCACTAGCATAACCGGTATGGCCGCCATTACTGTTTTTACCTGAATTAAAACCAGAATCAATCAATGCCTGCGCAAATTGCTCTGGGGATTTTTTATTTCTGACCGCATTACCAAATCTGATTGCAAAGGACTTTCCGCTAGTTGAAAAAGAGGTATAAGTGGTAACCCAAACCTTATTACTCCCCAGCGGGTGAACCTGCCCTGACTGTAAAGGTGCCGGACCATGCATGGAAAAATAGTTATTGTATTCTGTCGCGATTCGACCCTGCCCGTAAAAGGACTCCTTTGCGGCAAGCCCCAGGATATTTTCCACAGGCACATCAAGTTGCTTAGCGATTAATTCACATTCTTTCAGATATTGCTGTACAAACCTGACTGCACCAGTGTTATTACAGGCTTTATCATAAGACCCCATGATTCACTACTCCTTGTCTGATTATTTTTAATGCGGCCGGATATCCAGCCGAAGCGCATCCACATACCGCCCTTCACTGTTCTGCTGCCAGAACCAGCCTTGCCCTTGTTGTGCCTGCGTTAGTATTTTCTCTGGCCATCTCGGCCACGGCAGGTGGCGCACACCGGGCAGTTCCACTACTGGTGCGTCCGGCAAGCCGGTGAGTTCCCGGCTACGCTGCGGAACACGTCGTAAGCCGCGTAGCCACTGCGCCCAGCGCGGCCCCGGTCGCCATAGCGCCCACAACTGGTCGGTCTGCTCCACCAGTCGTCCGCAGCGTTCTGTCTGTGGTGAGACATGAGCTGCCGTCAACTGCGCCAGCCAGTACAGCCAGCCCTGTGTGTCATCCAGGCTCTCTTCCAGCCATTCCCGCCCGGCACGCTGGTAAATCACCAGCGGCCACGGTCTGCCCGTGCTGTCTCGCGATGCGGTCAATACTCCGGTCAGCCACTCATCACGCCCGCCAATGGATAAAAATTCCGGCGACAGAACAAAACTCCACGGCAATGGGTGGTGTTCCGGCAGCGCCGTTTTCTCACGCGGTGACAGGTGCATCCAACCGTCATTTATTCCGGCCTTCGCAGCATCCGTTCCTTCCGGCAGAACAATATGCCGCCCCTGCCCCAGCCACGTCTGCTGGTTCAGCCACGCCTGCCACACCTGCCCTTCGTTCGCACTCACCCGCCAGCGTACATAGTCCCGCTGATCCGGTAGTCTGCCAAACATCGCCGGAGCCGATACTGCCGTAGCACGGCGCATCAGAGAATCCTCATAGGGCAACTGAAGTTTTGCAGCAGCTCGCGATCCACCGGGTCAAAATCCCGTCCGGCGGTGATTTCCAGCACCACCCGCCGCCCGTCGAAGTTATACTCCACCTGCTGTGTTCCCCGTACCGCCGTCTCCTGCGACTTACCCGCATCCAGCAGGTGAAACAGCGCCCACGGTCCATTAGTCAGTAGCGTTGAGGTGTCCTGGCGAATGCACGGGCTGGCGGTGATTTCTGCCATTGAGCCGTTGCGCGGCCCCGGCCAGTTCACTTTTAGCGGCCTGACCGGGCCATGAGCGTAACGCAGCACCTGGCCGTCGATATCAATCACCAGTTCAGTGATTGCAGGGTCCATATCCACGACGCGGACCTGCATCGCCCAAGAAAACTTTTTCCCTCCTTCCCCATTAAAAAAAACGCTGCGGATCTGTTTCGCCTCCTGAAATGGCATCAGGTCCGGTCCCTGTAAGGTCATGTTGCCTTCGGTCGGTTTGTAGCGCCACGGGTTGCTGGCGGTATCCGCCAGCGGGGCCAGTTGCTTCGTCCAGAAGGCATCCAGCACACCGCCGCTAGCAAAGATACGGTTAAAATCGTCCGCGCTGACTTCCTGCGGGCTGTCGGTGAAGGGGTAGCGCCCGTCAATGGCATCACGGCACTCATCGCCGATCACCGCTTCCATCTGCGCGTTCAGCACTTCACCGGTGCCGGCGTTGATCTTTCGCGTTCCCTGCTGCGTGAGCTCCAGCAGAATATTTTTCAGCGGTGCGGGCAGTTTTGCCGCTTCCAGTTGTAGTTTCTCCGCCGCCGAAATGCGGCCCGGTAATGTGCTCGCGGCCAATGCACTGTCGGCGATAGTGAGCTGGGTGTAATACTCATTGAGCATCGTCAGCAGCGAATTTAACTGCGGCGCCCCGCCCCCCTGTCCACTGTCCGTCCGCCCGGAAACCACTTCTCGCAGAGCGGCGAAACGGTCATCCACCAGCGATTTTTCCAGCCGCTCTTCCGGGTGGATATCCTGCAACAGCTTTGCCGTCTGCACTGCTTTTCCCGCATTACCGGAGAGCCGGTCCTGCGCGCGCTGGGCCATCTGTTTTTGTCTGGCCTGCGCATCCAGCGGCGGTACCAGCGTGGTCTGCTCCACCACCGCTTTACTCAGGCGCATCAGAGGTGAGTCAGGCGAGGCCAGTGTGCGAAGCACCTGAAGGTCATACGCCAGTCCGGGACTACTGTCTTCGCCGGCACTGTTGATGCTGTGAATACTAGCCAGAAAATCCTGCCAGTGGCGGGCATATTCAGCCAGGTACAGGCGGCGTACCTCACGGGTAACAGGGAGTTCCTGCCCCGGCAACTGGCTCATCACAATATCAGTCGTTTTTTTTGCGCGTTTTCCCGGCCCATTACCCAAGCGTCGTCCGCTGATGCGGAGGCGACAAACTCCGACAGCCGTTTGTCGAACAGTTCCCGGTAGCCTTCGCGAGTAAAGATGCCGGGCACGCCCCTATCCAGCGGCGCGCCATCCGTGCGGACAAAAACCGTCCCCGCATCCGCGCCCACCGCGCGAACCAGCGAAAACTCCTGCGGTGCTTCGCTCTCCATGGAAGCCAGGGCTCGAGTATAGATACGCTCGGTGCTGGTATGACCGTCAAGGAAAGCCCGCGCCATGCGGATCAGTCCCTCATCTTTGTCATAAGGCGAATGCACCACGCGGCTGCCGTCAAACAGGGCGTCGATATGTTCCAGCACCGCTGCACGGCCGCCGAACTCCGCCACGCTATCGCGGTTTTCCAGATCGTTCAGTACCCAGGTGTGGATCTCCGCTGCGTTGTATTTGTCCTCGTGGTCTTTATCAAGATTCAGCAGCAGATAAACATGCAGAACGTCATACGCGGCTTTGCTGTCCTGACGAGCAATGGCATCTGAAAGCACATATTCCATGCGCTTCACCAGTGGCGGCAACAGGAGTTGGTCCAGCAGGCGGTCATACAAGGATGCCACGCTCTCCATCACTGGCGGAACGCTGTAAAGACCATAACGCCAGTCCAACGGCGGTGAGTCCGGGTCCAGCCCCGGCCAGGCAGAGAGCGCCCGTGCCTGGTTCAACAGGACTGGGACAGGCTGCATAGCAGGTTTTCCGGTATAGGCTTTGACGTCACCATCCAGTTGGACCGTCCTGCTGGCGATTTCATTCAGATAGCCGCTGTTACCCTGCTGGCTGCCCTGCATTCCCTGCCACAACCAGAAAGCCAACGCTAGTACCAGCAGATGCCCGCCAGTACGCAGCAGGCGATAACGCCAGGCCCATTGAAGATTCGGCTCCACCAGGTGTGCTTCACGGAAGATAAACTGGGTCAGTAGATCATGCAGAAAATAGCTGCGGTTGCCGTCCAGTAAGGTATGAGAAGGTGACTCCACTTTCCCTTTGATCGCCCGGACAAAGCGCTGCCAGATGCCCGTCTGATCGGCCACCGCGTCTGCCTGCGCCTGTGCGGCGCTGGTAAAAAATACGCCGCGTAGGGTGTTGTTAAGCTGGGTGGCGTCAAATTTTGAATCGAGGAAAATCTGTTCAATGGCTTCCAGCAGCGGCGCGCCCAGCGCGGAAAATTCGCGCGGAAAGCGGTAGAGCCGTTGACGGCTTTTAAGGTCGTACTCTTCCTGCAACCGGGTATCCAGCCCCTGCTCCAGCCGCAGCGTCAGATTTGCCAGTTCCTGGCCACAGAGCGCATGCAACGACTGCGGATCGCTGGCGTGACGCCTGCGGCTGTATGGCAGGGTGAAGCCCCAGACCTGGGCACGCAGGTGACTGGTCAGCCCACGGAAATACTCCGTAAAGCCCGGCAGCAGATCCATCTTAGTGACAACCAGATAAACCGGGAAACGAATACCCAGCGTCTCACGCAGTTCAGCCAGCCGCGCACGCAGAGCCGCACAGGCAGCCAGTCGTTCCGCCGGGGACTGCGCGGTCAGATCCGCCACGTTTAGCGTCAGGATAACGCCGTTCAGCGGCGCGCCAGGACGGTGTTTGCGCAGCAGCCCCAGAAAGCCCTGCCATTCCCCTGCGTTGCGCTGGGTTGCACTGATTTCACCGCCATCATCGTGGCGGGCATAGCGCCCGGCGGTGTCGATAAGCACCGCCTCGTTGGTAAACCACCAGTCGCAGTGCAGCGTGCCGCCGCCCGGCACGGTGAGGATATGCGCGGTCTGCTCCATCTGCTCCGCCAGCGGAAACTGTAGCCCGGTGTTAAGCAGCGCGGTGGTTTTACCATCGCCGGGGCTGCCGATAACCATAAACCACGGCAGCTCGTACAGAAAACGCTTTCCTTCCAGGACTTTACGCCAGCCGGGCAGGTCTACGCGCAGTTGTTTCAGTTGCCGGATGGCGCGAGTGACAATATGGCTGACGGTACGCAGGTCGGCTTTAATTTCCCCTGCCACAGGTACGTCTTCCCCACGCGGATGCAGGAAACGGCGTAGCAGTTGTTCATCCAGACGCAGCGCTCGCCACAGCCGGTACAGGCCATACAGCGCATAAGACAGCAGGATCAGGCCGATAAGCGACAGACGCAGCCACAGCGGCGCAAATGGATGAACATTACCGAAGGCCAGCAGGGGTGAAACAAAACCGATGACAAGGCACAGAACCGTCACGCCAATGATGCTCATCGACCAGTTAACCAGCCACAGTGCGAGGAACATCAGTAACAGAACGATGGTGACTACCCGACTTCCCACGGACGCGAGCGGATGCAGGGTGTCAAACGCCACCAGCGGCCCAATAAACCAGATCAGCAACGCCAGCATCACCACGCCAACAATGGCCAGCGCGCGGCGGGAAAACAGCAGACTGAGAAATTTTTGCATTATTGTTCAGAACTCCATGCGATAATCAGTAATAGCAAAATGCCCAGGGCTGAAACCCCCTTTCCTGTACGCGATACTGAAAGAAAATAAAGAACAATCTGAATAGCCACTGAAATAGAATAAATTAATTTTCTGATTACATCTCTATTTCCATTTCCCTGAGGTAATGCTGTTATTGAAGGGTCCATATCCTGCATCCACTGGTACTCACTCCCGGAAAAAAGCATGATAGTGACCAATCCCATAATAAATAATAACCACCCTGATATCTGAATTATTTTTCTCATGAAGACTTCCAGGTAGTTATTAATAAACTAGAGAAATGTAACCAGTTATTTATAATAAAATCGCCATAGCTGGTATCTTCCTTTATTTTTTCCAGACTAAGGGAAACACCTCGATTATAACGAGCTCCAATAATTCTTATTTGTTCTTTTGTCAGGTGAGGTAAGGATACCTGAAAACCATCTTTTTCAGCCAATTGATAAAGATGTCTTGCAGCTAATTGTATATTAAACACATCATGCTGGAGACAATTTGCCAGCTCACGCAACTGAGAGTTGTCCATTTTAGTCTCATCAAGCCCGAGTGTTCTGGCTGCAGTTCGCAATTGCATACTCACCGCACCAAAAGAAGTTTTTTCTGGTTTCGAAGCGATTGTGATATGTTCATCAACCCATTCAGGCCCACTCCAACTCATAGCACGAAATTCAAATGCCAGCGTGTCTATAATCTGAGGATCTCCCCCTACTTCAATCCAACAAACTCCAGCAAGTAAGGGGGTAGGTAAATGCCAGGCATTTGCAGCTGCATTGATCAAAAGACAGTTATGCTTCACCCAACCATCTTTAAAATAACGCCCAAATGCTACGCCTCCCCCCCATTTTTTAGGCGCCAGTTTCCAGAATATAAATTCTGTTACTCCCCACACTGGCGAATGGTTAGACGCATTACACTCTAGCTTTTCCATTATTAATTCACTCCACCACCAGAATTTCCACCCGGCGATTCTGCGCTCGTCCAGTTTTAGTACTATTATCAGCCACCGGCATAGTATCCCCTTTACCGACACCCCGAATTCGGCTAGCCGGAACGCCACCAGATGTCAGCAGCGAAGCTACTTCTGCCGCACGTTTTTCCGACAACACCTGGTTGGACGGGAACTCAGCGGAGTGGATCGGTTGGCTGTCGGTATGGCCGGTCACCGTCACGGCACCGCCCACTCGCGCAATCTCCCGCGCGGCCTTATCAATCACCGGGCGCAACGTGTCATTCACGGTTTTCTGCCCCGGTACAAACATGGTGTCGCCACGGAATACAACCCGACTGTGGTGCTCATCTTCCTCAACCGTTAGCAGGCCACGCGCGATTTCGTTCGCCAGCAGGATTTTCAGCCGCAGTTTGTGCACCGGAACGGGCGGTGGCGGCAGGTGTTTACCGATGGCGTCGATACGTTGCTGTACGGTTTCTGTGGCGAGATCCATCCGGTGGCTATAAAGGCCAAATACCGTCAGCATCACCAACAGAGCTATTCCTGCACTCAGCCAGACCGGCATCCGGCGCATCCGCCGCATCCGTCCGCTGACGGCACCGGTAAACCCCGGTGAGAGCGTCGGCGTTATCGGATCGCGGCGCTGGACCAATTGGGTCAACAATTGCTGACGGATATCGTCCAGTTGCTTACGCCCGTCGGGCCGAACGCTGTAGCGGCCTTCAAAACCCAGCCCCAGAATGTGGTATATGATTTCCAGCACATCGCTGTGCTCCTGGAAACTTGCGGCCAGACGCCCAATTATCTGAAATAGCTTGATGCCGCCTTCACTTTCGCCATGAAAAGTAACCAGCAGGCTTTTTCCAGCCCAAACACCACGACGCCCCCAGGTGGTGTTGTTGGCAGCTTCGTCAAGCGACGTACACAGGCAATAGCGCACCGCCAGCACATGTTCGCGCCGCAGGTTTGCCTGATCACACAGCGTCTGGTATCTACGAACTTCACGCTCCAGTAGGACACGGTAATGTTCGACAAAACCAGGGGAAAGTTCGCGGGGCATTTGCGCCAGTGCGCATAGCAACGGGCTGGCCGCTGCCAGTAGAGGATTCACGGCAGCAGTAATTTCGGCCAGACGAAGCTTCATATCCGGGCCATCTTCAACCACCACCTTTATATCTTCCCCACGAAGGCTGTCCTGGATGTCATTATCAGGCGACTTTGTGCCACCCACTGATGGCTGGAATGACAGGGTATTCACCGCAGGTGGCGTCAGAATCTCGTCGGTCATTTATCGCGAACTCCCCACAACTCCAACTCCAGCCCCGGAAATTCTCCGGCGGTGTGCATCGCCATACCGCCATAGCGGGCGATATGTTCCCACAGCACACCGTCGCGGCGGATGTCGTAATAGATGTAGCCAGCCTGGAACGGGATCTGACGCGGCGGCACCGGCAATACCTGTAAAGCAAGACCCGGCAGGTGCGAGCGAATCAATTCCGGCAGGCGTTCGGACGGCCCTATTTTGGTCTGGGCCGAAAAATGTTGCAGTAAGGTGTCTGCGGACATATGCGCCTTCACCGCCAACACTAATGAGCTGAAATCTGACAGTTCGGAAGGCTCAACCACCGCATTGAGAATACCGTAAGTTCCCTCCTCCAGAGTGATTCGCTGCGCTCCGCGGATCAGCACAGCATTCAGCAGGTACTGCACCTCATCCACTACCGATTTCAGCCCGGCATAGGGCGTCAGGTGCTTATATTCTTTATATTCTTCCGGACGGCGCGTCTGTGGCCGTACGTAGGTAGAGAGTTCCCCAGCCAGTTCACACAGGTTCCGATAGAGCACTTCCGGCGACAGCGGCGTTTTCGCCATATGAATCAGTAAGGGGCCGAAACGATTGAGAATTTGCAGAAGCAGGTAATCCGATACCTCTGCCGCCTCATGGCCGTGTTTATCGCTGCCCGTCAACCGTTGCGCCAGTGAATCTGCGCGCATTTTTATCAAATCGTTGATCCACGATAGCCACGTACATATCAGTGCGCTTGCCTGGTAATTTGCCACCGGCGGGATCAGATCGTTGTCAAGCTCGATGCGTCCATCAGGATGTATCGTCGTAATGCGCGTCAGGGGCAAACCGATCCACGCATCTGTCACCGCTTTTTCCGGCAACAGTCGCAGGCGCAGGTGGCTAAGTTGCAACAGTTGTGCGCCGCGCCCCAGAGAGTTGGCATCGCGGATTTCATTTTCATGCACCGAAAAGCGTGCCAGTGATTCCGGGTTATTGCCGAAGCTGGTTTCTTCACTGTTCGGCGTACGTATTGGCACTGCCAGATAAATCAACTGGTTAAGGTGCTCTGGTAGGATGGTCAGAGGCGGCGGTAGTGGTGTGTGACCCGGCGCATTAAACGGCGTACCGTCGGCAAACACTCCGGAAGCCTTCGTGAGTACCAGTTTTCCGATGTTCAGCGCCTCACTATCAATGCCGTATTCACTGAAGCCCCAGAAAAAAGGCGAAAGCGGCAAACTGCGGTAATGAATGATATGTTCCAGATAGCGTTCCTGCTGCTGAAACATCTGTGGCAGCAAAAATTGTCCTTCACTCCAGACCACACGGTTATTCCAACTCATAATTTACTCATCCCGTTCTTTAATCACTATAGCGCTTTGCTCTATACCGGCATCCAGTTCGACTTTTTTCTTCGGCATAAAGCGGCTGTACCAGCTTTTTTCCGGGGGATCAGGAATTTTATACGTGGCCCGCCAGACTGATTTTCCCAGATTGCGATAGCCGGCGAGGATCCCCAGTGCCATGGTTTCTTTATTGAGAGCACGACGCAGCTTTTTCTCCTCGCCCGGGCGCAAGATAAAGCTGTCGCGGTGGAGTAAATCATCGGCAAGAACAGCTTTGTCATTGTCCTGAAGGGACCACCAGTCCGCCGCTATGAAAGCTGCATCATTTTTCAGTTCATAAACGCGTATCTCTATGGGCGCGGCTTTTTTCTGATTGTCAGGATTCACCTTATCGGAAGCCTTAACCACCAGATCGAGTCTTTGTGACATCAGCTCCGGCACATCGTCGCTGTCAATGCTGCACCCGGAAAGCAGGCAGACAAAAGACAAAGCTACCGCACATAACCACCCACCGGGGTTACGCCATTTATTCACTGTAATTTCCTTTAAAATCAAATAATAAAAACCGGCCAGGCTATATACCTGGCCGGGAAAATATTGCTTAAATTTCTTTGTTAGCTTTGAAATCGTAACCTGCCGTGATAGTGCCGCCACTGCCACCCTGCTGGTTCTGCACCACGTATTCCTGCTTCACGGTGCTGAAAGAGAGTTCGACTCTCTCGCGGGAGGCGATCTCACCCTCCTTACTACCACTGGGGGAAACAACAGCCACAATCAGGTCAGTGAAGGTATATTTGAGGTATTCCAGCGGATTGCCGCCTGCTTTGCGCATGACAAGGATGGACTTCGGAATATGCTTACCAGAGGCGCAGTATTTGAACAGGTTCGGGCTAGCGCGATCGATGTAATGTTCAAACTCCAGGTTAGTCACGGAGACTTTGCCGGATCCCAGACCGCTACCTGCGTGCATGGTGGACTCCTGGTGGATATTCCAGCGCCAGCTCAGCACCTCAATTTCATTTTTATGTTTGTCATCCATTGACTCGCCGTCAATGCCGTCAATTTTCAGAAAAATATCATAAGCCATTTTCATTTCCTTATTAAGAATTACTTAAAATAATCCCTGGTTTATCTTCGCATATGAATTCAGGTAAACCATGGCCGTACAGAACCCCCTCTCCTTAATTTCAGAAGAATAGAAGGCTATATAATTTCCGGTAATGAGATACCGGCACGTCATTAATTCACAAAATGAATGTATTACTTCTATTTACATGTCACAGATATCGATGACTCTCCTGGTACCCGCTGCCCCGGCAAAGAAGATGCCTGGCACTGTGTCGCCAATGCAGGGACCGGTTGTGATAACCAAACCTGTCCATGGTTATAAATACAGGAAACCCAGTAACGTTCACTATTCTGATTACTGGCCATTGTGGTATCCCATATTTGCCTGGTTTCACCCTTTATTGTCTCTGTCTCTGGTTTTAGATCCACCCGATTTTCAGGTTTTCCCTGCGACATCCCTACCCCGTCCAACCACAGACGGGGTTCATAGCGGGAAGATCTCTGCCACGATGCAGATATATCTGGCTCCAGTACTGTTGTTGAGGATTTTATATTGATAAACACGGGGCAACTGACTTCCCACGCAGTAACAAATTGTGAATAAAACAACATAAAACCCAACAACAGAGAAAAAATAAAACGTGTCCCCATTGAATCTATCCTCTACTCAATAATATAAAAAGCTTCCGCATTATTACTGGCATCAGGATATGTTCCATCGCTGCGCATTCCACCTTTTCGGGAAATAGGGCGTGCAGAGACTTTCGTGGTTTTACCTGTCCACTGGTCCATAACATAAATATACTGACTATCCTGTTCCAGATAGAAAGCGGCATGCTTATGCTCATTCTGCCTCGAGGGATACTTTCCGTTAACAAAAGTGGCAATTGCTGTTCCTCTGGGGATCGATTTATCCCCAAAAACCTTTCGCCCCTGCTTCCAGGCTCCAGTATTCCCCACATGTGCATATACCTGAACTAAGAACACACATTCCTTTCTGTCTCCTGCCCCCGCCATTCCCACCATGTCAGTGCCCTGCAATGAATCTACCAGTCCATAAACATATGCCATATATCCCCCAGAGTATTACCCGGCATCATTCATTAAAATATTCATAAAAATCAGGCATTACCCTGTTTTACTGACGGCAGTTTTGTCACCAGACGCAGTGATCCTGTTAACCCTTCAAGCTGAAAATGCGGGCGCAGGAAGAATTTGGCGTCGTAATAGCCCGGATTCCCCTCCACCTCTTCCACCACCACTTCGGCAGCTGCCAGCGGGCGGCGAGCTTTGGTTTCCTGCGAGGAGTTCACCGGATCGGCGTCAACGTAGTTCATGATCCATTCATTGAGCCAGCGCTGCATATCTTCACGCTCTTTGAACGAGCCGATCTTGTCGCGCACGATACATTTAAGGAAGTGCGCAAACCGTGAACAGGCGAACAGATATGGCAAACGAGCTGAGAGATTGGCGTTGGCCGTAGCGTCCGGATCGTAATACTCTTGCGGTTTTTGCAGAGACTGCGCGCCAATAAAGGCGGCGTAATCAGAGTTTTTACGGTGGATAAGTGGGATAAAACCATTTTTCGCCAGTTCAGCTTCACGACGGTCAGAGATTGCAATTTCTGTCGGGCATTTCATATCCACGCCGCCGTCATCGGTCGGGAAGGTATGACAGGGCAGATTTTCCACCGCTCCACCAGATTCCACACCACGGATCAACGTACACCAACCGTAATGTTTGAAAGAACGGTTGATATTTACACCCATTGCATAGGCGGCATTACTCCAGACATATTTGCTGTGGTCTGCGCCATCTGCATCTTCTTCAAAATCAAACTCATCGACAGGGTTTGTTTTCGCACCATAAGGCAAACGGGAGAGAAAACGTGGCATCGTCAGGCCAATGTAGCGAGAATCCTCACTTTTTCGCAGCGAGTTCCACGGTGCGTATTCGAGGTTTTGGGTCACAATTTTGGTCAGGTCACGCGGGTTAGCCAGTTCCTGCCAGGAGTCCATCTGTAACACTGACGGAGAGGCCCCGGCAATAAACGGCGCATGGGCTGAGGCTGCCACTTTGGCAATGGAGCCGAGCAGATCCACATCCGGTGGTGTGTGATCAAAATAATAATCCGCAATAATACAACCATAAGGTTCTCCGCCTAACTGCCCATATTCGGCCTCATACAACTTTTTGAACATGGGGCTTTGATCCCACGCGATCCCTTTGTAACGCTTCATATTTTTCCGCAATTCATCCTTCGAAAGGTTCATAAAGCGGATTTTTAATTTTTCATCGGTTTCGGTGTTGTAAACCAAATGTTCCATCCCACGCCAGGAGGACTCCAGTTTCTGAAATTCCGGATGACTCAGGATTAGTTTGATCTGCTCAGTTAATTTGAAATCGATCTGCTCAATAATTGCTGCAATACTTTTATAAGCATCATCACTAACAGTGACCGTATTTGTCAGAGCCTGTTGGGCCAGCGTCTGAACTGCCGCCTCAACTGCCTTTGCAGCCTGAGGAGTCTTGGGACGGAAGGCTTTATCCAGCAGCGAATCAATTTCCGTTTCCTGATAGGCAGTGGTTTGCGCAGCAGAGAGGTCGCCAGTCGCCAGAAGAGTATCGTTTACCATGAAAGTTCCTTAATAAAATCGCAATTAGTCTGCTGTTCCCGTTTCACCTGATAAGACACTTTCCTGTTGAACGACAGGTTTTGGCGCGCTGGCCAGAGCTTTCAGTAACGTCGGGTCTTGTAATAGTTTGTTGATCAGATTTTCTGCTCCCGCTTTACCATCCATGTAGGTTTGCAGGTTGGCAAGCTGAGTACGTGCTTCCAGCAGCTGGTTCAGGGCATCCACCTTACGGGCAATCTGCGCAGGCGAGAAATCGTCCATATTCTCCAGCGTGATATCGACCATTAACTGCCCTTCGCCCGTCAACGTATTGGGGACAGCAAACGCCACGCGCGGCGCGATGGCTTTCATACGTTCATTAAAGTTATCGATATCAATATCAAGGAATTTACGGTCGGTGACCGATGGCAGCTCTTCACGTGGTTTACCGGCCAGATCGGCCAGCACTGCCATGACAAACGGCAGCTCGATTTTTTTCTCGGAGCCGTAAATCTCAACGTCATACTCAATCTGCACTCGGGGCGCTCGGTTGCGGGCAATAAACTTCTGCGCGCTATTGTTGATAGCCATAATCCTTCATTTCCTTATCAGTCAGCCGACGACACCAGGGGAGTGGTCCGACGGTACAGTTTAAAAATCATACGCAGAGAGTATTTTTATAATCTCTTTGTTTTCTTTGTACTTTTCCCGCAGCACAGGGAGTGATTTCTTCGCCGGAGGACACCAGGTATCAACCCCCTTTTCGATGTCTCTTTTATCCTTCTCTGGTAAAGAACTGTCCCATTCACCAGCAAGATGCTGGCACATTTCCGCATCACTCAGAAAATGCTGCACATCCTGTGGTAAAGGCGGTTCCCCCTGAACACAGAAAGCGAACATCATTAACAGAAATGTCCACAACGCCGAATAACGAAAAGTCATATTTAATGTCCATCAATTGACCCGTGCATGAGATATGCTCTCGCGGGAGGACGATATGTTGCAGAAATACGGCCCCTTGAATGCGCATTACCAGACGCGCGCAAGAAATTATCAACCGATGCACGAAAAGCTCCCTGCAAATCATTGGTGGAAGAACTTCCAGTAAAGCGACTGACCCACAGTGCACCACTTAATTCTTTTGCCATAAGGATGCTCCATTAATCCGTTTCAAAAATAACCTGTTCATCGTCATCAACACGAATGCGGATTTGCGTGATGGCCGTTTTCTCTGTCATCGCCTGCAACCAGTAACGGGACAGTTGTGGGAGGATATGTTGTTCGATATAGCCGATGAGCAAACGAGCGCCGGTTTCGTGCATCGGGCAGCGCGACACAATATGCGTAATCAGTTCATCGCCATACACCAGTGAAACACCATGCTGCTCCACCATTCGATCTTTCAGCCTATCGAGATGCAGACGGGCAATAACGCCACGCGCCGTCTCATCCAGCGGTAAATAAGGAATAACCGTCACACGCCCCAAGAAAGCCGCCGGGAAGTGTTTGCGTAGCTCTGGCATTAACGCCTCTTTTAACCCTGCCGAATCGGGCATCAGCGCCGGATCCTCACAGAGTTGGCTGATAAGTTCTGCCCCAGCATTAGTAGTCAACAATAACGTGGTATTTTTGAAATCGATGTGAACACCTTCGCCGTCCTCCATCGCTCCTTTATCGAATACCTGGTAGAACAACTCGTGTACGTCGTGATGGGCTTTTTCAATTTCATCCAGCAGCACCACACTCCAGGGGTGACGGCGTACGGCTTCCGTCAGCACGCCACCTTCGCCATAGCCCACGTAGCCGGGCGGAGCCCCCTTCAGCGTGGAGACGGTGTGCGACTCCTGAAACTCGCTCATATTGATGGTGATCAGGTTCTGCTCACCACCATAGATAGATTCCGCCAACGCCAGCGCGGTTTCGGTCTTACCGACACCAGACGGCCCGGCAAGTAAAAATACCCCTACTGGTTTACGCGGATCAGCTAAACCAGCCCGCGCGGTCTGGATTCGCTCGCCAATCTGTGCCAGCGCGTCCATCTGTCCGGTAACACGCTGCGCCAGACGTGCGGGTAGTTCCAGAATCTGGCTGGCCTCATCTTTCACCATGCGGCCAGCGGGAATACCGGTCCAGTCGGAGACAATGGCGGCGACTACTGCCGCATTGACTTCCGGGAAAACGACGGGGTTTTCGCCCTGCCAACCTCTTAATGCCACTTCCGACTGTTGCAACGCGGTTTCGTCATGCTCGTCAGGTTCTGCTGAACGTTGTTTTTGTAAGGTATGAACCAACTCCAGTTCCTGCTGCCAGCGCTCTTCGGTGTCAGAAAGGTCTGTATTCAATGATGCGATCCGTGTCGCCAGTGTGTCGCCCCGCTCTGCGCGGATACCCATTTTTTGCTGCTTTAATAACAACTCCCGCTCCAGTTCGGCAGCGTTGAGCTGCTGACGCAAATACTGGACTTTCGCAGGCGGGGTATGGAGCGACAACGCCACACGGGCCGCCGCCGTATCCAGCAGACTAATGGCCTTATCCGGTAGCTGCCGGGCCGGAATGTAACGGTGAGAAAGCTGTACAGCGGCGCGCACGGCCTCATCAAGGATCAGGACGTCATGGTGTTTTTCCAGCGTGTTGACTAACCCGCGGACCATCTCAACAGCAGCAACCTCTTCCGGCTCTGCGACCTGTAACACCTGAAAACGCCGGGTCAATGCTGGATCTTTCTCAATATGCCGTTTGTACTCACTCCAGGTGGTTGCGCCGATGGTGCGCAGGCTGCCGCGCGCCAGCGCCGGTTTCAGCAGGTTGGCGGCGTCACCTGTACCGGATGAACCACCAGCGCCCACCAGGGTGTGAACTTCATCGACAAACAAAATCACTGGCTGCGGTGAGCGCGCAGCTTCTGCCAGCAGCGCCTTCAGACGGGATTCAAATTCGCCCTTCATGGACGCCCCGGCTAGCAACGCCCCGACATCCAGCGACAGCAGCCGTACATTACGCAATGAAGGCGGCACTTCACTCTTAACAATCGCCAGCGCGAATCCCTCCACCACTGCCGTTTTCCCAACGCCGGCCTCACCGGTTAGCAGGGGATTATTCTGGCGACGACGCAGTAGAATATCCGTCATGGTACGGATCTCGTGCCCGCGACCGGTGACCGGATCGATACCACCTTCACGCGCCAGTGCTGTCATGTCCTGGCAGTATTTCGCCAATGCGGATTTGCTCCCGGCTGATTCGCTCGGAAATACCTGACTTGCTTCCCCCGGAACAGCAGAATTCAAATCCGAACCGTCATATGGCATTTCTGTTATTTCAGGAGATGATGTGATTAAAGATGGAAGAGTATCTAACAATTCATCTACCGGCAGCGCAGCTAGTGGCGCACAGATCTTTTTTAACACTCGATATAATTCTGGTGTGGTTAACCAGGCAAGTAGTAACCAACCACTACGAATTTTTTGATCACCAAAGCGGATACTTGCCAACATCCAGGCTTTCTCAACAGAAAGATCGATGTGGTGGGAAAAATCGCTAATTACACTCGCGCCGGAAGGTAATATATTCAATTGCTGAATTAACGCCGTCTCAACATCAGAAGATGTTATTTGGTAATGTCGAAGTACATTGTGAATATCATTCTCTGGTTGTTGTATTAGCTGATGCAACCAATGTATCAGTTCGACATAAGGGTTAGCGCGCAATTTACAGAACGTTGTCGCAGATTCTAAAGACCGAAATAAAGGTCTTGTTAGCTTTCCATATAGCGCACTGCGTGAAACAGGAGTGTCCATCTGTTACACCTAATGATGTAAAAACATATAAATGATACATAAATATAAATGTACCGATTAAGATTTCTAATTAATAGAATTATCAAAATCTCAGATTGAAACAATGATGCATATCACAGAATGCAATGTAATATAACGGTTAGTATCTTTTTCATGATGATTTTCAATACAAAAAGTTAATTGAATTCATATCATGAATATATATCAGCAATAATCACCATTATATATTTACGAGAAAATTAATATTGATAAAGCAAATTAATCAGCGTTACTTATCTAAAAAATATAAATAATTACTCTATTAAAAAAAACACTCTATACAGTGATACGTAATGAAACAAAATATTACCTGGGGACTGCAAAAAATACAGGGGCACGGCGTTACCGATGGCACCATTTACGCCACTGCAGGAACACAGATTATCTTCACAGTCAAAGCGCCATGGAGCCCTGTTTTTGATGTGGAGGAGGATACAAAGATTGCTCTCAGCCTGACTCGCCACGAAGAGGCATGGTGGATAATCAATCTGTCCGATGAATATTGTTGCACGGTAAATGACCTGATTGTGGAGCCACATCACCGTATGCGCCTGAATGAAGGGGACCTGATTGAATGGGGGTTATCTTCTTGGTGTCTTGTCCGGGACAATCCGATGTCTCCTGAGCTATGCGAGAAAAAAACGGCACTGCAGCCTGTCATTTCGCCTGAAACAACAACCGAATATCTCGATCTCGACTGGTTTCGACAACAACAACAGCAGCAGCAAAATCCGTTCGATATTATTCCGGTTCATGGCGCAGTCGCTACTGAAGGCACCCCAGATTCAGATACCCCACTAACCTTGCTTTATCAGGAATACCGCCAGGCGTTGTTGTCTCCTGAACAAGATATTCATCGTCATGCCGATCCTTTCCCCCTTAATGGAGAGGGTGGCACGCAGGAGTTGTCTTCATTGCGTGATCTGGTCACTGAAGCCGATACATTACAGGATATGGTCACTGGCGGGTTAAGTATTGACGCTATTCTCGATGTACTGGATGCCACCGGTGAAGGAGAATCTACCTGGCCTACCAAAAAGACTCCTCCTGATATCCTGCATCTGCTTTCTCCTGAATACAAACCGGAGGCAGTGCATAACGCCATTCTGCCCGATCTGACGCAGCGAGAGCACCATGTCATCGGCATTGACAGCCATTACCGGATAAACCCGGCACAACACGGAGATATCACTCATGACAAACAATAACGTGCTACCGGCTACCTTGTCGGCGCTGCTGCGAGACTATTCCGTGGCAGAGGGCATTCAACTGGCGGAACACCAGGTAAAGATGCACCCGGCACAGGCTTCACGTCGGCACAGCCTGTTTCAGTTATTGTGCGCAATCGGTGACTGGTCGCGGGCGCTGCAACAAATTCAGCTGTGCGCCCGAGTGGACGCCAATTATGCTCGCGAGGCTCAGGTATTTGGCGAGCTGATCCGCTGCGAAATATACCGTCACTCCTGCTTTCAGGGCGAACAGCGTCCCGGTTTTATTCTCCCACCACTCGCCTGGATGGAGGATTTACTGGCTGCTCTCGCCTGTAACGCCCGCGGCGAAGTGCAGGAAGCCGATGCCAACCGCAGCCACGCGCTTGAAGCTATAACAGACACCACCGGGCAGTGGAATGGCGGCGTATTCGACTGGATAAGCGACAGTGACTCGCGTACCGGCCCGGTGCTGGAACTGGTCGCTGGTGGCGTGTATATCTGGCTGCCATTTTCGCAAATTCGTTCACTGAAATCCCCCCTGCCGGCTAATCTGACAGATCTAATCTGGAAACCCGTCAATATCACACTTCACAACGGCGACACACACAGCGCCTGGCTGTTTTCTCGCTACAGTGGTTCTGAAAGCGCTGCTGATACCTTGCGTCTGTGCCGGGAAACCACCTGGCAGGATGGGCCAGGAGAAACTCTGGTTACGGCGTTAGGACAAAAAATGTGGCTCACCAGCCACGGCGATATCAGCCTGCTGGATATGACCTCTTGTACCTTTAATACACCCGAAAGCAGTGACGCATGAGCGCCTCTCGTTTGCGCCAAAGCAACCACCTGATGCCTACATTGTTTGATCGACTGTGTGACGATGCCCCGCAGCAGAAGCGCGATCACGATATCAGCGTCAGTTCAGTCCAGTTCAAGGAGATCATCCGCCGGGATTTGTCATTTTTACTCAACACCGTCAGTCATGAAGATGATATTGATGCCACTCGTTACCCAGAGGCGGCAGCTTCTGTTCTGAACTACGGCCTGCCTCCACTGGCAGGCAGCTTTCTGTATGAACACAAGTGGGACGATATCCGCAGGGCTATTTTACGCACGATTACTCGATTTGAACCCCGGCTGAAAGCATCCACCCTGCAAATAATTCCACTACAGGATGAACAACGCCAGAGTGGCCATAACACATTACAGTTTGAAATTCGTGGCGAAATCCTTACGCAGCCGTATCCGACGGCATTCCGGGTACGCAGCGCGTTGGATATGGAACAGAGCCGCATTACGTTTTTTTAATATAGAGGGTGACCGATGGATCCACGGCTACTGGAATACTATAACCGCGAATTGAGCTACCTGCGTGAAACGGGAGCCGAATTTGCCGAACGTCATCCCAAAGTCGCCGCCCGGCTGGGAATGCAGGGAACGGATATTGCCGATCCGTATGTGGAGCGGATGGTTGAGGCCTTCAGCTTCCTGACTGCCCGTACGCAGCTTAAAATTGACGCTGAATTTCCGCGTTTCACCCAGCGCCTGCTGGAGGTCGTCAGCCCCAATTATGTTACTCCCACGCCCTCAATGAGCGTGGCACAGTTGCATCCCGATCCGGAAGAAGGCGATTTGGCGAAGGGATTCACCGTCCCACGCGACACCGCTTTTTTTTCCGCCATTCCGGAAGGCGAAAGTACCGCCTGCCAGTTTCGCAGCAGCCAGGATGTGACGCTGTGGCCGCTCACCATCGAAGAGGTGCGCCTGACTGCAGCTCCACCGGATATGCCTGCTCTGCATCGCTACCTACCTACCAACATTCATGTCGCCGGTGCGCTGCGTATTACCCTGCGCACCTTCGGTGAACTAACGTTTAGCCAACTTGCCGGGCTGGACAGGCTACCGCTATATCTCTGCGGCGAGGAACGCACAGCCTCTCACCTGTTCGAACTTCTGCATACCAGTTCCATTGCCACACTGGCAGGCGTTCCGGGTCATTTTGACGGCGTACTGGATGTAAATCTGAAACAGCCAGTTACCTACGAGGGGCTGGAGCCAGGTCAGGGACTGCTGCCACTGGCCTGGAACGTATTTCACGGTCATAACCTGCTGCATGAATATTTTGCCTGTCCGGAACGCTTTTATTTTTTCACGCCGGCAGGTCTGTCTGCCGGGTTACAGAAAATTAACGGCGGCGTAGCGGAGATTGTGATCTTACTAAATCACCTGCCGCCGGACTGGCTGATCCACCAGACAAATGCGTCACAGTTCAGCCTGTTCTGTACCCCGGTTGTTAACCTTTTTCCCCGCGTCACCGCCCGAATCGACGTCACCCACAGCTCGACAGAGCAGCACCTTGTGGTGGACAGGACCCATCCACTGGATTATGAGGTGTTCTCGGTCCAGGAAGTGGAAGGGCTGGAAACCGACACTACACGGAAAATGACCTTTCGCCCGCTCTACCACACCCGCAATAACGATGAAGGCAACCACGGGCGCTATTTTTCCCTGCGCCGGGAGCCGCGTCGGTTGTCGGAAAACGCCCGCCGCTACGGCACCCGCACCCCCTATACGGGATCGGAAGTGTTCCTGTCACTGGTTGACCAATATGAAGCGCCATACCCGGAAAATCTGCGCCATATCACCATCACGGCCATGGTCACCAACCGCGATCTCCCCTGCCTTATTGCACGCAATGGCTGGGACGATCTGACCGTGGATGCGGCCATCCCGGTGGCGGGCGTGGGACTTATTCGCCCGCCTCGTCCGCCGCAGCATCCACTGGCGGAACGTGAAATGGCCTGGCGGTTGATCCGCCAGTTATCCTTTAATTATCTGCCGTTGGCCGATCTGGATCACCGTACCGGCGGTCAAGCGCTACGCGATCTGCTTAACCTGTTTATTCCGGCGCATGACAGTCCGCAATCACGACAGGTACGCAGCCTGATTGGCTGCAAAACAACGCCGGTCACCCGCCGTCTGCCGGGTTCCGGGCTGCTGGTCTATGGTCGCGGCGTCTGTTGTGAGCTGACGGTGGATGAAGAAGGTTTTTCTGGCATCAGTCCGTATCTGTTCGGCCTGGTGCTGGAACACTATATCGCCCGTCATGTTTCCATTAATACCTTCTCGCAGATGACGCTGCACAGTATGCAGCGCGGCAAAATTATAACCTGGCCGGTCAGGGCCGGACAGCGGGGAAGTGTATGAACGGCGATTTCACTCAGGCGCAGGGAATGCCCTGGCGTTACGGTTTTCTGAACCTGATGCGCCGCGTGAATGTACAGTTGTGTACCGTCCCTGCAGGTAGTGCCTGGCAGCCACGAATGGAAAAATTCCGCCTCGGGCAAACACCTGCGCTGACTTTTGCACCACGGGAAATCGCCAGTGTAAGCTGGCAGGAAGGGCGCCTGCACGTCAGTCTGTACAGCCTCGGGCTGTGGGGGCCGAATGGCCCGCTGCCGCTGCACTACACCGAACTGGCGCGTAACCGGACCGAAAGCTACCGCGATCCGACGCTAACCTGTTTTACTGACCTTTTTCATCACCGCTGGCTGACCCAGTTTTATCAGGCCTGGCGCAGCGCCCAGTCAGCTGGAGGTGGTCTGGATAAACCGAAATATGACCGATTTGCCTTTTATATCGCCAGCCTCAGCGGGCAAGATTTGCGAGAAAGTGTAGACAGCCCGCTACCAGATCACGTTCGCCTGGCGGCATCGGCTCATCTGGCGCGCGAATCACGCAATCCAGACGGGCTGGCTGCCACGCTGGCGCACTATTTCGGCGTGCCTTTCCGGATACAGGAATATGTCCTGCACTGGATACCCGTGGCAGATGATGAAATTACCCGGCTGGGGACACCAGCCCTTTCTTCCGTCATTGGCAACGGCGCACTCATCGGTCAGGCCGTGCCGGACATGCAGTATAAGTTCAGACTGGTGATTGGCCCACTGACGCTGGCCGATTATCAACGCTTCCTGCCTGGCGGCAACAACCTGCCCGTATTGACGGAATTGGTTCGCGCCTTTACCGGGTTTGAATACTGCTGGGAAATTGAGCTACAGCTAAAACCACACGCCGCTCCTCCTGCCGTTACCGGCGGCCCATATCAGTTAGGCTGGACCGCCTGGGCTGGAAAAGCCATGCACGACGATCCGGTGACAGGCATGATTTTCGAACCTGAGCACTATCTGGCGCACTAAGGATAATTTAATGGATACATCTCTGTCAGACCCTATTTCGGCCGAACGCCCCTGTGGCCCGGATCTGGAATATGATCCGGAATACCTGCTGCTGTTCACCCGCGCTGCACCGCGTGAAGAAGCGCAATATGGCGATTTTGTCAGTACGCCGGAAACCATTAACTGGGCAGAACTCGAGCGAGACGCTCGCCGCCTACTGACACGAAGCAAAGATATCCGAATCCTGGTGATTCTACTGCGCTGCCGTATCCAGCAGGCCGGAGCCAGAGGACTGGCAGAGGTACTCACGCAACTCGAAACGCTGTGCAGCTTGTACCCGGATACCATCCATCCACAACTGCTTGCAACTGAAGATATCACCGCCGAAGATGCGGCAGTGGCGCGCAGCAACGCACTATCGGCGTTGCTGGACCACGAAGGCGTAATAGCGGATATCCGAGGCATTACGCTGTCAAATAATGCCGCTTTGCGCCTCCAGGTACGAGATGTGGAACGCTCGTTGTCTGCATCACGCCCGGCGGATGCCCTGGCGCCGGAATCGGTACGTCAGCAATTGGCCGATCTGGAAGCTCGCGGTGTACTGCCGCTAGACGCTTTTCGCCAGGCCGCTGAAAACACTGAGCGACTGCAACGCCATGCGCGTAAAATGCTGAATGACCATGCTCCGGACTTTTCGCGGCTTACGCAACTGCTGACTCTGTTACCGGGAGCGGTGCAATCAACCACGCCAGAGATCCCATCACAGGAAACATTGGCTGTTCTTCCTGAGCATGTCTCCATCAATAATACTGAAACGGCACAGGCAGAGTATGTTGCACCACTCGAAGATATACCTGCTGAAAAGACCGGAAAGGTCTGCGCAGAACAAAGGCAAATTAGCGACCGGAACGATGCGCTGGAACGTTTGAGAGTTATACGTCGCTGGTTTGAGTATAGCGAGCCGAGCAGTCCGACTATTCCCTTGTTGCGTCAGGCAGAGCGCCTGGTCGGAAAACGCTTCTCGGAAGTAATAAATGAAATTCCAGCAGAATTACTGGAGAAATGGGATGCGTTGGAATAACAGAAATGGCCAGAATTTATAATAGCTGGTCATTATATATGATGTGACAGTTTTTTAGATTATATCTATTTGCCTTCAGGGGCAACAAACTCTCCTGAAGGCTAAAACGACGAAAGCCTGAATCATTACTGACTCAGGCTTTCTGAATATTGGCGGAACGGACGGGACTCGAACCCGCGACCCCCTGCGTGACAGGCAGGTATTCTAACCGACTGAACTACCGCTCCGTGTTGTGTTCCTTTGGGAACGAGGCGAATATTACGGATTGCCTCGGCCTTCGTCAACGATTTTTCTCATCTTTTGAATCGTTTGCTGCAAAAATCGCCCAACTCGCTATTTTTAGCGCCTTTCACAGGTATTTATGCCCGCCAGAGGCAGCTTCCGCCCTTCTTCTGCACCAGATCGAGACGAGCTTCATGTGCTGCAAGCTCTTCATCTGTCGCAAAAACAACGCGTAACTTACTTGCCTGACGTACAATGCGCTGAATTGTTGCTTCACCTTGCTGCTGTTGTGTCTCTCCTTCCATCGCAAAAGCCATCGACGTTTGACCACCGGTCATCGCCAGATAAACTTCCGCAAGGATCTGGGCATCGAGTAATGCCCCGTGCAGCGTTCGTTTACTGTTATCTATTTCGTAGCGAGCACATAATGCATCGAGGCTGTTGCGCTTACCGGGAAACATTTTCCTCGCCACCGCAAGGCTATCGGTGACCTTACAGAAGGTATTCGTCTTCGGAATATCGCGCTTAAGCAACGAAAACTCGTAGTCCATAAAGCCGATATCAAACGCTGCGTTATGGATAACCAGCTCCGCGCCGCGAATATAGTCCATGAACTCATCGGCTACTTCGGCAAACGTGGGCTTATCGAGCAAAAACTCATCGGCAATACCGTGTACGCCAAAGGCTTCCGGATCCACCAGCCGATCGGGTTTAAGATAAACATGGAAGTTATTGCCCGTCAGTCGACGGTTCACCACTTCAACGGCACCAATCTCAATGATCTTGTGGCCTTCATAGTGCGCGCCAATCTGGTTCATACCGGTGGTTTCGGTATCGAGAACGATCTGGCGTGTAATTGCAGTGCTCATAGCGGTCATTTATGTCAGACTTGTCGTTTTACAGTTCGATTCAATTACAGGAAGTCTACCAGAGATGCTTAAACAGGTAGAAATTTTCACCGATGGTTCGTGTCTGGGTAATCCAGGACCTGGGGGTTACGGTGCTATATTACGCTATCGTGGACGCGAAAAAACCTTTAGCGCTGGCTACACCCGCACCACCAACAACCGTATGGAGTTGATGGCCGCTATTGTCGCGCTGGAAGCGTTAAAAGAACACTGTGAAGTCATTCTGAGTACCGACAGCCAGTATGTCCGCCAGGGGATCACCCAGTGGATCCATAACTGGAAAAAACGTGGCTGGAAAACAGCAGACAAAAAACCAGTAAAAAATGTTGATCTCTGGCAACGTCTTGATGCCGCGTTGGGGCAGCATCAAATCAAATGGGAATGGGTAAAAGGCCATGCCGGTCATCCAGAAAACGAACGTTGCGATGAACTGGCTCGTGCCGCGGCAATGAATCCCACACTGGAAGATACGGGCTACCAAGTCGAAGTTTAAGCCTGTGGTTTACGAAATTGCCGGGTGGCGCCGACCGCCTGGCGAATTCGTGGCTTGTTTTTACTCTGTTTCATCGGATTTAGCGTTAAAGGAATAGTCCGTTTCCGGGCAACAATAAGTTGTAAGCAACCAAGCGCAGGAATATGCGCATTCAATAGTTTTCCTCCGTGCTTGTTCCACGGGAGAACGTGGAAACGGCTGGCGTGTAGCACTTCAAAATTCAACAAAGAGAGCCAGTCCAGTTGTCGCATCAGGGTAAACATCCGGCTGTTATAAGGCGATGTTTTTCGCAAGACTGGCACAAGTTTACGTAATCCCATTAAACTGATGGGATTGAAGCCACTAATGACTAGCCAGCCATCATCAATCAATACCCGATCGGCCTCACGCAACAAACGATGCGGATCGGTGCACCATGGCAACGTATGCGCCAATAGACAAACATCGACGGATTTATCGGCAAAAGGAAGATGAAGCGGGTCCGCCTGCACTTGTACGGGCTTTCCTTGCGCAGAAACATTCACTTGATGAGAAACCGCGCACGCTTCGCAATTGATTTCTGCGCTTAAATTGCCAATCTTAAGCAGATGAAAACCATACATTTTCGTGAACCATGGGTTGAGCTGGCGCTCCAGCGCCTTGCGATAAAGCTCTCCCCAGGGCAAATCGCCCCAGCAATCAGGAGCCACGACTGTTTGAGGGTTCCTTGCCGGTTTCATCACAACCTTCCGTTTCACACTGAGAGGTAATATATGAATCTTAACAGTATTCCTGCCTTTGATGACAATTACATCTGGGTTTTGAATGATGAAGCAGGCCGTTGCCTGATTGTCGATCCTGGAGAAGCGGAGCCGGTAGTAAAGGCCATTGCCGCCAATAACTGGCAACCGGAGGCCATATTTCTCACCCACCATCACCACGATCATGTTGGCGGCGTAAAAGAACTGGTGGAAAAGTTTCCGCAAATTGTGGTCTACGGTCCACAAGAGACACAAGATAAGGGAACAACGCAGGTAGTCAAAGATGGTGATACTGCCTTCGTTTTGGGGCATGAATTTAGTGTAATTGCTACACCAGGTCACACTTTAGGACACATCTGTTACTTCAGCAATCCTTATCTATTTTGCGGTGATACTCTTTTCTCTGGTGGCTGCGGGCGATTATTTGAAGGTACAGCTTCTCAAATGTATCAATCACTTAAAAAATTAAGTGCTCTACCTGACGATACACTGGTATGTTGTGCTCATGAATATACTTTATCAAATATGAAGTTTGCCTTGAGTATTCTTCCGCACGATTTGTCCATAAATGATTATTATCGTAAAGTTATTGAGTTACGGGCAAAAAATCAAATTACACTCCCCGTAATTCTGAAAAATGAGCGGAAAATTAATGTTTTTTTAAGAACAGAAGATATTGATTTAATTAATGTAATTAATAAAGAAACATTATTGCAACAACCTGAGGAGCGTTTTGCCTGGTTAAGGTCAAAGAAAGATAGATTCTGATAAAACTTTCTTGTCATCGGCTTCGTTCGCCGTTATGATCGGTCGTCTTTTAAGCAACTATTGACACACACATGAAGGCAAAAGCGATATTACTCGCCTCTGTCCTGCTCGTGGGTTGCCAGAGTACCGGTAACGTCCAACAGCACGCACAGAGCCTTTCTGCAGCTGGTCAAGGGGAAGCAGCAAAGTTTACAAGTCAGGCACGATGGATGGACGATGGGACGTCTATCGCGCCAGATGGTGACTTGTGGGCTTTCATTGGCGACGAGCTAAAGATGGGAATTCCGGAAAATGACCGGATTCGCGAACAGAAACAGAAATATTTACGCAATAAGAGCTATCTCCACGATGTAACTTTACGGGCAGAGCCGTATATGTACTGGATAGCCGGGCAAGTTAAAAAACGTAACATGCCTATGGAACTGGTACTACTACCCATAGTGGAGAGCGCTTTTGATCCTCACGCGACGTCTGGCGCCAATGCCGCAGGCATCTGGCAGATCATTCCGAGCACGGGGCGCAATTATGGTTTGAAACAGACCCGCAATTATGACGCGCGTCGCGATGTTGTTGCTTCAACGACAGCCGCGCTGAACATGATGCAACGTCTGAACAAGATGTTTGACGGCGACTGGCTTTTGACCGTAGCGGCTTATAATAGCGGCGAAGGTCGGGTCATGAAGGCAATTAAAACGAACAAAGCACGTGGGAAATCCACGGACTTTTGGTCGTTACCGTTGCCGCAGGAAACGAAGCAGTACGTGCCTAAAATGCTGGCATTGAGCGATATTCTCAAAAACAGCAAACGTTATGGTGTACGTCTGCCGACGACCGATGAAAGTCGTGCTCTGGCGCGTGTACACCTGAGTAGCCCGGTTGATATGGCGAAGGTTGCAGATATGGCGGGAATTTCCGTCAGCAAGCTGAAGACATTCAACGCTGGTGTAAAAGGCTCCACGCTGGGCGCAAGTGGCCCGCAGTACGTGATGGTGCCAAAGAAGCATGCAGATCAACTGCGTGAATCTCTGGCTTCCGGCGAAATTGCTGCTGTACAGTCGACGCTGGTCGCCGACAATACGCCGCTTAACAGTCGTGTTTACACCGTTCGTTCTGGCGACACGCTTTCAAGTATCGCTTCACGTCTCGGCGTAAGCACCAAAGATTTGCAGCAGTGGAATAAACTGCGCGGAGCTAAGCTGAAACCAGGCCAAAGTTTGACGATTGGCGCAGGTAGTAGCGCACAGCGGCTGGCAAACAACAGCGATAGCATTACGTATCGTGTGCGCAAAGGCGATTCGCTTTCAAGCATTGCTAAACGCCACGGCGTGAACATCAAAGATGTGATGCGCTGGAACAGCGACACTGCGAATCTGCAACCAGGCGATAAGCTGACGTTGTTTGTGAAAAACAGCAACATGCCAGATTCCTGATAAACCAGATAATAAAAAGGCACCGATTCCCCCGGTGCCTTTTTTATTTATGCCGCTTTATGTGCTTCTACCATGATGATATCACTGGTGAAAGAGCCATCATTCTGCAAGGCAAAATACGTTTTCACCTCTGTCGATGCGCTCTGTTGGTAAATGCGAATAGCGTCTACTAATGCTTCTGGCGTACGCATTCTGGCGCCCCATGAAGAAAATTCCAGCGGTAACTTATCTGTAATTAAATTATCAACTATCAGTTTGGCTTCATTGATTAACGTCAACCACTCACCGCTGGCGTAGTTTCGTGCGTGAGAGGTATCGCGTAATGCTTCTACCGTCTGTAACCAGATGTCGCGCACTGGGTGACCCGGAGACATTACGTCCATCACAATCAGCCTACCGCTGGGTTTCAATATCCGATTCACTTCACGCAGTGCTGCACCAACATCATGCCAGTGATGGGCAGAATAACGGCTGATAACAATATCAAATGCGTTATCGGCAAATGGCAGACTTTCGGCATATCCCTGGCGGGTGGCGATATTTTTCAGGTGCCGAGCTTCGGCAGCTTGTGCCACGACATCCAGCATTTGGGCAGATAAGTCATACGCCACCACCGCGCTCACGTTTTGCGCAGCGACAAAGCTGGCATGCCCTGCTCCGCAGCCCATATCAAGTACATTTGCATCAGGATAATCAGCCAGACGCACCGCCAGGCGCTGTAAATCTCGCCCGGATGCATGTACGGTACTGGTTAAATACTCACTGGCCTGCGAGCTAAACTGCTTTTCTACGTGGTCATGGTGGGATTGTATTGTCATTGCGCTGTCCTTTTGTTGTTTGAGTATAAAAGGGCAGCGCCAAACGTTGGTCTGCCCTGTGGCAGACCTGACATACCTTATTTATCAGGCTTGCCGGGACTGAATTCAACGAGTAGCGGATTGTGATCGGAAGCGCGCGTAACCAGTACAGAAGCTTCGCTGACGTTAAGACCACGGTAGAAAACAAAATCGAGCGGGCGACCAAACGCCCGACGGCGCTGATCATCGGTAAAACGCACCTGGCGCAGCGACATTTCCCGCGCAAAGCGATATAACGCGTTCATCCTTCTACGGCTCCAGGCATTGAAATCTCCCGCCATAATGACCGGGCCGCTGTGATGGGCAATCTGATCGCCAATAGGAAGTAACTGCTTACTGTAAACATCTACGCCAAGACTGAAGTTGACGGCGTGAATATTGACGACCATCAACAGGCGGGTATCAGGTAATGGGTAGACCGTCACCAGCGCTGATTTCGCCAGACGTAAAATAGGTTCACGTTCGCGTAACGGGCAGCAATAAATGGGATGTGCCGCCGAAAGGGTCATTACACCGGAAGGATGCTGCGGCAGCACGAAAGCGGGTACCTGATCAGCAGCAAGATAGTTAGCAGTCGCAAACTGTACTAACTCTGGCGTTGTTTGCGCTTCCTGTAATAAAACCAGATGTGCATCTTTGCCGTAGTTCTTTAATACCGACAACCATTCAGCGCGTTGCTGTTTGTATATGTTCCACACCAGGATCCGAATACGCTCTTCGGTACTTAACGGTTCTCCGGGTGGTAATGCCTGGCCGATGCTCGCAAAAGACCCCGGCGGTAAGATCCTTTCCGCAGGTTGTCCGGCAACATAGCGCATGGCATAGGTGTTTTTTCGCACTTTTGACTTTGAAACCTCTATTACGTCACCCCTTCCTCACTCGGGAGGGTTCTACTGTTATAGGGATTTTAGCTCACTCTTTCAACGAGCAATTGTATATTGTTATGTAAGCGAGTGCTTACACCGGTCAGAATTTTGCTCATTATTGAGAACATTAAATCGGATGACATATCACATATCCTGATGGTTTAATGACAAATTAATTCAAAATATCTCTTCTATTTTGCAACAGGAGCAAAAATGAAAGCCACGTCGGAAGAACTCGCCATTTTTGTTTCGGTCGTCGAAAGCGGCAGTTTTAGCCGGGCAGCGGAACAATTAGGGCAAGCAAACTCAGCGGTAAGCCGGGCGGTGAAAAAGCTGGAGATGAAACTCGGCGTTAGCCTGCTTAATCGGACCACGCGACAACTTAGCCTGACGGAAGAAGGCGAGCGTTATTTTCGTCGCGTGCAGTTGATTTTGCAGGAGATGGCTGCGGCAGAATCAGAAATTATGGAGACGCGTAATACACCGCGTGGACTGTTACGGATCGATGCCGCGACGCCAGTGGTGCTGCACTTTCTGATGCCGTTGATTAAGCCTTTCCGTGAACGCTATCCGGAAGTCACTTTATCGCTAGTCTCCTCCGAAACGATTATTAATTTGATCGAAAGAAAAGTGGATGTCGCGATACGCGCCGGTACGTTAACGGATTCCAGCTTACGTGCCAGGCCGTTATTTAACAGTTATCGAAAAATTATCGCCTCCCCCGAGTATATTTCCCGCTACGGGAAGCCAGAAACGATCGACGATTTAAAGCAACATGTTTGTCTTGGATTCACTGAACCCGCTTCCCTCAATACCTGGCCGATAGCCTGTAGTGATGGACAATTACATGAGGTGAAGTACGGTTTGTCATCCAATAGTGGGGAAACACTGAAACAGCTTTGCCTGAGTGGCAACGGGATTGCGTGTTTGTCCGACTACATGATCGACAGAGAAATCGCTCGCGGAGAATTGGTGGAGTTAATGGCAGATAAAGTGTTGCCAGTTGAAATGCCATTCAGTGCAGTCTATTACAGCGACCGTGCGGTAAGTACGCGCATCCGGGCTTTTATCGATTTCCTTAGCGAGCATGTAAAAACAGCTCCCGGAGGAGCTGTCAGAGAGGCTTAATCCCATTCAGGAGCCAGACCTTCCGGGCTAACCAGGCGGTCGTTGCAATCCAGTGCGGCGATCGCTTTTTTATCTTCGGCATCAAGCTGTAAATTTTGTGCCTTAAGATTACTCTCCAGGTTTTCACGTTTAGTAGAAGAAGGAATTACGGAGTAACCTTCCCCCATCGCCCACGTCAGAATCACTTGTGCCGGGGTCGCATTGTGTTTAGCTGCAATACGAGCAATAACCTCATCTTTCAGTGCCTTACCATAAGCCAACGTCATATAGGAAGTGATATGAATGCCGTGCTGTTTGGCCCAATCAACCACTTTACGGTTTTGCAGATAAGGAGAGAGTTCAATCTGGTTGGTAGCGATGTTCTTAGCGCCAACAGCAGCAATCGCTTTTTCCATCAGCGGGATCGTGAAGTTGGAAATACCGATCTCACGCGTCAGCCCTTGTTTTTTGGCTTCCAGCAGCGCCTGCATAAACTCTTCAACAGAGACTTCATCGTTTGGTGACGGCCAGTGGATTAGCGTCAGATCAACATAATCGGTACGCAATTTTTGCAGGCTCTCTTTCAGACTCGGGATCAATTTATCTTTGCTGAGATTTTCAATCCAGATTTTAGTGGTGATGTAGAGTTCATGACGTGGCACGCCACTTTCTGCAATCGCCTGACCTACTGCAGCTTCGTTATCATAGATTTGTGCGGTATCAATTGCGCGATAGCCAAGTTCTAGCGCCGTTTTCACAGATGAAATAACAACGTCGTCTTTGAGACGGAAAGTACCTAAACCAAATGCAGGGATAGCCATAATATGCCTCTTTTAATGCTATTTTCGTTAACTAAGGTGATTATGGGCTTTAGACTGTTGCGGAAAAAGGGCGGAAAACGCAGAGGATTTTTGCGATTTTAGCAAAAATAGAAATACAAACGAAAAAAAACCTCGAGCGTTAACTCGAGGCTTCTTAATAAGTGGCGGAACGGACGGGACTC